>JAIXLE010000146.1:32106-72954 GCA_026931725.1 Bacteroidales bacterium
AGGAGTCACTCATGAGCATCAACATTCCGCCGGAAACGGAGATCATCTACCCGGAAACGGACGGTCAACCGATGGCCGAGAATACGCTGCAATGGGATTGGATAGTCAAAATAGTCGGGGAACTGCGTGAACAGTACGCGGGCCAAGATGTGTTCGTCGCCGGGGATCTGTTCTGGTATCCGGTGGAAGGCGACCCGAAGACGGTGACCGCGCCCGATATTCTGGTGGTGTTTGGCCGGCCAGCTGGCTACCGGGGCAGTTATCGCCAATGGCTGGAAGGCGGCCTCGCTCCTCAAGTGGTGTTTGAGGTGCTATCTCCGTCAAACACGGATGAAGAAATGGCGGCCAAACTGGCGTTTTTCGAGCGTTTCGGCGTGGAAGAGTATTATGTGATCGATCCCTACACCCCCTCGGTCGAGGGTTATCATCGCCAGGGGGATCATCTCTTTGCGATCGATCACCTATTGGGCGGTTTCACCAGTCCCAGACTGGGCATCCGTTTTGAACGCATCCAAGATGAATTACGGGTCGTTGGCTCGGATGGCCGAGAATTCCAGACACGGGAAGATCGTGTGAGCGAGATCCTGTTGGAGTTACAACGCACCAGTGAAGCCTTCGAGCAAGTCCGCCAGCACGCCATCGAAGAGTCCCGCCGGGCCGATGAGGAGCGGCGATTGAAGGAGTTACTGGTGATGAAGTTACGCGAACTGGGCATCAACCCCGATGATGTTCTGAAATCAGCGTAAACACTGTTTTGAACCCCTGTTCGGGATTCCAGATCAAACCTTCATCCGCGAATGTCTGCCCGTCAAAACATGCTTATTCTCCCGATGGCGGCCCGGTGGCCTCACGCCGCACGGCGGTAGGCCGTGAGGGGATGAATGGTCGGCAGCGGTTCGATCACCTGGAGCGGGAGTGGCCCGGTGGCGATTAGGCACGCGGCGAGGCGTTCGTTCTCGTCTCGCATGGTCGCCAGTTCCACATCGGTACGGTGACGGCGGATCTCCTCGGCGGTCAACGCCAGAGCCTGTTCCTCGATTTCCCGCTCGCGGATCAGTTGGCGAACTGTCGATGCCTGCTCGGCTTCGGTCAGTGCGATCCGGCTATCCGCGACATCCCATAGTGTGCGATTCCATTCCAGAATCCGCTTTTCCGCCTCAGCGGCTTCGGCGGCCAGGGCGTGCTTGCGGCTATCGAGTTCCGCGAAATAACGGGAGAACTGTTTGTCCCATTTACGGCGCAGTACCCGGAGACGACGGGTGGCCTGCAAGCCCGGTTGCGCGGGGGCGGCTTCCAACTCGCTGCGCGTCTGTTCCACCGCTGCGGCCTCGGCGGCCAGTCGAACCGCTTCGGTAAAGGTCTGCTCACGGGACCGATCCCGTTCAGCCAGTTCGTTCAGGAGTTGCGTGCGGGCGGCGGCCCATTGATCCATCACCTGCTGCACCGCGTCCCGATCCCGGTAGCGGGCATCAATCCACTTTTTGCAGAGCTGTTCGAGCCCGGCTTCCCAGCGGGCGAGCTGTTCCCGGCGGGCGGTTAGATCCGCATCGGTACGTTCGCGTTCGGCGGCGGCGGTTTCCTCGAAGGTCATGAGCGCAGCTTGCCAGCCTTCGAGTTTGACACGCAATTGCCAGAGATCATCGGCTTGTTTGCGGCGGCGTTGGTCCAGTGCGGCCGCTTCTCGTTCCCGCAAGGTCAGCGATTGTTCCCAAGCATGCACAGCTCGTGCGGCCGATTCGAGTTCCGTGATGGTCCGCATTTCCGTCGATTGCCACTGCTCCTTGGCGACCGCCAGTGCCGCCACTTGTTCCGTGAGAATCGCTCGCTCATCGGCTAGATCAGCCAAACGTGATTGGTATTCGGCTTTCCACTCCGCGACTGTGAGTTGTTCGCGGTGGAGTTCGCGTTCCCGGAGGTGCAGATCTTGTAGAAGTTGGTCTGCACTGCGGTCGGATCGGCGATCAAGCGGAACGATGTCGGGCAGGGTCACAACGTGGGTCATGGGTCGATCAACTGTGGCTTCGGTCAGTTCGGCGGCGATGCGGGCACGCTTTTGTTCGAGTTCTTGCAGTCCCGCGCGGGTTTGCGTGGCTCGGGTTTCGAGCTGTTGGATTTCCTGCAACAGTTCCGCGGCACGGGCTTCCAACCGTTCGCGGCCAGCCTCAAAAGTCTGTTGCTGGGCTTCAGCGATGCGGACACGCTCTGCCGCGGTACGTTCCCGTTGAGCCGTGTAGGTTTCGGCTTCCTGGCGATCGACAAGGACTCGCTTCTGATTGGTGGCCAGCAGTTCAGCCGCTTCGGTGAGCCGGCGGCGGGTGTCCGCGAACCGGGCTTCCTGACGTAGGGCTTCTTCCCGCAAGGCTTGTCGTTCGCGTTCGAGTTCCGCCCGTTCGGCTTGTACGGATCGTTGCTGCGCGGCGGCTTGGGCTTCGACTTGTCGAAGGAGTTTGCGAACCTTCTTCCGCTCAGCACGGGCGGCTTGATGCAGTGGTTGCACGACGGTTTTCATTTGCTTGACCCGATCACGGGCTGCTGAGAACCGCTGATTCTGGGCATCACGGTCGAGTCGCAATTGTTCTCGACCATCGGCCAATTGATGATGGAGTTGAACGAGTTTACGGTGGCGGTCGTCAAGCTCAGCGGCCACACGGCGTTCCTGTTCGTGCAAATCTTGCTCGCGCTGGGCCAGGGACCATTCTTCATCCGAAATCGGAACCAGTTCAAAACACTCTGGTTCGGCGACGAGTTCCAGCGGGGTGAACTCCTCTTCCAGAGGCACCAACTCCGCGATGAGCTCGGCTTCTGCCGGAATCAACGGCACCAGTTCTTCCGCATGCCAGGCCAGTTCAAACTGGCATGGCCCAATCTGGAGGGTGTCCCCATGCTTAAGAATCGCCGCCCGTGTGGGATGGCCGTTGACGGCGGTATTCCGTGGTTGCCAGGAGCGAAACACCGGCCCGGCTGGGGTGAACGCAATCAGGCCAATAATGTCGGCAATCCCCGGTGCGGTCAGGCGAATATCGCAGGTTTCCGCCGCGCCGATGAGTGTCACCGGCAAGCAGAGGGAGAATGTCGCCCCGATTTGCCGTCCGTTGCAGACGATCAGTTCCCCGGATACGGTCGGTTCGGTGTGGTCGAGCATGGCCGATCTCCCAGACGGAATCATCCGCAAAGTTGATCGGCATTTTTGGGGAAGAACTTCAGTTGGATTCAAGTTTGCGGGTGTTGTGGTGTTCCCTGTGGTGTTCTCAAGGCCGCACCGACGCAGGCCCACAAACTCGGGTGATTCCGCACACGCCCAGTAGGTGGCACCCCCATCAGGTTACGATCGGAGAATGATGCCCAGAAGCAGTTGGGGAACCACACCAAAACGCACCCCGGCCCCACATAAGGGACGGGGTGGAATGGGAATGATGACATCGGATTTAGACTTGCTTGTCGATGACTTTGGCCAGATCGGCATCCGAGATGGTGCCAACATGGGTGAAGACAGGGACATCCGACCCCTTGAAGATCAGAACACGGGGAATCGTGGCCACATCGTATTTCACGGCCAAGTCACCGTTTTCGTCGACGTTCAGTTTACCGACTTTCACTTTCCCGGCGTACTGATCGGCGATACGGTCAATGACGGGGGAAAGTTGCCGACAAGGGCCGCACCAGGGAGCCCAGAAATCGGCCACGACCACCATCCCGCTGTTGATCGCCTCGCTAAAGTTCTCGGTGGTCAGTTCAATCACGTTCGGGCTAGCCATCGGGTACTCCTTCGCTTGGCCGTGGGTTCCGGCAAATTGTGAACACGCACTCCCCATGATTGTAGGGGATGCGACCAGGGGAATGCTAGTTTCATTCTCAAGAGGGGGAGTTATGGCCCCCATTCCCATGAGATATAGCGTTGTACCCCAAAGAAATTGCGAGCTTTCACGAAGAACCAACGAACCGGCGTTGACGGTTTGGCTCCGAGCCCTTAAAACTAGATTACTTGATCCAACGGCCCTGTCGTCTAGAGGCCTAGGACACCACCCTTTCAAGGTGGGGACCGGGGTTCGAATCCCCGCAGGGTCAGGTATCGTTTCGTTTCTGGTTGTCCCCAGAACGAACTCTGAGGGGCAGGTCATCTCCATCGGTGATCTGCCTTTCAGTTTTTCACTTCTCTTGATTCCCCATCCTTTTAACATCATTTTCCCCACAATTTCTGACAGACCGACTTGCCGAAAAAACCGCGTGGGCGGTTGCCTCACCAGGAATTGCACCCATGGCAGCCGGAGTCGGGAATTGACACGGTGGGAGTCCACGGGTTATAGTGAATTTGGTAGAGCCATTCTTTTTGCTGATCGAACTCGGTTTCCTCACCCCAACAATGGCGGGGAATCGTGAGGATGCCGTGCCCCTCATCGGGTTGGGGCATGTTATTGTCAGGCGGTTGCCCATTCGCCTGGCAGCCGGGAATGGAAACTGTTACGGGTATCCAATCCCGTCCCGTAGCCAATTGGTGCGATCGGAATGCGCACACCGTCACAACCTGAGACACCGGATACATCATCCTCGGCGAATCGCCGTCATCTGGATTCCGTGCCCGAAATCCCCGCCACGCCTCCTGTTGCTCCGATTTCTCCATCGGCGAGTCCGCCGGGTTCCTCATTCGTCACGTTGCTCCCAGCGCAGACGGGATCGAGTCGATCACTCCCGGCCGAGGCAAATTCTGATGATTCCCCCACCATCATCACCAGCTCGAAATCGCCATCACCGCCCGAGCTTGCCGCGCTGGATGGTCGCCGATTGGGCCACTTTGAACTGATGGAGACGGTGGGTTCCGGTGGCATGGCCGCCGTGCTGAAAGCCCGCGATTTGGAACTGGGGCGGATCGTGGCGTTGAAAATCCTGCCGCCGCACATGGCGCAGGATACGGAGAACGTCACCCGGTTCAAACAGGAAGGTCGAGCCGCCGCGCGACTCGATCACGAAAACGTGGCACGGGCGTTCTACTGTGGGGAAGACCAGGGCTTGCACTTCATCGCCTTCGAGTACATCGAAGGGGAAAATCTCCGCACATTGATTGATCGGCGAGGGACGATTTCTCCGGCGGATTGTGTGCGGTACATGCTCCAAGTGTCGGCGGGGTTGGCCCATGCGGCCGCGCGGGGAGTCGTCCATCGGGACATCAAACCTTCCAATCTGATTATCACCCCGGATGGTCGGGTGAAGATCGTGGATATGGGGCTCGCTCGACACACCGGCTCTCAGTCCGTCAATGGCGGCGTGACGCAGTCCGGGACCACGCTCGGCACCTTCGACTACATCTCCCCCGAACAGGCACTCGACCCGCGCCGGGTGGATGTCCGCTCCGATATTTATAGCCTGGGTTGCGCCTTTTACCATGCTCTGACTGGCCGACCGCCCGTGCCAGAGGGGACCGCGGCGAAAAAGCTGTTCGCGCATCAACATGAACCCGTGGTCGATCCTCGGGAGTATAACCCCTCCATTCCGAATGCTTTGGCGGCCATTCTCGCGCGGATGATGGCCAAGGATGTCAACCGTCGTTACCAGACACCAGCGGAACTGACAGCCGATCTCCTGGCACTCGCGCGAATGATGGATCTGCCTTCCGAAACATTGCCCGTCGATGTCAACGTCGGTAGCCATGCGCGGGTCATGGCTCTGACGGCGGAACCGCCCCAGCTTCCGCTTGGGTTGGCCGTGGCGATTGCGGGCGTGGCGGTGGTCCTGGCGGTCGCGGTGGGGGTATCTCGACCTGATCACCAAGCCACAACGGTATCGTGGGGGGAACTGCCTTCTCCGTCTCCTACGCTACCGGCGTTGCCAGCCTCGGCTCCGCCGATGACCCCAGTTCCACCGATGCCCCCTACCGGGACCGACCCCCGCACACCAGGGGAACGCCTTGCGGAACAGTTGCAAAGTGGCCAGGATACGCTCGAAGTCGCCCTCACGGCTGGTGCCGTTTACGACCTGACCCGGATCGCAACCGGAATTCGTGTTCAGGCCCGCACCCTGCGCCTCACGGGAGATCCTGCCCAACCAGCCGTGATCCGCTTGGCCGCGGTTCCGCTCGATCCGGGGGAGTCGGGTGCCGTGCGACCGCAAACCCTCACGATTGCGGAAACCGCGACCGTGGAAATCAGCGGGGTGCGTTTCGTCCTGGCCGATGGCCCCCCTGTTTACGATCGCCCCGAGGCTCCCGTGGGCTTGACGGTGGCCGGGTGCCAGATGGTGAGCTTCCGCAGTTGTCGATTTGAAACCGCAGCCGACTTAGAAGCCGTGGCCGTTACGGGGTTGGCCGTCGTTTCACACCGGATGGCCACTTCCCCCACAGAATGCAACCTCACCAGTTGCTATTTCGCCGTGCGGCAAACCGTGGGGGCGCAACTGGTGGGATCGGTGCGAGCCAGCGTGACCGAATCCGCCTTCGCGCCGCACCAATCCGCGTTTGCACTGCGTGCCCTGGCAGGTGATCCCGCGAACGCCCTGCCCGGTGATTTGAGCCTCCGGCACTGCACGTTCCTGCTGGATCAAAAAGGCGTGGTCGCCGAAGCGGCGGACCAGGCCCGCTGGCAGGTATCCGCGGGTTACTGCCTGTTCGCCACCCCGGCCCCGCCGGATTCCGGTACGGCGATGGCCATGATGATGATGGACCCCGCCCCACGCCCGGCCGTTCTCAAAGTCAAACGTGATGATGTTGCCACTCCCGATGCTCGGTTCTCCGGCCTCACCGAGGAACGCAATGTCTATTTTGGGGTCGATCCCTTCGCCACGAACCGACGCAGCTACACTCTGGCGGAATACCGGGATACCGGTTGGGGGGATGACCCCGCTGGTGTTGAACTGCGTCAGGCTCCTTGGGCCGTGCCGGACCCTGGGGCGGGCCTCACCGGCGATACCCCCTGGAATGCCCTGCGATTGAAGATCGTCAGTGAAGTCCGGGTGCGGGGCGAAGTCATCGTGGGGGCACGCTTCCTCCCCAGCCCAAACGACAAGTTCTACCACCCCTGGCCGCCGCCGTCGTTCGATCCCCCTCCGCCCGCCAATGCGCGGGTCAAGGTCTGGTGGCCCGATCAACCCGCCGATGCGGAAACGTCCACCGGCAACACCTTTACGCGGCTCGAAGAGGCCATCCGTGCTCTGAACGCGGATGATGAACTCCTGGTGCGTGGCAACGGTCCCGTGCTGGTGCCACCCGTGTTGATCGACAAGAAGATCACCATCAAAGCGTTCCCCGGCACGCAACCGATCCTGGTTCCCGCAACGACTCGCCAACGCAGCCTCTTTCGGGTGATCGCCGGAGAACTGCTCCTGGATGGCTTGGAGTTCCGCCTCCCGCGGCTCGATGCCGACGCGGACCCCGTTTCGAGCAGCGTGGTTGCGCTCGTCAGTGGGCGCAAACTCACGCTCCAGCATTGCATCATCACCTGTGATGCCCGGTCGATGGATGAGTTCTCCGCTGTCAGTGTTACTCCGTTCGATGATTCCGAACTCACGAACGGAGCCGGAGTGCAGATCGAACTCGATCGCTGCCTGATTCGCGGACGTGGTTGCGGTGTCTGGGTCAAAGCGGCGCGACGATTCGATCTGACCATCAACGATTCGGCAATCGTGACGACGGGGCCGCTTCTGACGATCGACCCCGCGATCCGAGAATCCAGCGCCAACGCCGTCTCCCTGGTGCGGCTCTCCCGCGTCACGGCGGTGCTGGAAGAGGCATTACTCGATTTCCGCGTCCGGGCGGACGATGAGATTATGCCGCGCAAATGGGTTCCGGTGAAAGTCGATGCCAACGAGTGCCTCTTCGCGCAAATCGTTGGCACGACATCGGTTCCACTGGTTCTGGTCAGCGGTACAGGGAAACCGAAGGAGCCGAGCCGCTATCTGACTTGGCAATCCACTCGACCCAACTGGTATCCCAATCGTGCCGATGCGGTCTTCTTACGGCTGACCCCGATGGATACACAAGAGATGCCGAATCTGCTGCCCGCGACAGACTGGTTCACCCTGACTCATGAGGATGCCGCAAAATCGCTGGGGAAAGTCACGTTCGTCAAACCACCCACCCGCGATCGCCTGGGTGAGGTGCTAGCTTCCGACCTGGAAGTGCTGGCTGTCGACATCCCCGAAACCGAAGTGGGTGCGGCCGGAGCCGAAGTAGCAGGGTTGCCTCAACCGGCCCCCGTTCGTCCCACCCCATCACCATGATCGCAATAACATTCTAACACCATCTAGATCGTAGCCAGAATACGTTTCACGAGCCGAGCCACTTTGGGTTCGGCTTCGTTGGCGGCTTGGATGATCTCGGCAAGGCTCACCGGCTGCAACGCATCCGGCAAGCACGCATCCGTGACCACGGAGAGGCCCAGGTTCCGCATCCCGCAGTGGACCCCGACAATCACTTCGGGAACCGTACTCATGCCAACCACATCCGCGCCGATGGCCCGCAGGAACCGATACTCTGCACGGGTTTCGAGGTTCGGCCCGGCCACCGCCACATAGACTCCCTGCTGAACCGGGAGCTTTTCTTCTACCGCCGCGGCCTTCGCCACGGCCAGCAAACCGCGATCATAAGCATGGCACATGTCGGGGAACCGTTCTCCGAGCCGAGAGTCGTTCGGCCCCGTGAGGGGATTGGCACCGAGCAGGTTGATATGGTCTTCAATCAACATGATGTCGCCCCGGCTATATTGGGGGTTCATCCCGCCGCAGGCGTTTGAGGCGATGAGGATTCCACATCCGAGTGCTTTCATCACACGCACCGGGAAGGTGATTTGCTGCAACGTGTACCCTTCGTAGAAATGGAATCGCCCTTCCATGGCCACAACGGTCTGACCCGCGAGTGTTCCGCAGACGAGCTGCCCTTTGTGCCCCGGCGCGGTACTGATCGGGAAGTGTGGCAATTCTTCGTAGGGGATAACGGCTTCGGCCAGAATCTCGGCCGCGAGCTTCCCCAAGCCGGTGCCCAGGACGATGCCGATGGTGGGTTGCCCTGTCCACCGCGCCCGCACGGCTGCGGTCGCATCTTGAATCTGATCGTAGAGCGGAGTCATGGGGGAAACCGGGGTTGAGGTTGCTTGCCGGGAAGCGGAGTCGGTATGCTGCCCGCTTCCGGCGTGAGCGTGTGTGGAGGTCATCGTATGTGGTGGCGGCCGTTGCAGCGATTTCCGCGCAGACTTCCGGCGAATGATACCCAGTTGAACCGCATGGCTTGGCAGCCCTCGTACCGTGCTCCCGCACTCGCGGAGGTGCAAACCGGCATCGCACTGATGCCGACAACGAACTTACCCGAACTGCTCGTGCGTTGGTCGGCGGAAGATTTGGTCTGGGAAAACGGGCAACCCGTGGCGATGTCGTTGAGCGGACGGGCTTGGATCGCGGGCGGAGCGGCGTTGTGTGCGGCGGCACCGATTCGCGCGATCCGTCTGGTAGCCGTCCAACCCTTTTTGGAAGAAGTCGCCGCGTGCCCGCATTTGAGGCTCGTGGAGCATCTCGATCTGACCGGGAATCGGATCGGGCCTGCGGGGCTGCAATCGCTGCTGGCCTCGCCGTGGCTGGGGAACCTCCGGCGGCTCGATCTGGAGCGTAATGACCTCGGTGAGGCCGGTGCCGAATGCCTCCTGACCCACGCCCCGCCGCGGTTAGAACAGATTCGTGTGACAATTTGTGAGTTTTCCTCGGCAACTCGGCTCACGCTCGCCGCTCGATTCGGTACAATCACGCGATAAACGCTTCCGCTTTCTCATGATGTTGAGCCGATGGCTGTCAATCTTCCGCCGCAATACCACGATGCCGAAGCCCGCTACAAGAAGGGCAAAACCGCCGAGGAGAAACTCACGGCACTGCGGGAAATGTGGGTCATTCTGCCCAAGCACAAAGCCAGCGAAAAGGTGCAGGCGGACCTGAAGACGCGGATTAGCGAGCTTTCCGACCAGATAGAACAGGAAAAGCTCGGCCCGAAGAAAGCCGCCCCCGGCACCTACAAGATTCCGCGACAAGGCGCGGGCACAGTCGTTTTCCTGGGGCCGCCCAACGCTGGGAAATCAACACTGTTAGCGAAATTGACGAAAGCAACTCCAGCCATCGCCCCGTATCCGTTCACCACTCGTGAGCCGATTCCGGGCATGATGGACTACGCCGATGTCCGGGTGCAACTGATCGACCTCCCGCCGATCTCCGCTGACCATTACGAAAGTTTCGTAACGGACATTACGCGGGCCGCCGATGCCGCGGTTCTGTTTCTGGACCTCGGTGACGATGACGGCCCCGCGAACACCCAGGCCGTCATCGATCGTATGAAGTTGGCTCGCCGGGAACTCGTCGCCGAACGACCGACCACCGATGACGACCCCGCTACCTACTCCTTACCGACATTACTCGTCCGCACCCGCTCGGATGATGAGGCCGCGGACATCCGACTCGAAATCGCCAACGAATCGTTCGCGGATCGCTTCCCCGCCGTGTCCGTCTCCGCCGAACGGGACGCGGGGATCACGGAGTTGCGGCAAGCGATTTACGATCGACTGGGAGTCATGCGGATCTACACGAAACAGCCCGGCAAACCGGCAGACAAGGGAAGCCCATTCACCTGCCCGATCGGCAGTACCGTGCAGGAATTCGCGGGTTCCGTTCACCAGGATTTTGAAGAGGGGTTGAAATCCGCCCGTGTGTGGGGCACGGGTGTTTTCGACGGCCAAACCGTTGGCCGAGAACATGTTCTCCACGATCAGGACGTTGTTGAGTTGCATTTGTAACCCCCCATGCCCTATCATCGTCATAATGAACCTGTCGCACCCGTCCTCCGCTTCCCCATCCACTCGCCGTACCTACATCGTGCGACACGGGCAGATGCGGTTCCACGGCATCTTTGAGGCTCACCCTCCCGTTGCGGAGCTGACCCGTGGTCAGTCGGTGATCCTGCGTACCGAACGCGGCCTGGAATCCGGGGAAGTCCTCTGCCCCGCGACCCCACAGGCCATCGCGGCCATCCCCGAACCCACCCAGGGGCAGATTCTCCGTGTGGCCAGTGCGGACGATCAAGAAAAGATCCAGCAACTCCGGGCATTGCAATCTTCAGAATATGACAAAGCGTCGCAACTCATTGCGCACCATCGGTTGCCGATGCAACTCGTGGATGTAGAACACTTATTCGGCGGTGAACGGATCATCTTCTATTTTCTCTCCGAAAACCGCGTCGATTTCCGAGAACTCGTGAAAAGCATGGCGCGGGAGTTCCACGCCCGCATCGAGTTACGTCAAATCGGCGTGCGGGACGAAGCCAAACTTCTGGCGGACTACGGAGATTGCGGAAAACCCGTGTGCTGCAATACCCACATGAGCGTAATGCCGCCCGTGTCGATGCGGATGGCCAAGATTCAAAAATCGACACTCGACCCCACGAAAATCAGTGGGCGCTGCGGCCGGTTGAAGTGCTGCCTACGGTTCGAGCAGGACGTGTACGATGAGTTCTTAGCGGACTTGCCGCCCATCGGTTCTCGGGTCGTCACGAACAAAGGCCAGGGCCGGATTCTCGCCCATGAGATTCTTGCCCGGCGACTGCTCGTGGAATTTGAAGATGGCCGCCGTTTGCCGGTCGCCGAGTCGGATGTGCTTTCTCGAATCAATTAAAATCAAGATGAAGATCGCTTTCCGCGTGAAAGCAGAGCCTCGGACGCATGAAGGAGCATAATGTGGACCCCAGGATCCTCGAATTGGTACGCGGCGATGTGCGGTTTGCCTACGAGGCGTATGAGTTTATCTGCGATAGCGTGGGCTTCACTCAGGAACTCCTCAACCGCGTGCCCGAAGAAGATGATGACCCCGATACGGATTATCACGTCAGCGGGGAAGAACTCTCCCGCGGTGTCTGCGAATTAGCGATCCGCGAATTCGGGATGATGGCCCCCGTCGTCTTCCAGCAATGGGGAATCCGCACGACCGATGACATTGGGCACATCGTCTTCAACCTGATCGCCGCTGAGCGACTCAGTCAGTCGGAACGCGATGACCCGGAAGATTTTCACGATCTCTTCGACATACCCAAAATGCTCCTGGAAGAATTTGAACTCACGATCGGCGACAAGCCAGGGCGGAACCGATGATGTTGGCCCGTATACGGTTACTGCTCTGTAGCCTGGCCTTTGTCACCTGGATTGCCTGGCTGGGCTACGCCGTCACACAACGCGGTTCCGTGCCCGTCCTCTCACGGGCGCAATTACTCGCCGCCTCAGATCTTGTGGTGGCAAATGTTTCCACGGAAGCCGGGGATATTCCCAAAAAGGATGTGCAGATCCTCCACACACTCCGCGGCAGCCTGCCTGCGGGAACGACAATCACCGTGGTCAACCTGCCTGGGGCACGCATACCCGCCGAAATCCACACCGGCTTCCACAATTTCCCGGCAGGAGAATACTTTTTGCCGCTCGAACGCCTCGGCGACCATCTCTACCGCGTAGCAGGCTATCCGCGCTCACCGGGCCTGGAACCCGCCAACCCCGAACGCCCAACCGTTTATCCGTGGACGACCATGATTCAGTCCCAATTACAGGCTATAACAGAACTTCCGTAGCGCGAACCGATTCCGCGGCAAACGTCTCTGTTTGGGAGAGAGAAAATTTTCGGGGGAATACGAGGGGAGATCCCGGAAATTCACCTTGAACACCAGCCGTGTGATGCGTAATGTTTAACTTTCCGCCGAGCACGGGCAACATCGCCAGCGTAGCTCAGTTGGTAGAGCAACGGTTTTGTAAACCGTAGGTCGTGGGTTCGAATCCCACTGCTGGCTCTCGGGTGAGTCGAAAAGAATGTTCATGGGCAGGTGGCAGAGTGGTCAATTGCACCAGACTGTAAATCTGGCCTCTTCGGAGTTCGGGGGTTCAAATCCCTCCCTGCCCATTCAGCAAAGGCAAGACGGTGGGAAGATAATATTCCAACTGTCACGAAGCGAGCAAGTAGAACAATAGACTTGGCTTCCGAAAATGTCAGGGGAAACGCGGGAGTAGCTCAACGGTAGAGCACTTGCCTTCCAAGCAAGATGTTGCGGGTTCAAATCCCGTCTCCCGCTCTGACCGGATTGTTGAAAAATTCCTAGTCATTAAACACTGGGATAAAAGTGTTGCATGGATTGAAAGAGCGACCATGTACACTATGAAGAATTGCTGCTGTAGCTCAGCTGGTAGAGCACTTCCTTGGTAAGGAAGAGGTCATGGGTTCGAATCCCATCAGCAGCTTTCGCGGCGCGATCCGATCGCGAACCGCACGATTGCGGCCGATGTGCGAAAAACGACATGAGAAGGTGGGGCCGTGTCACTGCCAGGGGCGGCTGACGATTTCGCCTTTCACCAACAGACATCCCTGTGAGGAAAGGACTAGCAATGGCGAAGGGCGTATTTGAGCGGACCAAGCCGCACCTAAACGTAGGCACCATCGGTCACATCGACCACGGCAAAACGACGCTGACCGCGGCGATCTTGGCTCGTCAAGCCTACAAAAATAAGCTCAAGGATGTGAAATCCTACGCGGATATCGCCAAGGGCGGAATTGTGCGGGATGCCAATAAAACCGTGACCATCGCGGTTTCCCACGTCGAATACGAAACCGAAAAGCGGCACTATGCCCACATCGACTGCCCCGGCCACGCGGACTATATCAAAAACATGATTACGGGGGCCGCGCAAATGGACGGGGCCATCCTCGTGGTGGCCGCCAACGACGGTCCGATGCCCCAGACCCGTGAGCATATTCTGCTCGCCCGCCAGGTCGGCGTGCCCCGGATCGTCGTGTTCATGAACAAAGTCGATACCGTGGACGACCCCGAATTGCTCGAACTTGTCGAGCTGGAAATTCGGGAACTGCTCAAAAAGTACGATTTCCCCGGTGACGAGATTCCGATTATCAAGGGGCAGTCGAAGGATGCCCTCGAAAACCCGGAAAAAGATGGTAATCCTGGTCCGAAGTCGATCGACGAACTGATGGATGCCCTGGATAACTACATTCCGGATCCGGTTCGTGAAGAAGATAAACCGCTGCTGATGTCCGTTGAAGACGTATTTTCGATCAAAGGTCGGGGTACCGTGGCCACCGGACGGATCGAACGCGGGACAGCCAAAGTCGGCGATGAAGTCGAAATCATCGGCCTGCGGAAGAACAACACCAAGACCGTATTGACCGGCTTGGAAATGTTCAACAAGACTCTTGATAAGGCGATTGCTGGCGACAACGTCGGTGCGCTGCTGCGAGGGATTGACAAGGAAGGGATCGAACGGGAACAGGTCATCGCCAAGCCCGGTTCCATCACTCCGCACACGAAGTTTGAAGCCAACATTTATGTACTGAGTAAGGACGAAGGTGGTCGTCACACTCCGTTCTTCAGCAAGTACAAGCCACAATTCTACTTCCGTACCACGGACGTGACCGGAAGTATCACACTGCCGGAAGGCGTGGAAATGTGTATGCCCGGTGACAACGTGAAAATCACGGTGGAACTGATGGATGGTATGCCCGTTGCCATGGATGAAGGTCTGCGTTTCGCTATCCGCGAAGGCGGCAAGACGGTGGGTTCCGGCGTTGTGACTAAGATTCTGGTCTGATGATCCCCAAGACCCTTGGTTAAAGAGTGTGGCCACCTTTGGTTTCCCACGATTCGCTGATCCGGTGTCCCGTTGAGAGACTGGCGGCTTCCTGACTAAGGACTGATCAACCCGAAGGGCATATTCAATGGTAGAGCAGCGGTCTCCAAAACCGCAGGTTGGGGGTTCGAGTCCCTCTGCACCTGATCTCCCGATGGCTTGGCACCATCCTGACGACAGGATTCGGATGCCGTTCGTAAGGGTTCCTGCTGGATACCTGAACCCCACGAACCCAGGAAAGGATCGGTATGGCCACCGCTGTGCAATCGTCAAATACGTCGACCCAATCTGGTAACCCGCGCTTAAAACTCGTGTTGAGTAGTGTGCTTGGGGCTCTGTTCCTCTTTGCAGGACTGTTTACGGCTGGTTATCTTGTCCCACAGTTGCTATCGAGTACGCTAGACAGTCTGGGATTAGGGATTTTCGTCAACACCATTCTCGTGTTGATGGCAGCAGTTGTGGTGATTGGTGCATTCGTCGCTTTGGGTGCCAAAGTTGCAGGCTCCAACCCTCCGAAAGGGTTGCGCGGCGGGATTTTCGCGGTGATGACTCTCGCCTTTGTTCTCTTCTTCATCATCCGTACCGTGGGCGTGAATGTCGAAGGTGCCGCATCAGGTGGACCGATCACGATCCTGGTATCCCTCGCGTTGTTAGCAGGTAGCTATTATTTCCTATCCTCTGTGAGTGGGCAGAATGTGATGATTGCCCTGGAGGAACAGGGGTGGTTCTCCGCGATTGGCTATAAGAAAACACAAGGCATTCGGACTCGTCGTTACACAATGATCGGGTTTTTGCTGATCGGTTGGACGGGCGTGATCGCTCTGAGTAAGAGTCCGTTCCTTGTGGATGCCAGTGGGCCTCTTGTGTTCGATCTTCCCTTCACGGATACAATGTTCACCACGTTGCCCAATGTCGGATATACCCTCCCGCTGATTTTGACAGTCCTCGTTTTCTGGATGTCCTGGCGGGCGGTCAATGTACCAGTATTTTCGGATTTCCTGATTGCGACGGAAGCCGAAATGAACAAGGTTTCCTGGTCCACACGGAAGCAACTTGTTCAAGATACAATTGTTGTGCTCACAACGGTATTTCTTCTTACGGCGTTCCTGTTCGCGGTGGATTGGTTCTGGGGTACATTGTTGAGCTCGTATCCCATCAATGTCTTACCCTCGCCCGCTGAAACTAAGCAAGCCGCTGAGAACGCGGCACCGAATTGGTAACTTCATTGTCAGTCGTCGGAGTGACAAGGTAATCGCACATGGCAGACGAAATTGTGGACACTCCGATATCGGATGAACCTTTAGAATCCTTACATTCTGAGACAGACCAAAATCGGAAACCCCATTTACCGCTTCCTGCGGATGAAGAGGGGGTTTCTCACGGAGATGCTGTCTCGGATTCGGTTGCATCATCGCCCGATGCGAATGCACTGAATGATGAGCACGCGGACTCTTCACTAAACTCTGATGCAGATATTCCCGGCCGAGAGGAATCTCCAGAATCGATTCTGACCGAAACGACTGCTGAGTTAGAACCGGAAGAGCCGGTCAACAAAAAACATTGGTATGTCGTCAAAGTCACAAGTGGGCGAGAAGAATCTATAAAGGCGGCGATTGAGCGACGAGTGAAGATTGAGGGACTCGAAGAATTTTACGGTGAAATTGTCATTCCCGTCGAACGTATCACGGAAGTGAAAAAGGTTAAGGAAACGAAGAACGGCGAAAAAATCACCAAGGAAAAACGGGTCACGAAGGAACGCAAGAAATTCCCCGGTTATATCATGGCCGAGGTCGAATTCAACGACCGTATCCTCTACCTATTTCGGGAAACTTCGGGCGTTGGTGATTTTGTTGGGGCCACGGGGCCGCTGAAACCGCCTCCACCTATGACGGAAATTGAAGTTAAGCGGATGCGAGGTGAAGTCACCAAAGAGGATGTCAAAGGGGCTAAGGCCGTCATCAAACTTGATTTTGAAAAAGGTGATAAGGTTCGTATCCGGGAAGGTGCCTTCGCCAACATGGAAGGTGAAGTCAAAGAAATTGCCATGCCCAAAGATGCGAATGAATCGCCCAAAATCCGCGTGGCCGTTACGATATTTGGTCGTGAAGTGCCTGTGGATTTAGATTACTGGCAAGTCGACAAAAATTGATGCCCCAGCCCAGATTTCATCATTAGATGTGGGAATTTCCGGGTATCGACTTGACAATTTTGGGAAGCTGCTAAAATCTCTCTTTCACCCCCTCTCCGAGCCGCAGGGAGGGGGTGTGTTATTGTTCATTTTCTCACATGACCTCGGTCTGGCGCGCGCAGCGAGGCATGATAGGTAGGTATCGGATTCATGGCCAAACAGGTCACCGCACAAGTTAAACTCCAATGTCCCGGTGGTTTGGCGACACCAGCACCGCCCGTTGGCCCGGCGCTTGGTGCTCACGGCGTTAACATTGGGATGTTCGTCAAGCAATTCAACGAAAAGACTGGCAACCCGGAAATGAAAGGGTTGATGCTGCCGGTCGTGATCACGGTCTATTCTGACCGTAGCTTTGAATTCAAGATCAAATCGCCGCCTGCTGCTATTCTTCTGAAACTGGCCGCGAAGATTCCTCACGCCAAGAAGGCGGGCGGGGATGTGATTCCAGCCGATTCTAGGAAGAAGGGTAAGTACAAAGGGTTTTCCGTCACCGCAGCACAGGTTCTGGACATCGCCAAAAAGAAACAGGCCGACCTGAATGCGCGTGATCTGGAACACGCCGCGCGGATTATCGCGGGGACAGCACGCAGCATGGGACTCGAAATTAAAGACTGATTGTATGATGGGTCAGGCTGATATGGCCCAAGGTGGCACCACCCGACCTTACTGGGTGGGAGGTGCATTCCTTATCGGAATTCACCGCAAGTTTTGGAGTGAGTGGAATGGCTGAAGAGAATCCATCTAACGTACCTGATGTTACACCAGTCGAACCGGCAGTCGCTCCGAATGTCAAGGCTGCCGAAGCGGAAGCGGCCTTGCCAACGGCCAAGAAGAATAAGCGGCCTGGTGTTGCTCCGCGTCGCGGTAAAAAACTGCGTAATCACCAAAAAAATATTGTTCGCAAGATTAAAGACGCAGGTGTTCAACAGTTAAAACCGGCTTTGGCCATGCTGAAGTCTATGAAACGTGCCAAGTTCGATGAAACAGTTGAAGTGCATATGAACCTCGGTATTGACCCCACGCAAAGCGATCAACTGGTGCGAGGGAGCGTCAGCTTGCCGAACGGTTTGGGCAAAACCAAACGAGTTCTCGTATTTTGCCAGGGCGACAACGTGGCCAAAGCCAAGGCGGCTGGTGCCGATCATGTTGGCGGAGATGAACTCATCGCCAAGGTGGCCAATGAGGGATTCATTGATTTTGATGTGGCAATTGCGACCCAAGACATGATGGGGAAAGTCTCACGTCTCGGGAAAGTGCTTGGCCCACGGAATCTCATGCCGACTCCGAAAGCCGGAACGGTAATCGCCGCCAATGCGGATGTCGCCGTTGCGGTGCAGGAGCAGAAGGCGGGCAAGGTCGAATATCGGAATGATAAGTCCGGGCAAATTCATGCCGGTGTTGGCAAGTTGAGTTTCGATGATGAGAAACTTGCAGCGAACATCATCACCTTCGTCGAAGCCGTTCGTGCTGCGAAACCGTCTGGGGTGAAGGGAAATTACATCAACGGGGTGGTCGTGTCGGCCACCATGTCTCCGGGCATCCCGGTTTCGGTCTAATCGTCCATTGTTCATCATCTCGCTCTGTAATCGACAGAGTGAGATGATGTGAAACAATGTGCCGTCGACCATTGACAATGGACCCACGACCATGAGCAAGAAGATCAAAGCCTTTGAATTGGATATTCTGCGGAAATCGTTCGCTGGGGTGAAGGACTATGTTATTGTCCAACCTCTGGTAGTGGATGCTGGCACCGATTATGAGTTTCGGAAGAATTTGCGTGCCAAGAATATTAAGGCACAGGTGGTAAAGAATACCTTCGCCCGGAAGATTCTCGGCGAGAACGGGATTGCAGTCGAAAACGTCTGGTCGGGTCCGACCCTGCTCTGTTGGGGTGGTGCGAGCGTCAAAGAACTGAGCAACACCGTTGATGAACAGATCAAGGCTGCTCGAAAAGATCCCAAACTGCCTGAGAAGTATAAGGTTAAGACGGCTATCGCGGATTGTCAGGCCGTTGATATTGAACTGGCCAAGAAGATGCCGACCCGTGAAGAGGCGATCGGTGAAGTCCTCTCGGCATTGCTCTCGGCTGGGTCGGATCTGGCGGGTTGCCTCGTGGGACCAGGAAGCCAATTGGCATCAATCCTCAAGACGATCGAAGACAAGAGCCCCGAAGTGACTGGCGAGACGGCCCCAGCCGAACCTGCCACTGCTGGATAAACCGAGCGATTCGCTCACTGGGAACTTCTGTTCTTGCCCAACTCCTCTGTGTTGGGCGGGATTTTCTGAATCTGGCTATTACGCATCATTGCCGGACGCTTCACCGGCAGCGTGTGAGAAAGGGTTTGTACGATGAGCGCGATTGCGGAACTCGGCGATAAGCTCGCCCAACTGACCATTGCCCAGGCAGTGGAACTCAAAGATTACCTGAAAGAAAAATACAACATCGAACCCGCAGCGGGTGGCGCAGTTGTGATGACTGGTCCAGCCGCTGGCGCGGCCGCGGCGGCTCCTGCTGCGGAACCGACCGAATTTAACGTCATTCTGGAACCGGGTTTCGACACGGCGAAGAAGATTGGCATTATCAAGGTTGTCCGTGAACTGACCGGCCTCGGCTTGGCGGAAGCCAAGGCCGCCGTGGAAGGCGCACCGAAGGCGATGAAAGAAGGCATTGACAAGAAGACGGCCGAAGATGTTAAGAAGAAACTGGAAGAAGCGGGCGCGAAAGTCTCGATCAAGCCTGCGTAAAGTTCTGTAGCAAAAAATTGCCCAGGTGGTCTGGCCTTGGTCAGTCCTCCTGGGTAGGATACGTTGTACGTTGCAAGCCTATGAGCTTTTCCGACTGTGTGTCTCTTCCGAGCTCGGCCAATCGGTAGAGACATTTTAGTCGTCCCAGGATGCCAGTGGTGCCAATGTTTCCTTTCCACTTGCTCCGCGGTTTGGTGTTACCTTTGTCGCATCATCCTGTACCGCAGGAAGCGGATCTGATCACCCTGGTAGAATTACCGGGGTTGTTGCGTTGTTTTGGTCGTTGGGTTAGCTGTGAGGCTGTCCCTCAGTTGTTCTTAATTCAATAACGTATTCCCGCGGCTGTTGCAATCCCCGTTTCCGGTGAGGCGGTGGGGCGTAACACCGTGCCCTGTTTGGGTAAGGAGACGACCCCGATGGCCATTTCGGCTGTGCGGATCATCGCCCCCACCGATGAACGGAACTTCGGCCGCTTCGGCGATGCCGCTCCGGTACCGCCGCTGACGGATATTCAGACCCGGTCTTATGATCGGTTCCTGCAACTCGATGTGCCCTACGATCGGCGAACGCCATCGGGCCTTGAGGGCGTTATGCAGGAAATTTTCCCTATCGAGAGCTACGACAAAAAAGTTTCGCTCGAATACGTCAAATATGACTTGGGAAAACCTCGATACGACCCCGATGAATGTCGACAACTGCGCCTCACTTATGGTCGTCCGTTCCGTGTTTGGTTACGGTTGCGGAAGGCTGATGGTACCGCCGTTGAGGAAGAAGTCTATCTCGGTGATATGCCGATTATGATCGGCGGCGGCGAGTTCATTATTAACGGAGCGGAACGCGTCGTCGTATCGCAGTTGCACCGTTCCCCAGGGGTCGACTTCGTTGTCGAACGGGAAGCGGACAAGGACATGCATTCTTGCCGAATTATCCCGGAACGGGGTTCCTGGATTGAAATCAACTGCACCAAGAAAGACACGCTCGGGGTCCGTATCGACCAAAGTGGGAAATTCTCGGCGCTCACCCTGCTGCGGGCTATGGACCCGAAGTACAGTCGTACCGGGGACTTACTGCGTGAGTTTTTCCCCGTGGAATCGGTCGGCCTCAGCAATGCCA
Organism: Bacteroidales bacterium; assembly: GCA_026931725.1. GTDB lineage: Bacteria > Planctomycetota > Planctomycetia > Gemmatales > Gemmataceae > JAIXLE01. The sequence goes on from JAIXLE010000146.1 coordinate 52,777, forward strand.
ACGCCCGCTCTCGGCTCGTCGGCGACCCGGATGCCGGTATTAACCCCATGTTGGCCGTCGATGATATTATCGACCCGGAAACCGGCGAAGTTTACCTGGATGCCGGAAAACCGTTCACCGGCTCCGCGGTAGACCGCATCATCACGTCGCAGATTGAAGCGGTCGAAGCGGTGTCGCCGCCCAAAGACCCGATCGTTCAACTGTCTCTCGTGGAAGATGGCACCGATTCCCATGAATCCGCTTTACTGAAGATTTATCAGCGGCTGCGCCCTGGGAATCCGGCCCAGTTGGAAAAGGCCAAGGAACTGTTCAAAGAGAAGTTCCTCGACCCGAATCGCTACCGTCTGGGTCGTGTGGGTCGTTTCCGTATCAACCGGAAGTTTGATCAGGATGTACCCGAAACCGAGATGACCCTGCGGGCGGTCGACTTCGTCAACGCTATCAAATACCTGCTCGACCTTCGGGCCGGGAAAGGAATAGTCGACGACATTGACCACCTCGGTAACCGACGACTGCGGACCATCGACGAACTGGCCGCGGACGAATTGCGGAAAGGTTTCCTCAAGCTCCGCCGGACCGTGCAGGAACGGATGGCGATTAAAGATGCGGAGGAAATGTCGCCACGCACGCTCATCAACCCCAAGAGCGTCTCGGCCGCGATTGAGTATTTCTTTGGTCGTTCTGAACTCTCGCAGGTGGTCGACCAGACCAACCCGCTCGCGCAGTTGACGCACGAACGACGACTCTCCGCCCTCGGACCAGGGGGGTTGAACCGCAAACGGGCCGGGTTTGAAGTGCGCGACGTTCACATCTCGCACTATGGCCGGATTTGCCCGATCGAGACACCGGAAGGGACGAACATCGGTCTGATTTCGTCACTCTCCATCTTCGCGGAAATCGACGAGTATGGCTTCCTGACCACTCCCTATCGGAAGGTCACGGAAGCGCGTTTGACCGATGAAGTCCTCAAACTGCGAGCCGATGAAGAACAGACGCTTGTCCTGGCCCCGGCGGACGTGCATTCCGAAGGCGAATCGATCTCCGCGGATCGGGTTGTCGCGCGGCAAGGCGGGGAATTCATGTCGCTGAAACCGAGCGAGATTGAATACATCGACGTTTCTCCCAAACAGATGGTCGGTGTCTCCGCGGGTTTGATTCCGTTCCTCGAACACGACGATGCCAACCGAGCCCTCATGGGCTCGAACATGCAACGACAAGCGGTGCCGTTGCTGGTGACCGAACCGCCTCTCGTCGGTACCGGGCTGGAAAAAGAAGTTGCCCGCCACAGTGGGATGCTCGTGCGTGCCCAGGAAGAAGGCACGATCGTCTATGTGGACGCGGAACGGATCAAAATCGAAGAGAAAGATAAGATCGTTCGCGAGTACGTTCTGCGGAAATATCACGGCTTGAATGAACGCACCTGCCTGAACCAAAAGCCGATCGTCCGTGTCGGTCAGAAGGTGAAGAAGGGTGGCATCATTGCCGATGGAGCCGCCACCCACCTCGGCGAACTGGCCCTGGGACGGAATGCCCTGGTCGCGTTCATGTCGTGGGAAGGTTACAACTTTGAAGACGCGATCATCATCAGCGAACGCCTTGTGAAGAACGATACCTACACCTCGCTTCACATCGAAGAGTTCGAGATTGAAATCCGCGAAACGAAACTCGGTAAGGAAGAGTTCACCCGCGATATTCCCAACGTCCCCCAAAAAGCCCTCGGGAACCTCGACGATTATGGAATCGTGCGAATCGGGACGTTCGTGAAGCCGGGCGACATTCTGGTCGGGAAAGTGTCTCCCAAATCCCGGAGCGAACTGACACCCGAAGAAAAACTCCTGCACGCCATCTTCGGTCGTTCGGGCGAAGATGTGAAAAATGATTCGCTCGAAGTGCCATCCGGTGTCGAGGGGATCGTCATTGCCGCGCACCGCTTCAGCCGGCAAGCAAGCATGTCGGATGAGGAAAAGCGCGAACTGGCCAAACGGAAGAAGGAGATTTCGGGCACCTACTCCAGCAAAATCGCCGAGCAGTTCCGCGAGTTCATCAAGGCGCTGGAAGAGGTTCTCGACAAGAAAGAACTCAAGGATCCGAACACGGGCAAACAGTACGCCAGTGAAAAGGATGATGCCACCGTCGCGGAACAGGCCAAAACCTTTAAGCTCGAAAATCTGGACATCCGCACGCCGGACAATGCCAAGAAAGCCCAAAAGATCCACGAGCGGCACTGGGAACGGATTCAGTTCTTCATCGACGAGCAGGAACGCAAACTCCACTCGCTGACCCGTGGCGACGAACTGCCCAGCGGCGTTCAGCAAATGGTCAAAATTTACGTCGCCACCAAGCGGATCATCTCCGTCGGCGACAAAATGGCCGGGCGGCACGGGAACAAAGGGGTCATCTCCAAAGTTCTTCCCGAAGAGGACATGCCATACCTGAAGGATGGCACGCCGGTCGACATCATCCTCAACCCCCTCGGTGTGCCGAGCCGGATGAACGTCGGTCAGATTCTGGAAACGCACCTCGGTTACGCTGCCTCGAAACTGGGTTTCAAAGCGGTAACCCCCGTGTTCGACGGAGCGACCGAAGACGAAATCAAAGGCGCACTCCGCGAAGCCGGACTGTCCGATACCGGAAAGTCGATTCTGTATGACGGTCGCACGGGTGAGCGATTTGAACAGCCCGTCACGGTCGGTTACATGTACATGCTCAAGCTGCATCACCTTGTCGATGACAAGGTCCACGCTCGGGCCACGGGACCGTACAGCCTCATCACCCAGCAACCGCTCGGTGGGAAAGCCCGCTTCGGCGGTCAGCGGTTCGGAGAGATGGAAGTGTGGGCACTCGAAGCCTACGGGGCCGCCTACATCCTCCAGGAACTGCTGACGGTGAAGTCCGACGATGTGGAAGGCCGGACCAAGATTTACGAAAGCATGGTCAAGGGGGAAAACACGCTGGAAGCCGGGACACCCGCCAGCTTCGACGTGCTTACCCACGAAATCCGCGGCCTCGGCCTGAATATGCAACTGGAGAAGAAACGGGTGTAAAGCATGGATCCGATTCGCTCTGGTGAACAATACTTGATCGTTCAAGGTGTCCATCGGAGCGTTGCCGCACGCGAAGCGGGGTTATCAGGAATTCTCACCCAGATCGAATCGAATGGCCGCAAGATACGTTTGACGGTTCTTCCATTCGATCAGTTGTTGTCTCCCAAAGCGGCGATTGGCCGATGGGATCGTGGGCGTGATTTCTGGACGTTGGTCGCTCTCATGCAGACCGTTGCAGGGCGAGCGAGAATTCCGGCAGTGATTGTGAATCCTGTACCCGAAGTCGTGTGGTATCGGTTTACACCACTCACTGATGTCGCTGTTCTCGACGAAACTGAAGAGGAACGTCCATGACACATCCACAACACGACTTATTAGTCGAAAAAGCTGGCGAATTACTCTACCGGACTCTGTGTGAGATTCGTGCTTTGACATGGGATTGGAAACCGGGAAGCGAAGGGCAAATTGAAGAATTGACAGACATTACTCACAACCTCCCACTGTTCATGATTGGACGCGATCCCCACGGCTGGGTTGGTGTTCGTGAGAGGTTTGTGCAATATGCCCGACATCATTGGCCGGATCAAGATCCCGCTTCCGCAGAATACGTCAGAATCATTGACATGGATGAAGCTGAGTTTGCCGTGCAATACCGCAGAACAACTTGGCCTTGGCCAGAACCCAATACGACGTTCGTTGGATAGGTTTGGTGCCTCGGTCCCATTGTAACACTCCACACCCGGGAGATTAAGAATATGTCCACTGCCGCTAATGCTGCCGCCGAAACCGGGAACTACGACCGGATCAACGACTACGGCGCGGTTCGGATCAGCCTCGCCAGCCCGCACGACATCCGCTCCTGGAGCTTCGGCGAAGTCAAAAAGCCGGAAACCATCAACTACCGCACCTATCGCCCCGAAAAAGATGGGCTGTTCTGCGAACGGATCTTCGGACCCGAAAAAGACTGGGAATGCACCTGCGGAAAATACCGCGGGATGAAATTCAAAGGGATGATCTGCGATCGCTGCGGTGTCAAGGTCGCTCACAGCCGCGTCCGCCGGAAGCGCATGGGGCACATCGAATTGGCCGCCCCCGTCGTTCATATCTGGTTCTTCAAGGCGATGCCGTCCCGCCTCGGGACGCTGCTCGACATGAAGACCAGTAGCCTGGAAAAGATCATCTATTTCCAGGATTACGTCGTCATCGACCCCGGTGAGACTCCGCTGAAGGAACGTCAACTTCTCACCGAAGAAGAATACCGCAAATGCCGGGAAGAGTATGGCGAAGGCTTTGAAGTCGACATGGGTGCCGAGGCCATCAAGAAGCTCCTCGAAAAACTCAACCTGGTGGATTTGGCCGTTGATCTGCGCACCCGCCTGAGTAAGGAACTCGACCGCGGCGAAAAAGCCAGCAAACAGCGGATGAAAGACCTCGTCAAACGGCTCAAAACCGTGGAGTCCCTCCGTGACTCCGCGAACAAGTGCGAATGGATGGTGATGGAATGCGTCCCCGTCATTCCCCCGGATTTGCGACCGTTGGTGCTGCTCGATTCCGGGAACTTCGCCACCTCGGACTTGAACGACCTGTACCGCCGGATCATCAACCGGAACAACCGGCTCAAAAAGCTCGTCGATCTGAACGCCCCGGAAGTCATCATCCGCAACGAAAAACGGATGCTGCAACAGTCTGTCGATGCCCTGTTCGACAATAACCGTTGCAAACGGCCCGTACTCGGATCGTCCAATCGTCCGCTCAAGTCTTTGACGGACATGATTAAGGGGAAACAAGGCCGTTTCCGCGAAAACCTGCTCGGCAAACGGGTCGATTACTCCGCCCGTTCGGTCATCGTCGTCGGCCCGGAACTCAAACTCAACCAGTGCGGCTTGCCGAAGAAGATCGCCCTGGAGTTGTACCAACCGTTCATCATTCGCCGTCTGAAGGAACTCGGCCACGCCGATACGATCAAGTCCGCGAAAAAGATGCTCGAACGGAAGGACGATCAGGTCTGGGACATCCTCGACGAAGTGACCCGCAGCCACCCCGTGCTATTGAACCGGGCTCCGACCCTGCACCGGATCGGGATTCAGGCGTTCGAGCCAGTGCTGATCGAAGGAAACGCGATTCGGATTCACCCCTTGGTCTGTAAGGGGTTCAACGCCGACTTCGACGGCGACCAGATGGCCGTTCACTTGCCGCTCTCGATCGAAGCGCAAGTGGAAGCCTATGTGCTGATGATGTCCACCCACAACATCTTCAGCCCCGCGAACGGCAACCCGATTATCAGCCCAGGGCAAGACATCGTCATGGGGTGTTACTGGATCACGGCCGCCCGAGGGGAAGAAGGCGAAGCAGTCGAAGCGGGCGACGGGATGAAATTCCACAGCCCCGCGGAAGTCTTCCTGGCCTACGCGGAAGGGAAACTCGGCCTGCACGCTCGTATCCAGGTTCGCTTGCCCGCCAGCAAGAAGATCATCAGCGAAGTCAAGAACGAACGCGGTGCCCTCGTTCCCGAAGAGTTACCCCGCAAAAACAACGGCCTCGTCCGCACCACCGTGGGTCGGGTTCTCTTCAACGATGTTCTGCACCCCAAGATGCCGTTCTACGATCTGGCTCTGGGCAGCAAGTACCTCAACCGCATCATCGCGGACTCGTACCAGTATGTCGGACGACGGGAAACCATCAACCTGCTCGACCGCATGAAAGAGATCGGCTTCCGGGAATCGACCAAGTCGGGCCTGAGTTTCGCGGCTTCGGACTTGCGCACCCCCGCCAACAAGGATCAGGTGCTCAAAGAGAAAGATAAAGAAGTCGAAAAGCTCCGTAAGATGTACGATCGCGGGATTATCACCGAATCGGAACGGTACAACAAAACGATCGACCACTGGAACGAAGCCCGCGAAAAGATCACCAAGCAACTGATGTCGGAACTCGCTACCGATCGCCGCGTGGATGAAACGGGACGGATGGTGCCGTACCTGAACCCGGTCTACCTGATGGCCCACTCGGGGGCACGCGGTGGTCAGGAGCAGATTCGCCAGCTCGCGGGGCTCCGCGGTCTGATGGCGAAGCCGTCCGGCGAAATCATCGAAACACCGATCAAGTCGAACTTCCGGGAAGGTTTGACGGTGTTGGAATATTTCTCCTCCACGCACGGTGCCCGGAAGGGTCTGGCCGATACGGCTCTCAAAACGGCGGACTCCGGTTATCTGACCCGGAAACTGGCCGATGTCGCGCAAAACGTGGTCATCACCACCCACGATTGCGGCACCACGCAAGGGATCACCAAGGGGATTATGTACAAAGGCGATGAAGTCGATCGCCCGCTCTATGATGCGATTCGGGGTCGCGTCAGCCGCAATACCATCGTTCACCCGACGACCAACGAACCGATCGTCGAAGAAAACGAGATGATCTCGCCCGACAAGGCCCGGCTCATCGAACGACTCGGCTTGGACAAAATCACCGTCCGCAGCCCGATGACCTGCCAGGCCAGCTTGGGCGTGTGTCGACTCTGCTACGGGATGGACCTCTCCACCGGGGCACTGGTGGAAGACGGCATGGCCGTCGGCATCATCGCCGCCCAGTCCATCGGGGAGCCCGGAACCCAGCTGACGATGCGGACGTTCCACCTGGGTGGGGTCGCGCAAAAGTCCGGGGCCGCGCTCGAAAACGAGTACAAGGCCAAGAAACCCGGCGTACTGTCGCTGGAACGGGTCAACGTCGTCACCAACGATCAGGGGGAAAACATCGCCCTGACTCGTACCGGGGAACTGCTCATCTTCCGCGCTCCGGGGCAACCCGTGATCGAACGCTTCTCGATCCCGAACGGGGCCGAACTGTTCGTGAAAGATGGCGATGAAGTTCAGGCCGGCCAGGTGCTGTTGAAATGGGATCCGCACGCCATTCCCATCATCGCCGAGGATGGGGGCCGCGTGCGGTACAACGACATCAAGGAAGGGGAAACCCTTCGCCGGGAACTGGATAAGGTTTCCGGGATCGAACGCCTCACGATCATGGAACACAAGGGCGACCTACACCCGCAAATCCAGATCGAAGACGAACGCGGCAACATCCTCCGGGCGTACTTCATCCCGGAACGGGCCAACCTCCAAGTCACGGACGGTCAAAAAGTCTCCGCCGGGACACTGCTGGCCAAGATGCCACGGGAAGTGTCGAAGACGCAGGACATCACCGGGGGGCTGCCCCGCGTGACGGAACTCTTCGAGGCCCGACGGCCCCGCAATCCGGCCGTCATGGCGGAAGTGTCCGGAAAGATCCGCATCGGCGACAAGAAACGGGGCAAACGGGTCATCTGGATTCAACCCGAAACCGAAGATGGCCGTGAAATCGGGGAAGAACGCGAACACCAAGTCCCCGCCGGGGCACAACTCCGGATTCACGACCGTGAATTCGTCAAGGCGGGTGATCCCCTCGTATATGGCCCACTCGTACCCCACGACATCTTGCGTGTCTCGGGGGTCGAGGAGGTACAAGAATACCTCGTCCGCGAAGTGCAAAGCGTCTACCGTCTGCAACGGGTCGACATCGACGACAAACATATCGAAATTACCGTCTCGCAGATGCTGCGGAAGGTGAAGGTGGTCGAAACCGGCGATACCGGCTTACTACCGGGACTCGTCATGGACAAATTTGCCTTCAAGGAAGTCAACGATCGCCTCATGAACGAATGCGTGAAGATCGTCAGCGCGGGAGATTCCACCTTCCGGGAAGGGCAGATCGTCACGAAAGAATCGTTCGAGGAAGAACGACTGGCCCTCGAAGCCGCCGGCGGCAAGAAGAAGTTGCCGACCCATACGACACCCCGGCCCGCGACCAACGAGGTGCAACTCCTCGGGATCACCAAGGCCGCCGTCTCGTCGGATAGCTTCATCTCGGCCGCCTCCTTCCAGGAAACGACCAAGGTGCTGACCGAAGCCGCCCTGGCCAGCAAAGTCGACTTGCTCGTCGGCCTGAAAGAAAACGTCATCCTCGGCCACCTCATCCCGGCTGGGACTGGCTTCAAGTCCCATCAGGAAGCCGAAGTCCGACTCAACGCTCCGGTGTTGAACGCGTACTTCGACGAAAACGCGGCGGTGCCACAAAACACCGACCGCGTGGCCGGGGTTTGACCCCGTTCGTAAAAATCCTCCGAACTTCTCTGGAAAGTTTGGAGGATTCTGATTGAATACTCTTTCCTGAACAAGTTGCTCATGCTACCCACCATCATCGGTGGGTGCTTGTTGTTGTAAACGATCAGAATGTGACGCCGCTGGGCGGGGACTACGAGGTTCGGAATGCCGACAATCAACCAACTCATTGCCAAGCCACGGGTTCCGCAGCACTCCCGCTCTCGGCACCCGGCCATGCAAGGCTGCCCGCAAAAACGCGGGGTCTGTACCGTCGTCAAGACGATGACACCCAAAAAGCCGAACTCCGCGCTCCGAAAAGTCGCACGGGTACGCCTTTCAACCGGCGTGGAAGTCACAGCCTACATCGGCGGTGAAGGCCACAACCTGCAAGAACACTCCATCGTCCTCGTGCGTGGTGGCCGGGTGCGGGACTTGCCTGGGGTGCGGTATCACATCGTCCGTGGAAAACTCGACAGCCAAGCCCCCAGTTCCGTCACCAGCAGTGACGGCAAACGGAAGCAGGCACGCTCGAAGTACGGCCAGAAATCGGAAAGCAAATAACCCCCGGAATCGCAGATTCCTTCCACCGCATACTGAGCCACTGACGCAGCAGGAACGATTATGGGAGTCAAGAAGCGAACCGCTAGCGCTGAGAGCCTCGCCCCGGACATCCGGTATGGCTCGGTCATCGCCAGCAAATTTATCAACTGCCTCATGCGTGATGGTAAGAAGGCGACGGCCACCCGTGTCTTCTACGATGCGCTCGATCAGATCAAAAAGCGGATGCCGGACGCGGACCCGATTGAGGTGTTCACCACCGCCGTCGAGAATGTCAAGCCGGTGCTGGAAGTCCGATCCCGCCGGGTCGGCGGTGCCAACTACCAGGTGCCCATGCAGGTCAAACGCGAACGGCAGCAATCGCTCGCGATCCGCTGGATTCTCGCCGCCATTCGGAGCAAATCCGGTCGGCCGACCTACCTCCGCCTCGCCGAAGAACTGATGGCCGCCTACCAGAAACAAGGGGATGCCATCTCCAAGCGAGAACAGACCATCAAGATGGCCGAAGCCAACAAGGCGTTCAGCCACTTCGCTTGGTAATTGCGGGTTCTCTCGATTCCGTCCTTGGCTGCCCCGTGTGAGCTTCACCGGGATGGTCAAGGACTTTTTCATTGTCGGTGACTTGATACAAAGGACCAGACGACCCAGATACAAGGACTCAGGACAACGATGGCCAAATCACACTCTCCCTCCGGCTTGGACTTGCGCCTGGTCCGTAACATTGGTGTCATCGCTCACATTGACGCGGGGAAAACCACCACTTCGGAACATTTGCTCTACTACGCCGGTGCCAAACACAAACTTGGTGGAGTCGATGAAGGGACCACGGATACCGACTACGACCCCGAAGAACAACAACGCGGAATCACCATCTATTCCGCGTGTATTCCGTTCCGCTGGCGCGATCACACCGTCAACCTGATCGACACGCCCGGCCACGTCGATTTTACTGCCGAGGTCGAACGCAGCCTCCGGGTACTGGACGGGGCCATCGTGGTCTTCGACGGACAAAAAGGGGTCGAAGCCCAGTCCGAAACGGTCTGGCGGCAAGCCAATCGGTATTTGGTGCCGCGGTTGATCTTCGTGAACAAGATGGATGTGGTCGGCGCGAATTTCGCGCGGGCGCTTCACACCGTACACGAACGACTCACCCCCGATCCCGTCGAACAAGGGCAACCTGTTCCGATCATCATTCCGATCGGGTACGGCTCCGAAAAGGATAGCCCCGCACCGTTTCGCGGGGTGATCGACCTGATCGAGCAGAAAGCCTACTTCTTCGATGCCGGGGACCACGGCCGCACCGTGCGGGTCGCCGAGATTCCCACAGAGTGCATCGCCGAAGCCCAAAAGTACCGCACGCAATTGTTCGATACCATCACCGCGTTCGACGATCAGGACACGATCACGACCACGATTCTCGAAGGCCAGGAACCCGCCGTCGAAACCGTGCGTCAACTGATCCGCACACTCACGATTCGCCGAACGATCTACCCAGTTCTCTGCGGCAGCGGCCGTGAGCATATCGGCATTCAACCCCTTCTGGATGCGGTGACCTATTACCTGCCCTGTCCGCTCGACCGACCCGCCGTGGTGGGGACGAACCCGAAAAATAAGAAGGAAGAACGCCGCGACCCCGACCCACAAGAACCGTTCGCCGGGCTGGTCTTCAAGGCTGCCTGGCATCCGAACGGGCACCGCTTCTTCATTCGGGTCTACAGCGGCATTCTCAAGCCGAATAGCCGAATGCTGAACCCGACGCACGACAAGAAAGAGAATATCGCCAAACTGTTTCACGTTCACGCCGACCCGAACCGTGGCCTGGAAGAAGTCGATTCCGCCCCCGCTGGCGACATTGTGGCGGTCATTGGACTCAAAGATACCAAGACGGGTGATACTCTGTGTGATACGCATCATCCGATCGTTCTGGAGAATATTGCTTTTGCCGAAACGGTCGTCAGCCAGTCCATTGAACCGGAATCCAGCAGCGACCGCGACAAACTGACGCTCGCCCTGGAGATGTTGCAACTCGAAGACCCGACGTTCAAAGTGAAGTCCGACAAGGATACCGGCCAGACACTCATGAGCGGCATGGGGACACTGCATCTCGAAGTCAAACGGCACCGGCTCGAACGGGATTTCCGAGTCAAGGCCCGTGTGGGGCAACCGCGTGTGAGCTACCGGGAAATGCTGAAATCCCCACGGGTGGTCGACATGCTCGTCGAAACCATCGGGGTGCCGCCGCACGATAAGAAGGTGTTCGCCCAGCTGAAGATCGAATTCTCGAACCACAAGAGTCTGACCCCCGTCACGGTGGCGAACTTCGTTTCTTCCGAGCAGCTGTCGCCCGTGCTGGCCAACGCCGCCGAGACGATGTTGAAGGACTCGCTCCAGAGTGGCGATCTGGGCTACCCCATGATGAACGTGCAGGCGAAGATCCTCGAAGCCGCGAGCGATCCGCAACTGTCCACGGAAGAAGCCTTCGCCTACGCCGCCGCCAAAGCGTGCCGTCAGGCGATGGAAGAGAACGTCTTGTTGCTCGAACCGATTATGTCCGTGCGGGTGACAACCCCGGACCAGTTCCTGGGCGATGTGATCGGCGATTTGAGCCGCCGAGGTGGCGAAATCGTCCGGTCGGAGTCTCACGCGGGCGGTGTTTCTGAAGTGGAAGCGAAGGTGCCGTTGCGGGAACTGTTTGACTATGCCGACCGGGTCCGCAGTCTCAGTCAGGGTCGGGCCGCCTCCGCGTTGGAACCGCACTCCTACGCCCCTGCCCCCGAATCGGTACGCCGGGAATTGCTGGGCGAGTGATTCCCGATCCTCGGCATCGGGGCACCCTGGGCCGGTTATTCCCGTAAGTTCCCAGGGTACGCGCTTTCCTGATCGGGAGGAATGCGGTAATCTGTGGCGGTTCTTCCCTCCCTGTTCGGATGGTCGCCATGCCCCGTTTTCTTGCGATTCTCAGTGCCACTTTCTTGTCACCATTGCTGGTCTGGGCCGATTTTCGAGCCGGGGCCGCGGCGGTGGATGTCACGCCGGAACAATTCCCGGTCATCGTCAATGGTTCGTTCCTCGAAAAAACCGCCACGAAAGCGAACGATCCGCTGCACGCACGGGCACTCGTCCTGGACGATGGCGCAACCCGCCTCGCGTTGGTCGTCGTCGATAGCTGCATGATGCCGCGGGAGTTTCTCGATCAGACGAAGGCGCTGATTCAGAATGAAACCCGCATTCCGACCGAGCGGATGCTGATTTCCGCCACGCACACGCACACCGCCCCCGCCGCGATGGGCTGCCTCGGGTCTGATGCCGACCCGAAGTATGGGGAATACCTGCAACGTCAGATTGTTCGTGCGGTTCGGCAGGCGATTGCTAACCTCGCCCCCGCGCAAGCCGGTCACACCGTCACCGATGCGGGAGCATTCACCAATTGTCGACGTTGGATTTTCCGTTCCGACAAAGTGAAGACCGACCCTTTCGGCTTCCCGACCATGCGGGCGCACATGCACCCCGGCTATCAGAACCCCGATGTGGTTGGTCCTTCCGGGCCGGTCGATCCGGGGTTGTCGCTGCTGGCCATTCGGACGGTGGATGACAAGCCGTTGGCCGTGTTGGCGAATTTTTCCATGCACTACTTCGGCTCGGCTCCCGTCTCGGCGGATTACTACGGGGCGTTCTGTGCGAAGCTCAGTGAGCGTGTCGGCGGCCAGAATCCCCAGTTCGTCTCCATCATGTCGCAGGGGACAAGCGGGGATTTGCACTGGATGGATTATGCGAAGCCACGGCTCAATCTCGGCATGGTCGAGTACGCCCACCGTGTCGCGGCGGTGGCCGAAGCCGCGTTGCAAAAAGTGCAATATCGTCGAGACATCACCCTGGCCATGGCCGAAACGCGCGTGACCTTTGGCCGACGCACCCCGAATGCGGAACGACTCGCCTGGGCCAAGGCCATCGCGGCCAAAGCCGGGCCGAAGCCGAAGAATCAACAGGAAATCTACGCGCGGGAAGCAATCCTCCTCGATGCGGAACCGACACGAGAACTGAAACTGCAAGCCATCCGCATCGGGGATCTCGGCATCGCGGCGATTCCGAATGAGGTGTACGGGCTGACGGGGTTGAAGATCAAGTCTCGCAGTCCGCTAACGGCCACCTTCAATATCGAACTGGCCAACGGGGCCGATGGGTACATTCCGCCGCCGGAACAGCACGTCCTCGGTGGTTACACAACGTGGCCCGCCCGCACGGCTGGCCTGGAACCCACTTCGGAAACCCGGATCGTGGAAACGCTTCTCGGCCTGCTGGAAAAGGTGTCAGGCCGCAAACGCCGCGCGGACATCGACCCGGCCAGCGATGCTTATGCTCAGGCCGTACTCGCCACGAAGCCGATCGGCTATTGGCGACTGGGCGACCTGGAAGGCACCGTGGCCCACAACTGCGTCGGTGATGCGCACGGTCAGTACGAACCCGGTGTCGTCTTTGGCTTGGAAGGTTTGCCGACGCACTGGGTGGCAGGCCGCATTGCGAATCGGGCCGCTCAGTTCGCTGGGGGGCGGATGGTGGCGAAATTGCCGCCGCTGGGTGATCGGTACACGATCGCGTTCCGCTACTGGCCCGGTCTGCCTGCCTCCGCACCGGCGGCGACGGCTCCGATTCTCACCCTGGTTTCCGGCCAGCAGACCGGCACCGCCATTGCGATTTCCGCGGATGAGGATGTCCCGCAACGAACCTGGGCACAGGTGGTTCTGGTGCGAGACGGCGCGAAAACTCAGGTGTACCGCAACGGAAAACTCTGGAAGACCGACACGGTTTCTGGTCCCAAGCTCGCCGGTGAAACCACGCTTTTCGTCGGCGGCACGGCCAACAAGACGGGACGATTTGAAGGCCGCATCGCCGAGGTGGCGGTTTACGATCGGGCGTTCCCCCCAAAAGAAGCGGCCACCCGCTCGCTGATGGCTGCCGAAACTCGGTGAGGCCGGTTGCCCCATCCGGGGGCGATTCCTCACGCCGCGTTCCCAGGGCAATGCTCATCCTACTGCGCTGCGTCCTGGGTTGAATCGGGTTCGACCGTTGGCCTGAGCATCCGTACTTCAAAAAGAACGAGCCCCGAATCGGTTGGCGTTGGGTTGGGCTACTGATTGGCGAGCCACTCGTTTAACGCGGCAACGGCTGCGGCGCGCTGTCCATCGGTCGTGCTGGTTGTCTCGACTCGAAACTTGACCGTGCGCGAGCCATCCGAGAAGACACCTTCGACCCCACCTCGCGCTTCTCGGAAGCGGATAGGCTCAGGCAGATCAGGGTTGTAATAGTGGGTGGCACAGCGGGTGACGAAGGCGACCTCGTCCGTCACCCGTTGAATGAATCGAGCGGCTTTGGGGAAGTCTCCTGGCCAGCCCGCGTCCTCAAAGTGTGGGGATTTCTTGGCCAGAGCCGGCGGCGGCAATACACGGTCACGGTGGCTACGGAACCGCTCGCGGAAGGTGTCGTGGAAGATTTCGCCGGTGGCAGACAATTCGATGTATTCCACGCCGTCGATGTCGGTTCCGTTCACGAGGCTTTCCGCCTTTTCGTCCCACTCCTCCTGGTCGAATAGGTCTTTCCGAACCAGATCGGTTTCTCGTTGTAATACGGCGAGCATGCCACTTAACCGCATCCACACCTCAAAATCGAGCGACACGGGCATCGGCGGGAAGGGAATGATCTCCTCAAACCGCTCATGTTTGTAATACACGGGCACATTCAGTGCCTGCCCCAGCAACACGGCAACGGCAATCTGGGCTTTGTATCCTCCCGTGGCGTTGATGGCACACGCATTCGCTCCATGATCCCGCACTTTCTGACAGAGCAACTTGGCGAGGTTGCGGAGTCCCTTCGTTCGGAATCGTTTCGGGTCAATGTCTTGTAAATCGGGAACTGGCACGGCGGTGGACGGCGCATGGCCGCGGGCGGCGAACAACTTGGCGAGTACTTCCGCAATGGCTCGTCCATCGTGGGTGTCCGAATGGAAGAAGTAAACCCCGCAATCGGCTGGGGCATAATCATGGGCGATGAGGCTGGCGACGGAGTTAATCTCTGCCCCACAAGTCCGCAGCGTCGACGGCAAGTGCCCCAAGGCGGACGCAACTTTGGACCAGTCCCGCTGTTCGTAGGCGACGGCCAGCGCCTCACCTTCTGCCGTCAAGTGGGAGGGGATCGTTCGTTTTTCTTCGGGCTTGCTGCCGTCCTTTGCCATGTTGTCACGGAGGAACCGCAAATTCGGCTCGAACAAGCTCGTGCCCACGGTACAAAGCAGAATCGTGCGTTTCATCGGATCATTTCCTCATGGGTCCGCGTGCTGGTGGCAAAGGTAAAGTTGACGGCGACCAACGGAATGCTATCCGTTTTGTCCATGGCAGCCTGCCAGCCTTCCGCTGCGAACGGTGTGAGATTTTGTATTAGCGGTGAAACATTTGAGCGGGCGTTTGGACCGATAACGGAGCAAGCCACCCGACACACACCAATTTATGGATCCGGTACCCAGATTGCAAAACCGGATACAGGGCGTTCCCATGCGACGACGCAAACGCGGGGAAGAAGTTGGTAGCCGAGAACCGGGCTGTCCAAACCGATTTTTGGCCCCACGCGGAAAGATGGTTCAAGCCCGGCTTCGATGCCCGTTCCATTCCTGTCCGTTTTCCATGCGGACATTCAAACTGCCCGTCACCACCATTTGAGATCGTCCGCCGCCGGATCGCGGTCAAGTCGCCGAATAGACCCGGAACCCATCGACCTCCCGGACGCGGAGTTGTCCGGCCCCGACCAGTGCCCCGAGCAGGTCGTCGAGTGTGTCCGGGTCGAGCGACACGGCACGCCCGATCCCCGACCGGCTCAGGCCGTGCGGCCCGGCGGTACGGACCAGCGGCACGAGGCGGTCGGCGTCGGGCACATGACCGCTGCGATCCCGGTCACGGCTGGCGACCCAGGCGGAAAACGGCGGGGCATTCACACGGGTAGGTATGCGGCTCGCAGCCAGAACTGCCAGCCAGCCGTCGAAAGCCATCGCCCCGCTCCTGCACGGGCCTGCGACGGCGAACGCTATTACAGAGTACAAGGGAAAGACACGACGAAAGGGGACGCGGAAATCGGCGGTCGGACACTAATATACGGCAGCAGAAAAGGAGGCCGTGACCCCCGACAGGATCACGGCCCCGGTGTGTTCGCCCCCGGCAGAGGACGAAGGTGAAGTCATTGTATAGTAGTGTCCCGGTCCCCAAAATTTACCAGCAGAAGCCCGTCGTCAGCAGGCCGAGCCAGTTCAGGCCGAAGGGCTGGACGGACTCGGTGGCGTCGTACATCAACGAGGCCCGCAAGCTGAAGACCCTGATCCTGCGGAACCGCCGCCTGACGGGCGAGCCGTACACCTGGCACGTCACCATCAACTTCGAGACGGTGCAGACGCCCGCCGAGATCAAGGTCGGGTGGGAGAAGGTGTGCCGGAACCTGCGGGACCACGGCATCGTGGCCCTGTGGGTCCGGGAACCCACCAAGTCCGGCAAGGTCCACTACCACCTGATCCTGCGGACGACGATCACCAAGAAGGCGTTGGAGAAGGTCGTCAAGGCGGCGATGCCGACCAGACAGCCCGGCCAAAAGCGGGCCGGGTGGCACAAGTCGATCAAGCCCGTCACCGACGACTGGCAACTCGCCCACTACGTCACCAAGGCGAAGATCGCCAGCTACGTCAAGGGCCGGCGGGTGGACGACTGGTACGCGGGCAAGCGGTTGCTGTTCGTGACCGGCCTGCCGTTCAACAAGGTCGGGGTGATCGGGGACTTTTGGGCGAAGCCGAAGGCGAAGATGTGGGACGACGTGAAGGCGGTCGAGAAGCGGATCGGCGACGGGCTGGACCAGCCGAACGTCCGCCGGCTGGCCGCACACGTCCACGACCTGATCGGCAGGTTCGTACCGCTCCCGGCCATCGAGCGGTCGTTCGGGGCCGCAGCCGACAGCCCGGTGATCCAGGGCTGGATCGAACGGCTATTAGACGGAGAGTGGTCCGAGGGGGAGGACGCGGGCGGGGGCTATTAGCCGCCTTCCGCTCGCCGGTCGCCGTTATCAACGTCCGCCCGGCTCAAACGCATGTCGCTCGCAACCAAAATACGGGTAACGAGTTGAGTACGAGTTTAGGGGTGGTTCTGGTGTAAATAATTCCGGTTCGGCTGACCGTTCCTTTTTCACGCCGCACTTCCCGCCGAGTTACCGCTCCGACTGCGATCCAGTCTGTCCGATTCGCGTCTAGCACACGCTTGGGGGGCCACGCCGTTGAGCGGTGTCCCCCACACCACTTCAGACCAGTGTACCGGCTCCGGGTGTAAAGCCACCCGGAGAACAAGGCCATGCGTTCTGGCCCGCCGGGAGGCAGGTTCATGGCCGAAAACGAGGCCGGTTTCGCACCGCAAAACGGGAAGGCGAAATCCGAGGTCGTGGCCCAGGTCGCCCGGATCGTCCACCGGGCCGGTTCCTCGGGGTGGCCGATCTCGCGGCAGGCGACCCGGTACGCACCCTCGAACAGCCGCTCGGCCGAGGCCAACTCGTCCGCCAGTGAGGCCGAGGTCGGACCGTCCGGTGTCAGTCGGCGTAACCCGGCGACGGCGTCCGCCCCGAACGCCCCGTCCAGAACTCCTCTCACGAACCGATACGCCGCCGCCCGCCGTCGGTACACCTCCGGCAGCGGTTCCACCGTCAGGGCCGAGTAGACATCGACCACCGTCTCGTCGATCCCCTTGATCCCGCCCAGCCGCAGCCGGGCGGCGTGAGTCTCCCGTGCCAACGCGAGCGACCCCTTGAACAGGTCCTCCAGCATCAGGCGGTAACGTGGTCCGGGCCGGATGCGGCCGCCCTCGGGAGTGTCGTTCGGTTCGAGCAGCGGTGCGAGCGACCACGTCACGTGGTCGTACCAGCCGGAATCGGCGGTCGGCCGGAGCGAGAGTTTCCCCGCCCGCACACGCCGCACCAGTTCGGCCATCAGGTCGAACCCCTCGGGCGGAGGACTCTCGGGGAACAGCCGTTCGACCAGGGTCACTTCGTGGGAGCGGGCGGCCGGCAGGATGGAGCGGTCGTGCCCGCGGGTCGTGTCGAGGAGGGTCGGCCGGTCGGGCGGGTTGGTGAGCCCCGCGGCGAGGCGGAGGAGTGTGAGGTACGCGGCACGAACGTCGGGGTCGCTGCCGACCGCACCGGCCAGGGCCGCGGCCGGCCCAGGGGGCAGCGGCGTCTGGAGGAGGCGGGTCTGGCGAAAGGTTTCCCGGAGCGGGTCGGACCAGGAGTAGAAGCCGAGCGGACGGGACCGGAGGGGGCTGGCGAGGAACCGCTCGACCGATCGCTCAGTGACCGGCCGGAGTGCGTCGGGGAGGTGTTGCGGGTCGCCCCCGACGGCGGCCGCCCCGGCCACCGCCGCGACCGCTTCCGGGTCGGGCGACGCGGCTTCGAGCAGGCGTTGGAGGACGGATCGTAACCAGGGGTCGCGGCCGGGGAGCCGTCCGACTCCCTGCCGGGCGGCGAGTTCGACCGCGGCGAGCAGACCGTCGTCGACCTGCTTCGCCTTGAACAGGAGGGTGGCCGCCGACACGAACCCGCCCGGGTCGGCCGGCGGGGTTGGGGCCAGTGGCTCTTCGGCGGGGTCGGACCAGTGCTCGGCGGCCTCGACCGACAGCACCTGTGGGCAGAGATCGAGTCGGAGAACGCCGCCCTCGTACCGCACCTCGCGGAGGACGGCTTCCGCCGGAGCGTTTCGGTGGGGCATGACGTTCGCCTCGCCCGTCGTGTCGCGTTTCGGTCGCACCTCGCCTGCGGGCTACGACCGCTCGTGTCGCAATCGCATCTCGGAGCCTGAACTCACCGGCAGCCCGGCCCGCTCGACCGCCGCCCGGACGTGGAGGTTGTCCACCCCGGCAAGATGCCCCGCTTCGGGTGATGGTAAGCTCAGGTCGGCTGCCGCGTCCAGCACCGCGATCTGGAGTGCCCAGGTGACAGCCGGTGGTTCAGCCAGAAGGCCGAGCAGTTGACCGACCTCGTTCGCGGCCCCGAGCCGGGCGAGGTCATGAACCGCGGCGACCCGCAGGTTCTCCGGCCGGTCGCGGTCGAGGGCGATCGCGGCGAGCCGCGGAATCGCGTCGGTGGGTGCCGCATGGGCCACGAAGGTGCCGAGCGTCTCCCTCGCGTGGACGCCGAACACGTCCGGCCGGTGCAGGTGGTCCCACGCGACGGCGGCGATGCGGCGGTCCGCCGGGAGCAGGCCGAGCCGGTAGAACGCTGACTTCCGCACCCCGAAGTCCGGGTCGCCCGCGAGGGCCAAGAGCCCGCCCGCGTCCGCCCACTCCTGCAACGGCACCGCGGCCCGCTCGCGGACCAGCGGGTCGTCGTGGTTCAGGAGTACCGGGCGGAGCCGGGAACGGTCGGCCGCCGGGTACTGGTCCCACCCGTCGGCCCGCAGCGTTTCCTCGATCACCTTCGGGGAGGTGTCGGGGTCGGCGAGCAGGCGGAGCATTTCGGGCAGGATCGGCGGCCGGGTCTTCTGTGTGCTCGGCGGGACGTAGGGCTCCTCGACCGAGGGTGACAACTCCTCGGGCGTGAACGCCAACAGGTTCCAGACGGGAGCCAGCCAGCAGCGGACGCGGTCGGCCACCCGCGGGTTTCGGTCCAGCACCCCGAGCAGGCACCCGTGCCGGATGTCGTCGAGGCTCCCGCGGGCTGCGTCGCGGACCCGGTCGGTCGGGTGGCTGAGCAGCCCGTGCAGGCAGCGGATGACCCGCGTGGTCGGGTAGTATTGCAGCGTCGCGACCGCCTCGGCGGCCACCTCCTCGACCGCGTCGCTGGCAGACGCGATCAGCTGTTTCTCGGCCATCACCGGCTCGTCCCAGAACAGGATCCTGGCCGCGGTTCCTCGCACCGCCGGGTCCGGATCGCCCAGTGCCGCGACCTTCAGCCGGAGGTCGGCCGGGCCGTCGAAGAAGAACGTCATCCGCCCCAGGGCGGTCACGCGGAGCGGGTGGGCGGGGTCGGCCGCCACCGCACGCACGATGTCGGGGCAGGCAGCCGCGTCCATCGACAGGAGTCCGTGCCTGCGGAGGATCGCATCGCCGCCGTTCCACCACCGGCGGAGCGTGGCGTCGGGCCACTCGATGTCGAGGTACTGCATCCCGCGGAGGATCTCACCGGCGGCCTCGCGGGTCGCTGCCGGTCGCGAGCGGTCCGTCAGCAGCCGCTCCAGGATCGGAACGATGCGGCGGTCCGACACGGCCTGCATGGCCGACACGACCTCGTCACGTTCGTCGCCGGAGAGTTCGGGCGTGCCGAGCCGGTCCAGCAGGCGGAAGCTCCACCGGCGGTCGGCCGTTTCGGCGATCTCGGAGTAGGGGATCACGGGACTTTCTCTGGCATCGACTTTTTTGGCGTTGAGAGTGGACAGTTGAGGGGTG
>JAIXLE010000271.1 GCA_026931725.1 Bacteroidales bacterium
CGTCTGCAAGCCGACATCCATCAACACTTCTTCCGTGCTACTGGATAGACTGAGTCGGAAGAAGTTGCAGTAGACCGGCTCCATCTTCGACACGTCCACTTGAATCTGCACCGACATCGGCTGGCCCGGAGTTGCGACAGGCGTGGCTGCCATCGGCGTTTCGTGGGTCTTGGGTTCGTCGGCCATCGGAAGTCTCCTTTTTCCAAAAGCGGTTTGCAGATGAGCCAGTCACGTCGATCGTGTTCCCATCACGGGGATGATTGCGACTGGCGGGGTTCTCGGTGGCCGCGTACCTGCGCGTGCCGTCGATCAGTCTACTCAATGGAACTTATTCGCCAACCGATTTTATCGAAAGACCGCTCTGGCCGTTGGCTCGCTGGACCCGCAGTGGCCAGTCCCATGTCCGTGCGTCCTGGTCCGCTGGGACATGAAGCGTCACCGGGCGCGGTCCCGCGAGGGCAATGGCTTGGGGGATGTCGAGAATCCGGGCCACATTCAAAAATGTCGGCCCATCCCGGTGCGTGGTCGGCGGTTGCCAGAGATCAAACCCCGTCACGCTAGGCTCGAACAGGCCCGCATACAGTGCGAGAATGCCCGATTCCCCCGTGCCTTGCAGGCGAATCGGCGTAGTCTGTAGTCCATCTCCCGTGGGGAGAACCGCGAGCGCCCGGCGGATGTCCCATACCCGCTGCCCGTCGAGCGTTTGACCGATGAGAGCAAACCGTCGACGGATGTGAATGTCTGTTGGTGTCCCCGCATCGGCCCATTTCGTCGGACCCACACCGCGTGGGGCGATGGCAGCGAAGGCCCAACCGTTCGTTTTCATCGCGGCACGGTTTTGGGCGAACATCGCGGCATCCTGTTCCAGTTTGCCGTCGTGTTGCAGTGCCTCCGCGAATTGTGGGCCGAGATCCCGGCACCATTTCTCCCAGCCCGCATCATCCAGAACCGAGAGAATCACCTGTTTTGGCGCATCCGCCCCAGCCGCCGTTTGCACGAATAGCCGCAACGGAATACCCGCTTCGCTGACGAAGTCGATGGCTCGCAGACGCACACCGTCCTTGGTCACATCACTGGCGAGCTTGGCGGCCAGCGGCGGCGGTGACTGTGGCCAGCCCGCGAAAACTTTTTCCGTCAATCCTTTCATCAGTTCCCCGCGCCGAGCTGGCCACCATTCTTTGATGACCGCATCGGAAGTTGGCAAGGTCTGCGTTGCGGGCTTGATGAAGTATTCATGAACGGTCGCGTTGATGGCTCCTTCTGGGGTGCGGTCCAATACCTTCAACTGTTGTGGAGTCAGTTTCGGCGGGAGATCGTCCTGCACGGGCGTGGTCGTGTCGCCTTTGAGCCAGCGGTTCATCCACTTGTTGATACCGATACGGAGTTCGGGAGTATCGACGTGTGGTCCTTTTGTTTCCAGCAGTTGGAACTTCTCCTCGGCGGCGGGACCATACAGGGCGTAGACTTTGCGGACCTTCTCGGCGATGCGACGATAACCATCGACCGGAAAGATACGGTCATTGTCCGAGTTGCCGAGCAGCAGTGCCCGTGGCGCGGCCAGTGCGGCCACCATGGAGAAGTCCCAA
The DNA here is from genome assembly GCA_026931725.1 of Bacteroidales bacterium. Classification (GTDB taxonomy): domain Bacteria; phylum Planctomycetota; class Planctomycetia; order Gemmatales; family Gemmataceae; genus JAIXLE01. Next base: position 1,587 of record JAIXLE010000271.1, read on the forward strand.
CGATAACTGTTCACGGGGTACATACAGTCGCAGTGACCGGAAATGACCCCATCCTGGAACGGGGCCACCGCACCATGACAGAGATGGGCTTCGAGGTCGGCAATCCCAGCCACGGGGACAAACGCTTGGGGACGTTCATCGGCGGCAAGAATCCACCAGGATGTGGCCCCACCGCCGGAGCGGCCGGTTACGCCGATATGCTTGGTATCCACTTCCGGGCGTGTTTCCAGGTAGTCCAGTGCCCGCATCGCATTCCAGCATTCGATCCCGGCGGGCGTGTAACCGCGTGTCTGCCACCACCACAAATTGAGATGGTGCGTGCCGTGGTGCAGGCCAGGGATTTCGGAAAGCTGCAAGGTATCCAAGACGATGGCCACATACCCATGCGTGGCGAACCAGGCGGGGTGATATTGATAATGCACTTTACTGCCGTAGGAAACACCGTCGATGACGACGTTGCCATGCCCACAGACATAGAGGATCGTCGGGTATTTCTTCCCCGTAGTCGCGGCATCCTTGGGCAAGTACAGGTTCGCCGTAACGTACAATCCCGGCCACGATTGAAAATGCACTTTTTCAACCGTGAACCCTTCCCCTTCCACCTTCCCAGTGATGACGGGTTTCAAATCCGTGCGGGCGGGAAGCGGCCAGAGGCCCATCATTTCCAGAAATTGTCGCCGCAACTCGGGACGTCGTTTTTCCCAGTCCGCTTGCGTCGTCAGGTTCGTCAAGCAATGATCCGTGATCTGTTGGACTTGATTCGCAAAGTATTCCGCGATCATTTTCTCACCTTGGGGGTAAGAACGTGTCGGCGGCTTTTTCGGTTGCTGAGCCAGTGTGAGGGATGAGCCGATCGCCAGGAGGGCGATAGCAAACGAGGCAGCGAATCGCATCGGAAAACCTGGGAGCAGGATCACGGGCGGGCAGGATGCTCCGAGCATACCAATCTCAACCGGCAGAGCAAGAGTCTCTCTTTGGGGGCCGCTCGGAATGGGCCGAGAATGCTCACGCCCGGACCCGATGGGGTTTACATTTCGGATGAGGAGCCCGAAAGAATAACGGATTCAATCTGCGACTTGAACGTGGAAATCGAAGACGTGATCGTGCCCGGCAATAATTTCCCGCTCCAAGTGGGAGCAATCGGATCGTCGGAGAGCCGCGGGGAATCGAACCGTGTTTTCCGCGGAGGTGTAGAGATCAGCCGTGTCCGCAATGGCGATGTGATACCAACCCGGCGGGACGTTCGACAGTCCATCCGTAATGAGGAAATACTGACCATCCCCGCCAATTTCGGCCGCGAGCGTCCGGGTCGCGGTGGAGCGTTCCCGATCAGGGGAAAACACGATCAACCCACCGGCGAGGGGTTGCCCTTGGAACGTGACCGTCCCGTGAACCGTGGTCATCGGGTCCGGTTCCGGCTGGCCACAACCGCTCAGGAGCAGGGTTGCCAGCATCCCGAACCTCAACAATCGTCCAGGGTTACTCACATTTCCGCTCCTGTATCCACGGGCCGAACGGGTCCAGATTTCCCAGATGCCGAAGGCGCGGTGTACCCCGGCATTATCGGCCAATCGGGCACGGTGGGTTGAGCAACTTCCTTCGGATTGACGAGGTAGGAAAGATGAGATAAAACCGTCCGGCCACGGAACCGGGTGAACTGTGGAAGTTTATCCGGGCACCGCCGCCACGCTGAATAGGAACGCAAACTGGGCGGCCGGAATCAGGTGATCGGAACAGCCAGAGGAGGGCGGAATCGTGAACCGAATGATGGCGTACTTAGCAGCCGTCGCCGCTGTGGGCGGAGCATTGTATCTGGCCGGGCAAACCTACGCCCAAGCGCCGGGGGCGGCTCCTACAGCCAAGCCAGCGACAGGCCGGATGGCTGTGTTCAACGTCGCCAAGGTGATGCGGAATTACGAAAAGTGGCAGTATTTCGCCAAAATGATGAACGATCGTCGCCTGGATGCCGCGAAACAATTGGGCGCGCTCCGTAACGAAATCGCGGAATTGCAAGCTAAAGCCCAGCAACCCACCCTGCCGCAAGCCGAAAAAGACAAAGTCGCTCAGACACTCGTGGCGAAGCAACGGGAATTCGAGGACCGGGAACGGCAAGCCCGCAAGAGACTGGACGAGGAATCCGCCAACCATCTGAAACAACTCTACGGCGAAATTCAGCAAGCGGTTCGGGCGATCGTCGATACGAATGGCTTCGATATGGTCATGGCCTACCCGGATGCCGTGACGGACGAAGAAAAGAACTCGCCGGTCTACTACGATCTGAAACTCCGACCGCAGGCGGCCATGCCGTTTTATGTCAGCCCGTCTGTCGACATGACCGATGTGCTGGTGTTGACTTTGAATAAGAACTTCCCCGCTCCTAGCCCGGTCCAACCCACGGGTGGAACGGCTCCGGCGAAGTAACGGATTGTCAGGAAGAATCGACTTACCCAGAAGTGGATTCTTTCCCACGGTCCCCAATCGGACTAAAGAGATTCCGGGTGATTTCCGATGAGTAGAAACCAGAGAGGGTTTCACAGCGCTCTCATCTCCCTCGCGGATTCAGTTGCTGGGCGGTTCGATGGACGGAAAGGCGGTTGACGTGCAACGGATCGGAATCCGACAACAACGAACATTAGCCGCCCCAGCCGAAGTATCTGGGGTGGGCTTTGTGACCGGCACCGCAACGCGGCTCCGGTTCTTGCCAGCCGGGGCAGATTACGGTATTCGCTTCGTGCGAACCGACTGCCCCGGCCGGCCGTCGATTCTGGCGCAGGCCCACCGTGTGACCGGAACCGATCGACGCACCACGCTCGGCTCCGAACACAGTGGCGTGACACTCGTGGAGCATGTTCTGGCCGCGCTCGCGGGATTACGCATCGACAATTGCCTCATTGAAATCGACGGCCCAGAACCACCCGGATTGGATGGGTCATCGCAAGGGTTCGTTTCGGCCCTCCGCCAGGCCGGTACGGCTCGGCTGCACGCGGATCGTCCGATCTGGGCCGTGAGCGAGCCCGTGACCTTGACACAATCCGGCGCGACCGTGACACTGCATCCGCCGGATTCTGAGCAAAATCTGCAACTGCGGGTGTCCTATTTTCTCGATTACGGGCTAACCTCCCCGATCGGGCGGCAATCGCATACGATGACTTTGGCACCAAATTCCTTCATGCAGGAAGTCGCGGATTGCCGAACCTTCTTGCTAGAGCATGAGGCCCACGCCCTCCGCTCGCAAGGGATCGGCACACACCTGACCGCCGCGGAATTGCTGGTATTCGGACCCCATGGACCCATTGCCAATCGGCTCCGATTCGCCAACGAACCCGCACGGCACAAGGCACTCGACCTGATTGGCGATCTGGCACTCTGTGGTTTCGACCTCGCCGGTCATGTCGTGGCATACCGATCAGGACATGCTTTAAATGTCGCCCTCGCCAAGACCTTGACCGGGGCGACACGGACGATTGATGCCACGTTTCCGATAACTCGGGGGCGTGCCGCGTAAGGATGTGGGACTTGCTCCCCGCCGCCCACCGTGGGCATTGCTCACACACCGACACCCGGCAACGGTCAGGATGGCCGAACGCCCCAGAGATGAAGCAGGGATGGCATGACCCGGATGCGAATGGCGGTGATCGGTGTCGGCCACCTTGGTCAACACCACGCCCGAATCCTCTCTCAACTTCCCGATGTCGAACTCGTCGGAGTCGTTGACCCCAACCCAGAACAGGCTGCGGCCGTGGCCCATCGGTTGGGCACCCAAGCATTCAGCAGCCATGCGCCGCTTCTCGATACCGTGGACGCGGTCAGCATCGTCACCCCGACTGTCTATCACCATGCGGTGGCGGCTGAGTTTCTGCGCTGCGGGGTGCCGGTCCTGGTGGAAAAACCCATCTGTCGCACCGTAGCGGAAGCCAATGATCTGATCGCCCTGGCCGAGGTGGCCGGGGTTCCGTTGCAAGTGGGGCACATCGAACGCTTCAATCCGGCTTTTGAAGATTTGGCCCGCCGCCCGCTCACGCCGCTCTTTATCGAAGCCGAACGACACGGCCCCTATACGGGGCGGAGTACCGACATCGGCGCGGTCCTCGACCTGATGATTCATGATATTGACCTGTTGCTTTCACTCGTGGGCAGCCCGGTGACGCATGTCCACGCGGTCGGTGCCCCGGTCTTTGGCGGTCATGAAGATATGGTCAACGCCCGACTGGAATTTGAGAGTGGGTGTGTTGCACACATTACCGCGAGCCGGATCACGGTGAAGCCGAAACGCCGATTGCGAGTCTGGGCGGCGGAAGGGTACGCCGGGATCGACTTTGTGAGTCGGAAGTTGATTCTTGTTCAACAAAGCGAAGAATTACGGCGTGCGGGCCTCCGTGTGGAACAGATGGACGCGGCCGCCAAGACCCGGCTCAAGGATGAAGTCTTTGGCCGGTATCTGGAAACCTTGTATGTCGATGGGGACCGCAAGTGGGACCAACTCACCGCGGAATTGCGTCATTTCGTCGATTGCGTACGCACGGGGCAGCGCCCGCGTGTCAGTGGTGAGGATGGCCGCGATGCGTTGGCATTGGCGGAACGGATCGTCGAGAGTGTCCGCACCCACAAATGGGACGGTCAGGCCAACGGCCCGGTGGGTTTGGGGCAGATTCCGCGACCCGCGGGCTGGCTGTTCCCCCCCAACACGCAGCGCCGCGATGCGGCGTAAGGCGACACACCCAGATGCTCCCTGGGTGCAGGGCAACGGTTATCTCATGCGGAAATCCACGGTTACGCGGAAACAGGGGTTGTGATTATTCCGCGTCATCCGAAACTGGCATTATGTTGCACCGCATCCGCTTGTTGCTCGAACTGATCCGTTTCAGTCACACCATCTTTGCCCTTCCGTTCGCGCTACTCAGTGCGATCCTCGCTTGGCAAGATGAACCGTTCCGCTGGTGGGATCTGCTGGGCATCTTGCTCGGCATGATTCTCGCCCGCTCGGCGGCGATGGCGTTCAACCGGCTGGTTGATCGTCGTTGGGATGCGTTGAATCCGCGCACGGCCCAGCGTCATCTCCCCGCGGGAACGCTGTCCACGGGGGTCGTGGCCGGGTTCACTTTACTCACTTCTGGCGGATTTATCGCCTCCACGCTCGTGTTTACCTTCCGCGACCCGCCGAACACCTGGCCTTTGTACCTCTCGGTGCCGGTCTGGTTGTTCATCCTGGGTTACTCATTGGCCAAGCGGTTTACAAGTCTCGTGCATTTTTGGCTCGGGGCCGCGTTGATGCTGGCTCCGCTGGCCGCGTGGATCGCCGTAAAAGGGCCGTGCGATTTGACCGTACCGTTGTTACTCGCTTTTGCCGTGGCGTTTTGGGTCGGAGGGTTCGACATCCTTTATGCATGTCAGGATGTCCGTTTTGACCAGAACGTGGGTTTACATAGTATCCCGGTACGTTTTGGTGTGGCACGCAGCCTCCGTTGGGCCGCGATCTGTCACGCGGTGATGTTCGCATTCCTCATCATGCTGGGGGTTGCATCCCCGCATTTGGGATGGATCTACGGTGTGGGGTTGGCGATGATTGGAGTGTTGCTCGTTTATGAACATCGTCTCGTGCGGCCGGACGATTTGAGCCAGGTGAATCAGGCCTTCTTCCAGGTCAACGGCATTATCAGTGTGGGTCTATTGATGCTGGTCGTTCTTCAAATTATCGTGCGGCGGGAGGTGTGACTGTCGACGGGATTTAGCGGGTGGCAGCGAACCAGACGACCGCCCCGGTGACGATGGCCGCCGTCAGGATCATGGATAGGACAATGGGCAGCGGCACCCCGGCTCGTTCCGCGTGACCAGCAGCTTTGATCGCTTCGGCTGCGGCCATCTCTGCCAAGGCCCGCGCTTCCGCCGTGGAAAGGATGCTACTATCACCCGTGGTCGGATTGGGGCTATCGGGAAGGCTGGCAATGGAATTATCGGTCTGATCCGTGGCACCAGATCGGGTTTCCACCCCGGCAATGGGGCGTGGTGGATTCATCAGAAGATTGGAGGATTTGGGGCCACTCACCGCACGCGCGTTGTCGCTATTCCCCAGACGTGGCGGTACGGGAAACCGACCGGATCGCGGCGGGCTGACTCCGAGCCGAACCGAAGATGCAGGATCCGTTGTGCGTGTGAGGCCACGCCAAGCAGGTGGCCGGGGAATCCATTCCGGTTCCGGTGGGGCCGTTTGTGCCGCGAACGGTGCCAAGGCATCCGCGAACGCGCTGGCCGATTGGAATCGCTCGGACGGTTTTTTGGCCAGCGCTTTGTGGAGTGCCAGCGCGAGTTCATCGGGAATGTCGGAACGCAGTTGTTGAATGGGTGTGGGATCGGTCGTTTGCTGCCACATCAGCTTCTGGGTCGCTTTTCCTTCGGGGAACATCGGGTGGCCCGCCAGTGCGAAGTACAACGTGGCCCCGAGTGAATACACATCGGCTCGGCAATCCACCGCGGAGCTATTCACCGCCTGTTCAGGTGCCAGATAATCGACCGTGCCCAGGACACCGCGACTGCCGATTTGCTGCGTCAACCGCGAATCGGTGGATTCCGTATCTCGGACCAAACCCAGATCGAGTAGCCGTGCCACACCGGCTCGATCAATCAGAATGTTTCCGGGTTTGACATCACGGTGGATGAGCGATTTTTCGTGGGCATGTTGCAAGCCAACGGCCATGTGCCAAGCATAGGTAGCGGCCGCCTGTGCGGAGAGTGGCCCCACTTTTTGTACCAGACTCTGTAAAGTAATCCCCTCGATATACTCCATGACCAAGTACAAAAGTGGCCCTTCTTGATTCAAATCGAAGACACGCACGATGTACGGATGATCGAGCGTGGCAGCAGCTCGGGCCTCTCGGTGGAACCGTTCGCGGGCCACTTCCCCTTCGGCCACCGGGGAAGACAACACTTTAATGGCGGTGCGTCGCCGGAGATTGGCATGTTCCGCCAGAAAAACCTGGCCCATGCCACCGCTGCCCAAACGATCGAGAATCACATAGCTACCTAGTCGAAACCCTTTGTATTTGCCGATAGCGAGCCGATCGGCTTGAAAGGGCGTCAAAAATCGCTCTTCCACAAGCCGATCCAACAACGCGCGCAGCGTGACCGTGGGTGTCTCCAATCGCAATTCCGCGAGTGTGGCATCAAAGTCGGCATAGGGAACCAATCCGCTGGCGCGAACACGTTGAATCAGTTCTTCAGACGAAAGAGGTGTCGACATAATAGCTTGGTGGTCGAAAATGAGAGGGGATTCCAAACTGTCGAGTCAGTTTGACCAAAGCTAATGAGGAATGCTAACCGAAAAATTGCTTCATGAGAATCCCCTAATTCTTCGATATTTCATATTTTCAGATCTTCCAGGTGAAAATGTAGCATTATGTGGAGTTTGCAAGTTGTCTGGCCCTCACGCCCAGTCGACCACACAACATATAGTTTACGGCTGATGCTCATTTCGCCATCGCAACCACCCGCAATTCTGATAACTCCATTCCCATCTGTCAGAATTGCCGACAGCGGCGACGAAACCCCGTGAGGAATCGGCCCGACAGATTTCTGGCTGTGATCCGATCTCCTTCCCCAGCAAGGAGATCGGCATAATAATGTCTGGCCACAGTTCGGATGATGCCGGTATGCCGCGACGGATTTCCAACGAGCCGGGCTGCGAAAAATCGGAAAATCCGTTTCCCTAGTCCCGCGCGGTGTTCTAAGA
>JAIXLE010000235.1 GCA_026931725.1 Bacteroidales bacterium
TACGTTGCGACGGGCTGCTGGCAACCGGTGATGCCGAAACCCGTGCAGAATTGGCTCGTCGCGGTCGAGTGACCCGGGCTCGTATGACCCAAATTCTGAACCTGCTTAATCTTGCCCCGGACCTTCAGGAGGCGATCCTGTTTTTGCCACGGATTACCGCGGGCCGTGACCCGCTGAAACTGCGCAAACTGCTACCGATCGCCGCCCGCCTGGACTGGCGGGAACAGCGAAAATTGTGGCGTGAGTTGAACAATGGCTGAATCGCGTAACCGTGCGAGATGTGCGAAAAACGCCGCAATACGCGGCGTTTCATGCAAAGGGATAGTGTTTTCGCGTTACTCACCTGTTCCGTCGAGGTGGTGTACAACCTGCGTCAGGAGCGTGTTGATGTGGTGGATGTCGCCGACGTGTCCCCAATGGATCGGGTGGTCGTCATCGCCCGGTGCGGGCATGTCCTGCAACAACTGCTCGATCCGTTCGAGAAGGTTGCGGGTGATCAGGTGGGCGTTCTCGCAAGCGGCTTCCGCTTGCAACCTCGACGTGTCGTTTTTTGGCTTCGACATCGTTCTTCTCCGTGGGTGGTATGTTCGCGTGTTCATCAATCCGCGTGACACACAGTTACGAGAGATTTGTGAGACAGGGAAGTGCCAAGCGGGTTCATTTCGGGGATTCTCTCTCCACGGTGGCCGTCTGCGTTCACCACAGGTCGATGTCCTCGACACGAATGGACATTTGTGCCATGGTGGAGACTGTCACGATAACGCAAAATGGTCAATTTGTGGCGATCGAAACGGCGTGTCGAAACGGGGAGATTGGGAAAGGGCGCAACCGGTCGAGCTCTCAAGCGGCTATCGGCCATTGGGCGGGGTCGAGGAGTTTCCGGTAGGGGTAAAGCCGATCACTCTCATGCTCGACTCGGAATTTCTGAAAGGCGTTCCAATCTCCGTTCAGAAACTCACTCCGAACATCTAACATCGCTTGAACGCCCACCTTCGACCAACGCATCCCCGCCCGCTCCATCCGGTCCTTCACGTAGTGCCGACACGCCCCTTCAATCACTCCGCTCGCGATCGGATAACCCTTTCGCAAATATTCGTCGTACTTCATTCGCAATGAATTACTCGCCAGATACCGACAAATCGTACGCAGTTTCTTTCGCCGGGCTGACGTCAATGTTCGGCCGAGTTGGCGGAAGGACCGGACCACAGTATCGACCTGGCCCGCCAAAATTTGCCCCAGGCGATGACGGACCCATGCGACCGCTTCATCACTCCCCTCCTGGTGAAACAGGTGCGCCGATTGCCACAACTGCGGCGTGACATGCAACAGGTCCAACACCTCCACCGTCTCGCCCCGAGTCCAATGCTCCTCGCCGGCGGTCCACAACAATTCCTGACCATCCATCAGCAACACCGTTTCCTTCGGACCGTTCGCAGTTCGAGCCGTCCATTCCGTATTCAACCAGCCGAAGACCGCCACAAGCGGTTCATCCAGCGAACCGTTCGCCGCCTGGCTTAACCGCGCCCAAACGTGCTTGCCCACGGGCACCGGCCGCGGAGACGGTGCCGAATCGCGAGGGTCGCGAAACAACGCCGCGACGATCTCCTCCGGCGTCCGCAGAGTTTTCTTGACCGAGTAGACCGACCCAACCATCGCCATCCGCTTCTTGTTGGCTTTCTCCCCCCTGCGACGGTGGGCCGGAGGCTTGGCATCCTTCGGATCGCGTCGAATCACCACTCCTTTCCCGTCCACACTCAGGACGAAGATTTCCCCCTCGGCCTGCGCTTCGGGAATTGGTCGGCTATCTCGAAACGGTTCGACGGTATCGGCCATTTGCCGATTCATGGTCTCCAGCGAATCGACCGATTGCGTCTGGCCAAGAATCTCCTCCAGGGTGCGGCTGACCTGTCCGAACGAATGTTCGCAGCCGAGCATCTGGTCCCATTCTTGAAGTAAATACGAGTAGTCCGAGGCGGGTAATTGGAGACGGGCATCGAGGGGAACCGCTTGAATCTTCTGTCCCTCCCGCGATCCATACACGGTTCGGGACAAGGTGAACGAGCCGAAGACGGAGCGATAGGTGCGGGGGTGAGGATGTTCCAATCGATGGGCGGTGGTTTGATCGGGCCGTTCGAATGTTGGCCCGATGTCGCCGGTGCCTTGAAGGGCGAAGAACTGTCCCAAGGCCGTGTGTCCGATGCTCAACAATTGTTTCCAGAGCTGGCGTTCGACTTCGTGGGTGGCTTGTCCGGAGGCGGCAGCGTTCTGAACGAACTCGGCCATTTTGGTCGTCAGATCGGTGAGGGACTTGAGAAGATGGACATCCGGTGCGATCATGATGCTGTACCTCTTGCGGGCGATGCGGGGGAGTGCTAACTCCATATTGCCAGGCAAGAGGTACTTTTTGCCAGAGCTGCCAACCGGAAAACCTGTCAGAACCAGACTTTACTAAACGAGACCGACCGGTTACGCCCATTGGGAAAAGTGTCCGGTTGATTTTGGTGACCTAAACTCTGCCCTTTGGCTCGATTGCTTCTGGTGCGCTGCGGATCATTTGGGACCAGGAAGGAATTTGGAATCGGCATCCGCATCCGCGATTAAACCGACTCGTTGGGCGTGTCTCCACAATGGGAATGTATCGACTACCGGGAGGTGATTACGGGTAGCCCGTCAGTTTACCAAATTGCTGGCGAAATCTGGAGGCGTGATTCGATGAAATCCGATTGAGAATCTGCTAGAAAACAAGTGAAATCCTTCACGGATAGCTTGCCACATTCCGGCTGGAACCCATTCGACGGCCAATTTGGCAAAAATATGATCAAAAGTGTAGTAAGGGACATCTTACCTCGCTACGTCCTCCGGATGCCCGGCGGAAGGTGAGTGCCGTGGCTGTCATCCTGTGCCCCGGCTCGGTATGCCAGCCGAATCGCAAGAAGAACAACAACGCGGGATCGAGGCGATTTGAATGAAATCGAGTACGAACAAGGAGAACGTGAAAGTGGCAAAAGCCGCATCGAAGCCCGCGAATGGGAACGGGGCCAATCTCGGTTTCGAGGCGACGCTCTGGAAAGCCGCCGACGCTCTCCGCGCCAACATGGACGCGGCGGAGTACAAGCACGTCGTTTTGGGCCTGATCTTTCTGAAATACATTTCCGATGCCTTCGAGGAAAAACACGCGGAGTTGGTGAAGGACAAGAAGAGCGGAGCCGACCCGGAAGACCCGGACGAGTACCGGGCCGTGAACATCTTCTGGGTGCCGCCGGAGGCGCGTTGGTCCACGCTCAAGCATCGCGCCAAAGACCCGCTCGTCGGGAAAATCGTCGATGACGCCATGCTCGCCATCGAACGCGACAACCCCACGCTCAAGGGCGTGCTGCCGAAGGACTACGCCCACCCGCGGCTCGACAAGCAGCGGCTCGGCCAGTTGATTGACCTCATCGGCAACATCGGCCTTGGCGACGCGGAAAACCGCTCGAAGGACATCTTGGGCCGCGTTTACGAATACTTTCTCTCCGAGTTCGCCAGCGCGGAAGGGAAGAAGGGCGGGCAGTTCTACACGCCGCGTTCGGTGGTGAAACTACTCGTTGAAATGCTCGCGCCGTACAAGGGCCGCGTCTACGATCCCGCCTGCGGTTCCGGCGGCATGTTCGTTCAGAGCGAGAAATTCATCGAGGAACACGGCGGCAAGATTGGCGACATCAGCGTCTATGGCCAGGAGTCGAATCACACGACGTGGCGGCTGGCCAAAATGAATCTTGCCATTCGCGGTATCGACTCGAACCTCGGCAAAGAACACGCCGACAGTTTCCACCGCGACCTGCACCCCGACCTCCGCGCCGATTACGTCCTCGCCAATCCGCCCTTCAACGATAGCGACTGGCGCGGCGAACTCCTCAAAGACGACAAACGTTGGCAGTTCGGCACGCCGCCATCGGGCAACGCCAACTTCGCATGGGTGCAGCACTTCATCTACCACCTAGCCCCGCAAGGCTTGGCCGGGTTCGTGCTGGCGAACGGCAGCATGTCGTCGAATCAATCCGGCGAAGGCGACATCCGTAGAGCGATCATCGAAGCCGACCTCGTCGATTGCATGGTGGCGTTGCCCGGTCAACTCTTCTACAGCACGCAGATTCCCGTTTGCCTTTGGTTCCTGAGCCGCAGCAAAGGGAACGGCCGCTTCCGCAAGCGCCCCGGCGAAACGCTCTTTATCGACGCCCGGAAACTCGGAACGATGATCGACCGCGTTCATCGCGAACTCACCGACGACGACATCAAGAAGATCGCCGAGACATACCACGCCTGGCGCGGCGACAAGGGCACGAAAACGAAGTACGAAGACGTGCCCGGCTTCTGCAAGTCCGCCACGCTTGCCGACATCCAACACCACGGCCACATTCTCACGCCGGGCCGGTACGTTGGCGCGGCGGAAGTCGAAGACGATGGCGAACCGTTCGACGACAAGATGAAACGCCTGACCGACGAACTCCGCGAGCAGACGAAGCAGTCCGCCAAGCTGGACAAGCTCATCTGGGCCAACCTGGAGGACATCGGCTATGGCGGATGAACTCGTGCCTTTGCCCCCCGAAGGGCAATTCTTGATCTACGCCGACGGCGGACTGAACCTGCGCGTTCGTCTGGATGGTCGAACGGTTTGGCTGTCGCAACTGGCGATGGCGGAACTGTTTCAGACCACGAAACAGAATATCAGTCTGCACTTGCAGAACATTTTCGAGGAAGGCGAACTCGACCAGAACGCAGTTGTCAAGGAATACTTGACAACTGCCACCGACGGGAAAAAATACCGCACTCTTCACTACAACCTCGATGCCATTCTCGCCGTCGGCTATCGGGTTCGCTCGCACGTCGGCACGGCGTTCCGCCAGTGGGCCACGTCTCGGCTTTCTGAACTCCTCGTCAAGGGGTTCACGATGGACGATGAACGCCTGAAAGCCGGCCGCACGCTCGGCGACGACTACTTCGATGAACTCCTCGCCCGCATCCGTGATATTCGCTCTTCGGAGCGGATGTTCTACCAGAAGATTCTCGATATCTATGCCACGAGCATCGACTACGACCCGCGAGCCGAGGCATCGCAACTCTTCTTCCAGACGGTGCAGAACAAGATGCACTGGGCAGCGCACGGGCACACCGCCGCCGAGGTGATCGCCGAGCGTGCCGATGCCGAGAAGCCGCACATGGGATTGACCAGTTGGAAGAATGCTCCCGCCGGGCCGGTGCGCAAAGTCGATGTGAGCATTGCCAAAAACTACCTGAACGATGAAGAACTCGACGTACTGAATCGCGTGGTGAGCCTTTATCTCGAATACGCGGAACTGCAAGCCAAGAGCAAGCGACCGATGCACATGGCCAACTGGATCGGCAAGCTCGATGACTTCCTGAAGAGTTCGGATCGGGACATCCTCACGCACGCCGGGAAGGTGTCGCACGATGCGGCGAAGTTGAAAGCGGAAGCCGAGTACGACAAGTACCGCGACGCGCAGGATGCGTTGCCGCAACCGGTCGATCAGCATTTCGAGGAAGTGCTGGACGAAGTGAAGCGATTGAAGGAAGCCCCGCCACCCGCACCAAAACCGAAGAAGAAACCCAGCCGCAAGAAGAAAGGCGGTGGGGAATGAGCGAGTGGACGACATATCGTTTGGGTGATGTCTGCTCGAAGATCGGCAGCGGGGCAACACCTCGCGGCGGGTCGGGCGTTTACCTCGAACAAGGCGAGTACGCGCTGATTCGTAGTCAGAACATTTACAACGAGGGGTTTCATCACGATGGCCTTGCATACCTGACGCAAAAGCACGCCGATGAGTTGTCGAACGTCGAAGTTCAGAGCGGCGATGTGTTGTTGAACATCACTGGCGATTCTGTTGCTCGCTCGTGCCAAGTGGATACCGACATTCTTCCCGCACGGGTGAATCAGCACGTCGCCATCATTCGACCGGACCCGAAGAAACTTGCACCGCGATTCCTGCGGTACTATCTCGTTTCCCCGGCGATGCAGTCGCACATGCTTTCGCTTGCAGGTGCTGGGGCAACGCGAAATGCCCTCACCAAAGGCATGATCGAAGCCTTTGAACTCGTGGGGCCATCGGACCTCGGCGAGCAGCAGGCCATCGCGTGCATCCTCGGTGCGCTCGACGACAAGATCGAGTTGAACCGGCGACGCAATCGCACGCTTGAAGCGATGGCACGGGCCATCTTCCAGAGTTGGTTCGTCGATTTCGACCCGGTACGAGCGAAAGCCGAAGGCCGAAAACCCGCCGGGCTGTCGAAGGAACTCGCCGCGCTGTTCCCCAAGGAGTTTGAGGAAAGCGACCTCGGCGACATCCCGAAGGGCTGGCGTGAACGTCCATTGCCCGAAGTTTTCGACGTGAACCCGACGCGGTCGCTCTCGAAAGGAACTCTCGCTCCGTACCTCGACATGGCGAACATGCCGACGCAAGGGCCGTCGCCCGATACTTGGGTGACGCGAGAGATGGGATCAGGAACGAAGTTCATCAACGGCGATACGCTCGTTGCCCGTATCACGCCATGCTTGGAGAACGGCAAAACGGCACTCGTCGATTTCCTTCCCGATGGTCAAGTCGGCTGGGGTTCGACGGAATACATCGTGCTTCGACCCAAAGGGACCATTCCCCCCGCGTTCGCGTATCTCTTGGCTCGCGGTGAATCGTTCCGCACGTTCGCCATTCAGCAGATGACCGGCTCAAGTGGTCGCCAGCGGGTTCCGGCAGACAGCCTGAGCAAATACGAAATCGTCGCTCCCGAAGTCGAATCGCCAATCTTCCAGCGATTCGAGCGAATCGTTTCGCCGATGTTCGCACAGATCACAGCATCGGTCACTCAATCCCGCACCCTCGCGGCGTTGCGTGATGCGTTGTTGCCGAAGCTGATTTCGGGCGAGTTGCGCGTACCGGACGCGGAGCGGATCGTCGGGAGGGTGATGTGATGTTTACAACCGTGACCGTTGATCCCAGTAAGGCCGAATCGCTGGAACAACTGGGCACGAAACGCAAATTCTGGTTCACTGACGACAAGGGCGTTCGCGTCCTGTTCAAGGCCGAGGAACGCAACACGGGGGAAGATTGGGCCGAGAAGCTGGCCTGCGAACTCGCAGGTTTGCTCGGTTTGCCCCACGTTCAGTACGAGTTGGCCGAGGAGCAAGGGAGCGGCATTCCGGGTGTGATTTGCGAATCGTGCTCTCCTGCGTCGTGGTCGTTGATGATGGGAAATGAACTGCTGTTGGCCCGCGATCCGGCCTACCCCGCCGACGATGGGCGGAAATACAAGGTGCGTGAACACACGGTCGAAGCGGTCGCGGAAGTCGTTCGCAAACTGGAACTGCCTCCCGATCCGTGGCGAACGGTTCCCGTTGGCATCGTGTCGGCGCTGGATGTGTTCATCGGGTACGTTTTGCTTGATGCGTGGATTGCCAACCAGGACCGGCACCATCAAAACTGGGCCGCGTTGGACGACAGCCAAAAGCGTTACCTCGCTCCGTCGTTCGATCACGGGGCTTCGATGGCTCGTAACCTGCAGGACGATGAACGCCAGGAGCGATTGACAACCCGCGACGCGAACCGGCAGATACCGGCGTTTGTCCGAAAGGCACGGTCGGCGTTCTACGCGCAGGCATCGGATACGAAACCGCTCGGCACATTTGAGGCGTGGCAGGCATTCGCCGCGTTGTCGCAGTCGGCGGAAACAACGTGGCTGGATCGTTTGCGAGCGGTGGACGAAACGGAAGTCGCTCGGCTCTTGGCCGAGGTGCCCACCGGTCGGATGTCGCCAGTGTGCCGGGAATTCACTCAGAAACTACTGACGGAAAACAAGAATCGGCTGGTGGAAGGAGCAAAGCCATGACCAACGCAGTTTTCGTAGCGTGGCGATCCGGCGGCAACGCCAATGGCGTGTGGGGGCCGGTGGGTCGATTGGAACGGATCGATTCCGGCTATCGATTCGTCTACACGAAGGGGGCACGCGAACTGAAAGGTTTTCAGCCGTTTCCGGGACTGAGCGATTTGGGAGCGGTGTACGAATCGGATGAACTCTTCCCGCTCTTCGCTAACCGCCTGCTGGCACGTTCGCGGCCGGAGTATCAGCAGTATCTGGAGTGGAACGGCTTCGACCCGAACAATCCCCCCGAACCGATTGCTCTCCTCCGCGTCACCGAGGGACAGCGCGCCACCGATCAACTGGAGATTCTTCCCTGCCCACTGCCGGACGAGGAAAGGCGCTATCTGACGAAGTTTTTCGTCCACGGCATCCGCTGGACTTCACCCAGCGCGATTGAGCAAATCCACAAACTGAAGCCGGGCGACCACCTCGGTTTGTTGCCGGACATCAACAACGAAGTCGATCCCAACGCCGTTGCTGTGCGAAATCTCGGCGGTACGGAGAAACACCTGTTGGGGTACGTTCCTCGCTACCTCGCCTACGACGTGCGGAAGTTATGCCTGTCCTGCACTCCCGGAGCAGCAGTCCTCACGGTGGAGCGGGTGAATCCCGATGCACCGCTGCAATTCCGTCTGCTCTGTCGGCTCCGGGCGTGCTGGCCGGCTGATTTCACGCCTTGTTCGGATGGACTTTATCAACCGATCCCGGACGCGGTGGGTTGTGATTGGGAGCAGCAGCCATGACCGAATCCGTTGTCGAAGAAGCGGCCCTCGAATGGCTCGCGGCTCTCGGCTACACCGTCACGCACGGGCCGGAGATTGGCTGCGGGCAGCCAGGGGCCGAACGCGCCGATTGGGGGCAAGTCGTTCTCGAAGGACGGCTCCGGGCCGCGCTCGAACGGCTCAACCCCACGTTGCCCGCCGGGGCGATGGATGAGGCGTTCCGCAAACTGACGCGGCCCGATTCGCCGTCGCTCGTTGCGGGGAATTACGCCATGCACCGGCTGCTGGTCGAAGGCGTGCCGGTGGAAGTACAGCGGATCGACGGCACGCTCGGCGGCGACATCGTGCGGGTATTCGATTTCGACAATCCCGACAACAACGACTTCCTCGCGGTGAATCAGTTCACCATCGTCGAGAACAAGCACGAACGCCGACCCGATCTGATTCTCTTTGTGAACGGCCTGCCGCTGACCGTGATCGAGTTGAAGAACGCCGCCGACGAAAACGCCACCATCTGGAATGCGTTCCACCAGTTGCAGACGTACAAGCAGCAAATCCCGACGCTGTTCACCTG
>JAIXLE010000136.1 GCA_026931725.1 Bacteroidales bacterium
CTCCAAGTCGAGTCGTTCCTCACCATCGACGAGGCCGACACTGATAGCCGCGACATTGTCCGTGATAATACTCGATACCAGGTTCGACAACTCCAATGTTGGACATTAATTTTGACAACATCATTTGCCGTTTGCTACCTTGTGTTTATTGATTGCAAACTTGATTTCATTTGATTTTGATAGTATTGCATCAGCCTTAAATATCACAACGCAGGTGTAGGCTCCATCAGTGAGAGCATCCGACGATACTCCAGAGAGCAACGAGAGTGAGAACGATACAGTTTGGCAAGGATTCAGTTGGATTACAGGTTTTGACTCGGCGAACGGTGATGATATCGATTCAAAGTAAAATGATTGACTAATCCGTTGGCCGTCTGCATTACGAACATCAATATCCAACATGCTCAGCACACCAAAATTAAGTTGACTAGACAAAGATATTGCTTCGCTCGACACATTTTTCAGTGTAACAGTGGCGAATTCTTCGTCGATTGCGGATAAATTGTTATTTGTTTTGAGCATGATACTAATAGGTGATCTTTCGATCGACATGGGATCTCCTATCGCGCAAGAGAATATACATACAGCACAGTGCAAGATTGCCATATCAACTCCGCTTTATGATAGTCATGGTTTAATTCGCCAAAACTCTAATGTTGTCTTGGCAAGCGCCGGTACCCCATTGATCACCACAACGGAGGTGGAGTATTTTTTATTCACTTCGAGTAAAGTAGTATTAGTTGTCGGATTAGCTCCATTTTTTGTCCTGACTTTTGTTCCATTTAAGGTCATTCCTGGCGCGCGATTATCCGGCTCTGTGATTATACATGAGTGGATAACCATTCCATCTGCATCCCGCCAAATTGCAATGTCACCAGCTTGGCCGACGTACGGGACATCACCAGTAAGGTTGTCGTATTCCTCTTCGAGCAGTAACCCCACCGGAGGGCCAGAATAAGGGGAAAAGTCACGTTGAACCTGCTGGCCGTTTTCCGTAACCATTATCCCTAATCCACCAAACGAATTCCCATGGCAAAATGCCGTAACGGTTTGGCCAGGATCACCACTCCAAACAAGAATTGTCTTACCAGAGAAGGTTTTTACTTCCCAAACTGAACCCGTGTGGGGTAAGTTAGGCCAGGGTTTTACGCCATCTCGCACCTTATTCAGGGTAGACCAATCGATCCCGTGCGCTGTGGCTTGCTTAAGAGATTGCTCTGCTTCTAGAGGCATAGACTGGGTTGCACTTGCATCGTTTTCAAGGTAGAAGGGGTTGGTTTCGTCTTGGCTAGGTGTCGAACCCAATTGAATTGCGAAATTTGCCTCAATCTGCTCTCCAGTAGATGAGACATTCAAATATTCGGCATATAAGTTGCCAACGGTAGTATTCGCTGCGACGAATTGATCTTCTGTTGTGATGATTCTGACGGCATATGTGCCCGTTGCCAAGCCAGTAAACTGATATTGCCCTTCTGAGTCCGTGGAAGTCTCTTCTATAACCAAGCCGCTGCTCAATAGTTGGACCAACTGGCCTTGTACCCCAAGTTCTCCGTAATCCATATTTAAACTTAAATTGTCGTCATGATATACAATGCCAGCAATACTCGCCGATTGCTCGGCGGTTACCTGTACATTATCCAGACCCCAACTCTCATCACCAATTCCTTGCAATCCACTGCCTGTAAATGTGATGGTGACTGATGTGGCATTATGCTCAATTGGTACGCTGAAGTGATAGATGGAATCCAGGTCTTGTGTTCCATTTTCATTCGTCCAAGTATAACCCAGCGTATTGATGGCGACTGCACCCGTACCGGATGCATATGGGCCAGTACCCGTAGCCGATGACCCGCCATAATCCTGTGATTGTCCCGCATTCACATCATTCGGCCCCAATGGCCGTACATTGCGAAACGTCGAATCGACTTGAGTTGCACCATCAATAGCGAACTTCCAACGGTCGCCGTTGGGGCCGCTCCAGTTGGGATCGTTTCCATCCCAAGTATCAATCAGGTACAGATCGAACTCGACATTTAGCGAATCATGTGCGGGTAAATTGTGCAGTGTCAGCGTGGCGGTCTGATTGCCCAATTTCCCCAAAAACCACTCGCCGGATGGCGATTGTACCTTGTTCGTGTACGACCAACTCGCCGTCACACCCGGTGCCAATGTGGCACTGGTACTGGGGTTAAAATCCCGATCATAGATCACCGATGCGGGAACAATCCGATCTTCCATCGGGGTCACACTTAGCTTAGTGCGTGTATGCGCATGTGCATGTGTGGAGGAGGCAAATAGCCAGCATGACAACCGTTTCATGCGGGATACCTTGAACCAACCGATGGAATCCAATTACTCCGATTCTCACGATTCGATCATCGGTTGTCAATGCCTCCCGCGCGACGATTTCCGCAGTCATCGGTAGTATTGCGTTCCCTGACTCACCCCAGTGGCCAGAGTTGGCCGAGGGTTTGTTTCTGGGCGGCGGTGAGGTCGGCGATACCGGCGGTGGCGAGCGTGACCAAGCTATCCAACTGCTGGCGGGTGAACGTGGCTTCCTCGCCGGTGCCTTGCACCTCAATGAACCGACCCGATCCGGTCATCACCACGTTGAAATCCACATCGGCGGCGACATCTTCTACATACTCCAAGTCGAGTCGTTCCTCACCATCGACGAGGCCGACACTGATAGCCGCGACACTGTCCGTGATAATACTCGATATTGGGTTCGTTAGATCATTCTGAAGCGATTGCAAGGCATCGACCAGGGCGACGAACGCGCCGGTGATGCTCGCGGTGCGGGTGCCGCCATCGGCTTCGATGACATCGCAATCGAGCCAGAGCGTGCGTTCGCCGAGTTGCGATAAGTCGACGATCGCCCGAAGACTGCGGCCAATCAGCCGTTGAATCTCGACGGAACGGCCATCGACTTTCCCGGCTTTGTCGCGCGGTTTGCGGCGGCCGGTCGAACCGGGCAGCATGGCGTACTCAGCCGTGAGCCAGCCTTTCCCCTTGCCAACGAGGAAATCCGGGACGGTCGGTTCGACACAACAGGTGCAGAGAACCACCGTGTGCCCGGCTCGCACCAGCACACTCCCCGGCGCGGTACGGGTATACTGGCGAGTGAACGTAAGTGGCCGGAGCTGGTCGGCCCGTCGGCCCGCAGGTCGGGGAGGCATGGGAAATCCTGGTCTGTATGCGAGTTACTGTTCACGCACCCATTCTAGCACGGCTTTTTGTGCGTGTAGACGATTCTCGGCTTGATCGAAGACGACACTCTGCGGGCCGTCGATGACCTCATCGGTCACTTCTTCCCCCCGGTGGGCGGGCAGGCAGTGCAAGAGTCGGGCTTGCGGAGGAGCCTGGGCCATCAGAGCCGCATTGATCTGGAAATCCGCGAATCGCTTGAGCCGTTCTTCCCGCTCCGCTTCTTGCCCCATGCTGGTCCAGACATCCGTATAAATCACATCGGCGTTCCGCACCCCGGCGATGGGATCGTTGACCGTCTTGGGGAACGGGACACTGGGCAACTCGGAACGGAACCGTTTTTGAAACTCCGCATCGAACTCGTACCCCGCCGGGCAGGCCAGCACGAACTGACCGCCGAGCTTGGCCACGCCGACCGCCAACGACATCGAGACATTGTTGCCATCACCGACGAACGTAATGGTCTTGCCTGCCACGGTTCCAAACTGCTCGATGATCGTTTGCAAGTCAGCCAGTGCCTGACACGGATGCTCCCGATCCGAAAGACCGTTGATGACCGGCACCCCAGCCCATTCGGCGATACCGTCCACGGTGGTTTGCCGAAAGACGCGCAGCACGATGATGTCGACAAATCGGCCCATCGTCCGCGCAAAATCGGCGAGAGATTCGCGCCAACCGAGGCCGACTTCGTTGCCGGGCAGGAACAAAGACGTGCCGCCGAGTTGGGCCACGCCGGCCTCAAAACTGACGCGGGTCCGCAAGCTCGGCTTCTCGAACACCAACCCAACCACCCGACCCGACAAGGAATGCGCGGGGATGCCCCGTTTGCGGGCCGCTTTCAGCCGAGCCGCATCCGCGAGCAGTTGTTCCAGGTCGTCGGTCGAGACATCAAATAGATTCAGGAAATGACGCGGCATGGTCATCGGTCCTTGGACATGTGTACTTGGCCCTGGGGGCAACCGTTCGCGGGATGAGATTTTTCTCCCGCTCGGGAATGGGGATCATGACCCCAGATGCAGGAGGACATCCTCAATCACGGAGCAGCCATCGTCGATCTGATCGTCGGCGAGATTAACAGCGGGTAACAGGCGTAACACGGTGGCATGAGTGCAATTGATGAGCAAACCGCGTTCCAAACACTGCTGGACCACGGGGGCACCTTCCACGGAGAGTTGCACGCCGATCATGGTGCCCTTGACGCGGATTTCGGTAATCAGCGGGCACTTTTGCTGTATCTGCTGGAAGCGTGTGCGGAATCGCTCGCCGATCTGCTCGGCACGGGCGAGGAGTCCTTCTTCCTCAATCGTCTCGATCGTGGCCAGGGCGGCGCGGGCCGCGAGGGGGTTGCCGCCGAACGTGGCCGCGTGGGTGCCGGGTTTCAGCTTCTCGGCCACGGTGGGTGTGGCCACGAGCCCGCCCATCGCCACGCCGCCCGCCATCGCTTTCGCCAGGGTGAAGATGTCCGGCGCGACGGGCCAGTGCTGATGGCCGAACCATTTGCCGGTGCGTCCCATTCCGGCCTGCACTTCATCGAAGATGAGCAGCAAGCCGCGTTCGTCGCAGAGTTGCCGCAGGCCCACGAGATAGCCATCAGGTGGCAAATTGATGCCGCCTTCCCCCTGAATCGGTTCCAACAGGATCGCGGCGGTTTCGTTGTCGATCAGTTTGGAAACGGCATCGAGATCACCGTAGGGAGCGTAGAGGAAGCCGGGTAGCATCGGTTCCACACCCGCGTGGTACTTCGGCTGGGCCGTCGCGGAGAGGGCACCCATCGTCCGGCCATGGAAGCCGTTCGTCATGGTGACGATCTTGTACTTCCCTTGGGGTTTTCCGTTGAGGCGGGCGAGCTTGATGGCGGCTTCCGTGGCCTCGGTGCCGCTGTTGCAGAAGAAACTGCGGCCATCAAACCCCGAGCGTTCGCCGATGGCCTGTCCGAGTGCGGCTTGCGGTTCGGTGTACCAGGTGTTCGGGACGTGGATGAGCGTGGCGACCTGCTCTTGGACCGCTTGCACCACTTTGGGCGGGCAGTGGCCGAGGAGTCCGCACCCCCAACCGGGGAAGAAATCGAGATAGCGGCGGCCTTCCGCGTCCCAGACCCAGGAACCTTCCCCCCGGACCAGACAGACCGGGTAGCGGGTGTAGTTACCGATGAGGTGCCGTTTCGCCAAAGCGATGACATCGGCTGAGGAAACAGGGGTGGTACTCGCCATATCTTTCCAGACTACCCAGAAACGCAGGAAGAACGGGAAAACAATGTTCGCACGGGAAACGCCCCGGCCAAGCGACGGTTATTTCCGGAACTCCGTACCGATGAGACGATCCGTGATGAACCCGCTGAGGAGGGCATACGGGTTCCGCCCATCGAGAATAACGGCCCGACTGGCTCCCGCGGCCAACGCTGCCAAGCAAGCCTCAACCTTCGGAATCATCCCGCCCGCGATCACGCCAGACGTGATGAGTTGCTGGCACTGAGATTCCGTCAGACTCGGGATCAGCGATTCCGGTTCGCGGACATTTTGCAGAACGCCGGGCGTATCGGTCAGAAAGAGACACGCTTCCGCGCTGAGTGCCCCCGCGATGGCCGCGGCCGCAGTATCGGCGTTGACGTTCAACCAGCCACCATCCACGGTACTCCGAGCGAGGCACGGAATCACGGGAATCGTCCCGGAATTCAACAAATTTCCCAAACTTCCCACATCTACACGATTCGGTTGCCCCACCCGGCCCAGGTCGATCGGCTGGGAATGATCGTCCATCAAATGCAGGCGATCTCCGAACAGGGAATCCGTAACGGTTACGGCCCGACCGCCCAGCGTGGTGAGCCGTTCGATGATTCCCTGGTTCAACTCCAGAAGGACACGCACGACAACAGCCAGGGTCGCCTCATCCGTGTAGCGTCGGCCAGCCACTTTGCGCGGGGTGATGCCCGCTTCGGCCATGCCCCGATCGATCGGCTTCCCCCCGCCATGCACCAGCACGAGCCGCACACCGAGCGTCTGCAGCGCGGTGATCGACTCCAAGGTACCCTGGGTGGCGGTGGGGTCTTCCATCGCGCTGCCGCCGAGTTTGACCACGAGGACGCGGTCGCGCAGCGAACGGGCCTGGGCACACGCCCGGAGAAGCGATTCGGCAAAAGCGGCGGATGCGAGCATTCGGGCAACGATCCGAGTATGCAACCTGCGAAAACTGCAATGTAGGAGCGTGAACGGTGATCGTCAATGGAGAGATCGCTCATGATTTTTCAGGATTCGGATTTCCCCCATTGCCGCCCACGGAGAATCGGAGTACAAGGGCATTGTCTGCCCAATAACCATCCCAAGGTGAGAATAGGGGTGGTACGGTTGTCGCCTCCGATTCTCGTTTTCAGGAGTTTCCGATGATGCGTTCGCTTCTGGCGTTGTTCGTGGGTGTGGCCGCACTGACACTGACGGGCTTGGCCGCGGATAAACCCGCTCCGAAGGCTCTGGTTGGCAACATGGTTTGCGCCAAGTGTACCCTGGCCGAAACCGACCAGTGCCAAAACGCCCTGGTTGTGAAAGCCGATGGCAAAGACGTTGTGTACTACCTCGATGACAAGAAAGCCAACCACAAGAAAGTCTGCTCGTCCGGCTCGGAACTGAAAGTCAAAGTGACCGGCAAAATCGTCGAAAAAGACGGCAAAAAGTGGATCATGAATGCCAAGGTCACGGAAGTGAAATAAGGGATGTTGAATGTCCCCCTTCTTCACTCCTGGAAGAGAAGTCCAGGGGGACAGAACCCGCTTCTCGCCTCTGCACAAAGTACCGGAAAACCAATCCGCCCGTTGACGCATCCCATCCGCCTTTGAAATAATTGCAATTGACACTGCTTCCCAGATCCTCCGGGTGCCGCACCATCTTTCCCTGACCGATTCGTGCGTCATGGCGGTCCCAGTGTTCCTCGTGAAGGAACCGCGAGGAAATTCTGCGGAACTCTTTCCCTCTGCAACTCGTCCTACTGATAACTGCCGTGAACCCTGATGACCGTCTGATTATTGATGCTGTGTTGCAGGGCCGAACCGAGGCCTACGGAAAGCTCGTGCTGCAATACCAGGATCGGCTCTACAATGCCATTTTGCGGGTGGTCGATCACCGAGACGATGCTGCCGATGTGGTCCAGGAAGCGTTCATCAACGCCTATCAATCCCTGGCTTCATTCAAAGGAGACTCTGGGTTTTATACATGGCTCTACCGGATCGCCTTTAACTCCGCGATCAGCCTGAAACGCCGAAAATGGTCGTTCGTCAGCCTGGATGCCTTCCACCGTGACGGCAACGAAGGGAGCCTGGAACCGGCCGATAGCTCGCTCGACTCGCAACCCGGTTCCGCGCTCGAACGCTCCGAAGAGGAGTTTGCCCTCCAAAGGGCGCTCCACCGACTCTCGCCCGAACATCGTACCGTATTGGTATTGAACGACATCGAAGGGATGAAGTACGAGGAGATTGCCAAAATTGTCAATGTCCCCGTCGGCACCATCCGTAGCCGCATCCATCGGGCACGGTTGGAATTACGAGAATTACTGATGCGTGATCGGAACGAGGAGGCGGGAGAACCTGCGGCCAAAACCCTCAAACCATTATCCTCACGCCCGACTCAGGCCGGAGAATAACGCCGAGTGCTACCATGTTGAACGAAACCCAACGCGAACTCCTGACGGCGGCTGTCGATGGTGAACTATCGGCCCGGCAAGAAGTGGCGCTGGCACGATTACTGGAATCCTCTGGCGAGGCCCGCGTTCTGCTGCGTGAACTTCGGGCGGTGCGTCAACGCCTGCAACGCCTGCCGCGTCGAACAGCTCCACCCCAACTCGCCGCCCGGATCATGGACCGCATCGCCCCGACATCACCGGGAACCCCTGGTCGATGGGTTCCTCCACGGCGGTTGGTGCGGGCCTTGCCGTATGCCATTGCGGCATCGGTACTTCTGATCGCGGGGTTGGGGGTATTCTGGCTGACTTTGATCAGTCCAGAATCCGCGTCTCACGCACCCATGCCGGATTTGGCCCAGCAGGATCATCCCGCGCCGCATCCGACCGTAATTCTTCCCACTCGGGATGTCCTGGGGGTGTCTGCGGTGCCGCACCCGCCAGAAACGCTGCCGGATCCACGGGTGACACCGTTCCCCGATCACCAGTTGGCCCATCAATCTCCCCCGCACACCGCCGATCATCCGACCGAAGTGGCTCCGCCGCCTCGGCCCATGCCCGACTGGATCGGGGCCGCGTTCACGGCTCGCCCGACTCCGTTGGAACGTGTGGAAGTGCGTCTTCCGCTGTTCGCGTCCGTGGCCGAATTCGATCGCCCCGATGTGTTGGCCCGCTTGACGGATGAGCTTTCCCGCGAATCCGCGTTCCGGTTGGACTTATTCGCCACGGATTCGGTTCAGGCCATGCAGTTGTTGCTCGATGTCAGTCAAGATGTGGGGTTAAAAGTTCGTCTGGAACCACTGGCCCAGGATCGCTTGAAGAAGAAGCAACCCGCACACTGGCTGTTTTATACGGAGGCACTCACCAGCAGCGATTGCGTGAACTTGGCGGCACGACTGGCCGCGCAAGCTCGCGCACGCACGGGGGATACGGATCGGCAACTGGATGGTCACTTTTACCCGGCGCGGGCTTTGGAACAGAAGAATTTGCGGGATTTGCTCGGTGTCGATCTGGGTTTGGGGAAACGTCCGCCCGTGGCCAAGTCAGGATCGGGAACCGCCCATTCCGTAACCGCGGGGACGCTCTCGCAAATTGAAAAATCCTTACGGGGAGCCAACAGTTCCGACCGTTTGGCCATCTGTGTTCTGGATCAACTGGCGTACTTGCGTACCAACCCGGCTTCCCTGCGTGAGATTCGGCAATACCTGGAAGATCGTGGCGAACGCAAACCCAGTACG
>JAIXLE010000028.1 GCA_026931725.1 Bacteroidales bacterium
GTGCAGGGGCTGGGTGTCGGCGGGGAATGGGCCGGAGCGGTGCTGATGGTCGCGGAACGCGGGGATCCGCGCTGGCGTGGCTTCTCGGCCAGTTGGGTGCAGGCTGGGGCACCTGTGGGGTTACTGTTGGCGACGGCGGCTTTTGGCTTGGTATCCCTCTTGCCCGAAGCGCCGTTTCTGGCTTGGGGCTGGCGGATTCCGTTCCTAATGGGGGTGATTCTCACCGCGGTGGGGCTGTTCTTGCGCATTCAGGTGATGGAAAGCCCGCTGTTCACGGAGGCCATGCAGAAGGAACCGGCTCAGGGGTTGCCCGTTCTGGAAGTGTTACGTTATTACCCCCGGAATGTCTTGTTGGCGATGGGAGCCCGCATCGCGGAGAACGGGTTTTATTATTTCTTCACGGTGTTTGGTCTGAGTTACGGAACGCAGTATCTGGAGTTGTCGCAAAACCTGCTCATCAATGCGGTGTTGATCGCGGCCGTGGTGCATCTCGTGGCCACCCCGTTGTTTGGGGCATTGTCCGACCTGTTGGGCCGGAGGCCGGTGTACCTGGGAGGTGCCCTGTTTCTGGCCCTGTATGCGTTCCCGTTCTTTGCCCTGATGGAAACTCGGGAGCCGTTGTGGGTGATTGTGGGGATCATGCTGGGCATGATCGGTCATGCGGCGATGTATGGCCCGCAAGCTGCGTTTCTCTCTGAGTTGTTCGGAACACGGGTCCGCTATACCGGGGCTTCGCTGGGCTATCAGATGGCGGCTCCGCTCTCGGGCGGCTTGGCTCCACTCGTGGCCACGGCCTTGCTGAGTCAGACCGATGGCCGCCCCTGGCCGGTCGGAATCTACCTCATCGGGATGGCCGTCGTGACGCTGATTGCGGTGGTCTTGGCATCGGAAACCCGCCAGAGCGATCTGAGCGATGCCAAGCAACGCCATCCTGAATAACATGTATCCGTGGACCGAATCCACGCCGAATCCGGGAAGGTCCACGAACTGCGGTGATTGCCGCTTTCCATTTCTCCAGGGTTGGGTTACTCTGTCTGAGTCCCGCCATTCTACTCGTGGAGTCCCACCATGAAACGCATTTTGCTGGGGGGAGGCGCACTGACCGTGCTAGCGGTCGCCGTCCTCATTTCTCAAGCCCCGCGTGCCAACGCTGATCGGGCCAATAGTCCGAATCCGGCGGATGAGCTCAAAATTGTCGCGGAAGCCAAGAACCCGTGGACGAATTTGCAGCTCAACGATGCGCCGGATCAATTTCAGTTCGCCGTCATTTCCGACCGCACCGGCGGGCACCGGGCCAAAGTGTATTCCCGAGCCGTCCAGCAGATCAATTTACTGCAACCGACTTTTGTCATGTCGGTCGGCGACTTGGTAGAAGGCTACACGCAAAGCCGCGAACAGGCGACCAGTGATTGGGATGAATTTGACCGATACACCAAGCAATTTCGGATGCCCTTTTTCTACGTTCCCGGCAACCACGACCTGGCTACAAATGTGCTGAGCGATGTTTGGAAGGAGCGATACGGTCGGCAAAACTATCATTTCGTGTACAAGAACACCTTGTTCCTGGCCTTGAATTGCGAAGATATGCAGGGCAAACAGCGGATCCTGCCCCAACAGCAGGAAGAGATCAAAAAGGCACTGGAAGCCAATCCGGGTGTCCGCTGGACCTTTTTGTTTGTTCATGAACCGATTTGGACGGCCCGCGATCTGGAAGCCAACGGCTGGCTGGAGGTGGAAAAGCTACTTGCCGGTCGGAAATACACCGTGTTCTGTGGGCACCTGCACCGCTACCAGAAGTATGTCCGAAACGGGATGAATTACTATCAACTGGCCACCACTGGCGGCGGGAGCCGAATGCGTGGGGTGGAATATGGGGAATTCGATCAGGTGGCCTGGGTCACGGTGAAGAAGGGCGCACCCGTGATCGCCAATATCGTGTTGGATGGCGTGCTACCGGAGAGCTTGGAAACGATCCCCTCCGATGAACCGGGTCGCCCGGTTCGCGCATCACCAGTACCGTTGCACCCGGCGACGGCTACGGTCACGTTCCAGGGGAAACCCGCTCCGGGGGCCACCGTATTGTTCTTCACCACCATCGAAAAGCCGGCACCGGGCAAGTCCAAGTACAAGCTCGCGGCCGATGGTTTGACGATGGCGGATGGTAAAGCCCGACTCACCACCATCAGTTCGTTTGATGGCATCGCGGCGGGGGAATACATCGTTGCCGTGATTCAAACCGGCGGCTATCGCAAACCCGGTGAACTTGATAAGCTGAACAAATTCCCGGCGAAGTATAGTAGTGCTTCCCAAACGCCGTTCAAAGCCACGGTCACCGCGGATGGAAAGAATGAATTCCACTTCGAGGTGACGGAATAACTCCCCCATCGCCGTTCCTTCAAAATCATTTGGGGGAACGGTGGAACTCACTATGCCACGCGATCTTATCCTTGGAACGGCTGGGCACATTGACCACGGGAAAACCTCACTCGTGCGTGCCCTGACCGGCATCGACTGCGACCGATTCCCGGAAGAAAAAGCCCGCGGTATCACCATCGACATTGGTTTCGCCCACCTCACACTGGATGGGGTGCGACTGGGCATTGTCGATGTGCCGGGGCATGAACGGTTCGTCAAAAACATGCTCGCCGGGGCGACGGGAATGGATTTGGCCATTCTCGTCATCGCGGCGGATGATTCCGTGATGCCGCAAACCCGCGAACACCTTGATATTCTGCGGCTCCTCGGGTTGCGTCACGGTGTCATCGCCTTGACCAAAGCGGACCTCGTGGATGACGAAACCCGCGAAGTGGTGGCTCTGGAAATCCGTGATTTGGTGCGAGGGACATTTTTGGAGTCCGCGCCGATCATTCCCACCTCAGCGATGACTGGGAACGGCATCGTCGAGCTGAAGGCCGCGATTCTGAAGGTGTGCCAGAACGTCACGGCGGGAGATGAGGAAAACGCATTCCGATTGGCGATAGATCGATCTTTCACGGTGCAAGGGCATGGTACGGTTGTCACCGGGTCTGTTACATCGGGCCAACTGCGTGTCGGGGATGAACTCGATTGGCACAAGGGTCAGGGTGCGATCGAACGGGTGCGGGTGCGATCGTTGAACAATCATGGTCAAACGGTCGAATCGGTCCATCGAGGCCAACGGGCCGCCGTGAACCTTGCCGGGATTCCCTACGATCAGGTGCAACGGGGGCAGGAACTCTGTGCGGCGGGAATGCTCGTTCCCTCCAAGGTCTTGACGGTACGGCTTCATGCTTTGATGGACGGACGACGACCGATCAAGCATCGACTGCCCGTGCGGCTGCACATCGGCACGGCTGAGACGATGGCGACGACTTCCATTCTCGATTTCGACATGGTCGAACCGGGAAAATGGGCTCTTGCCCAATTATTCTTGGAAGACCCCGTGACGGCTGTGTGGGGGCAGCCGTTCGTCTTGCGGGATTCTTCCGCGGAACACACACTCGGCGGCGGTCAGATCTTGCAACCGTGTGCGGTGAAGTTACGCCGTCGGCACCTGGAGTACCTGGCTCGGGTCGAGCAACTGGGGGCGGATGATGCGGTGAAACGGGCCACGATGGCGGGGTGGTTCGCCGGTTTTCATGGCTTTCAACCCGCTGATTTGGTACGCAATGCCGGGTTGACGCTGGCCACGGCTACCCGAATCAACGCGGAACTCCTTGCTACTGGGGTGTTCGTCGCGGTCCCGCTCCCTCCCCATCGGGTGTTGCAACTCCACGCGGAACGGATTGCGGAATTGGAACAACGCATCCTTGATGTTCTGGCCGTGTTGCACGAACAGAACCCGCTCATGACCAACCACGACCGCCAAAAGACATTGTCCCGACTCGACTATGTCGGGGATGAAGCGTTGTTGCAAGCGGTGACCGATCAGATGGTGAAGGCCAAGAAACTTACCGGAGATGCTCGGCGAATCGCGCGGGCCGACTTCAAACCCAAGCTGAGTATCAATCAGCGGAAACTCAAAGATAAGATCGTTGAAGCGCATCGGGTGGCTGGGTTTCAACCTCCTGAAGTCAAGGATTTTGCCAATCAGGCTGCTGGGAATGCCGCCGCGCTGAAAGACATTTTTGAAGTCGCCACCGCAGAAGGGTTTCTCGTCAAAGTGTCCGACGATGTCTATCTGCACATGGAGAGCGAATCGGAGATGCGGCAACGTGTGACGGAACGATTAACGAACGGCCCCGGTGCCACGGTTGCGGAGATTCGGGATCTTTTGGGCACGACCCGCAAATATGCGGTGCCAATCTGTGAGTATCTGGATCGTTCCGGGTTGACCCGCCGCGATGGTGATGTGCGTGTGCTGACGCAACCCTCATAAATAACACGCCACGGATATGCAGAATATCCGTGGCGTGTTCGGTCAATCGTTCGAGATGGGCTTAGTATCGGTCATCGCCGTAACCACCACTGCCGCGGCCGCCACCGTAGCCGCCGCGACCACCGCCGCCACCGCCGTAGCCGCCGCGACCACCGCCGCCACCGCCGTAGCCGCCGCGACCACCGCCGCCGCCATAACCACCACTCCGTGGCGGACGGGCTTCACGCGGTTGGGCTTCGTTGACGGTCAGCCGACGCCCTTGGAATTCGGCATTGTTCATCGCCTCGATGGCTTCATCACCGCCGCTGGACATTTCGACGAAACCAAAGCCGCGAGAACGGCCAGTTTCCCGATCCGTTACGACTTGCGCTTTGGTAACAGTGCCATATTGTCCGAAGACTTCGGCTAGATCATCCGACGTGGTCGTGAACGGAAGGTTCCCGACGTACAAATTCTTGCTGCTCATGCAGCTCCCTCACAGGCGGCACGACCCGGACTACTCACAGCCGACCGCCACATCTCGAAGCGACTCACGACTGTCGAACCGACGACAATCTGGATTTGGTGCGAACAGGTTCACCCGCGAGAGGTGAAACGACGACCGGGGCTCCACAATAGTTCCGTGTGAATAGGGGGCTATTGAGAGATAGAAGTCGCTGGTCAACGATGAAATCACTTTAGCCAGACGGAAAACGGAATGGGTGGGAAGAAAAAGAATTCCACACCAATCGCGTGCCGCGCTGTCCACTGCGACTGTCACCACCTCACGTTCGTCCATTTCCTACCTGTCGAGTCCACCCCCGGCAGGTAACAGGAGTATAACGAGACGATTCCGCAATCCTAGCCAGATTTTCAAATTTCATTTATTCTTGTCAAACGGTTTGTGAGTCGTTGTCAATTCCCGGTTTCCGTCGGAGTGAAAGCGAATCGTGTGCGTCTTCCAACGCGGAAATTGTACGGATTTCCCGCGGGCCAGGCTGAACAACATCTCAGCGATGTTGAACTCCGCCGCGGCACGCAATCCGACATACGATGTTGTGAATCGCGGGTTGATCTCGATAGCGACATCGTCTGAGCCATCGGCATTGGGCCCGAGTACGACATCGACACCGATAAAACCCAACAAACCCGGAATGTGGGCAATCGCACGTTGGCCTAAAGTGACCACGCGTTGCGCGAGCGGATGCGGAATGGGGAGTTCTCCCCCCAGGTAGGTAAAGCGGCCGTCTGGACTGAGATGCTGGAAGGTCGGGCAGAGGGGGACCACCTGCTCCGGTCCGACGAGGAAGGCGATACTCGCCGCCTGGCCCGGTACGAATGGCTGTCCGATCAGGGATCGCGGGTTCTCCCGCGCGTGCCGATGGGTGAGAAGCGTTTCCATCGCGGTTCGTGATCGGCAGAGTTGCACCTGCTCTGAACCGGCACCGTCCCGCGGTTTCAAGACAACGGGGAATGGGAGGGAATGGCATGCGGAGAGCGGAACCGTTTGTGGTGTCGGAACACCGCGTTCACGCCAATAATTTGCGAGGGCCAGTTTGTCGGAAGTCAACGCGATCGCGGAGGAGGTCGAACCGAGAAGCGTGCAACCTGTAGAACGAATACGCTCACAAACTTGCAGTAGAATGTTGTCAAATTCAGGGGCGATCACGATGGCCCAATCGCAGCGTGCCGCCGTGGCGGTTAAGGCGTGTTCTTCCTCGAGGGCGTGGGGGGCATGGGCAGGTGTGAGGGTTTCTACAACGGCATCGGGAATCGCCGCGCAGTCCGTCATCACCGCGTTCAGCATGGCCCGGCCTTCACGGTAAAGCGAATGGGCGGGATCAGAAGGATTCTGACCCAGCCCGCGGGAGACACAATATTCGTATACCAAGATACGCATCATCAGATTACCGGATCGGTGGCGGCGACATCACGGGTGGGGCTCCTTCGGCTGTATGACTCGGCATCGCAATCGGGATCATCGCGGAGTTGGCTGGCCCGTTGGCGGGCGTGGACTCCGCGGGAGACACGGGGGCGATGGTGGCCGCAGGTGGCGTAGCCGGTTCGTTCGGCGAGAGCGGGGCAGGCTCGGAGGTTGCCGTCGTCCAACCCCTCGGCTTGCGGAGTTTGACGGTGCCTTCCTGAGCAAAGGTGATCCGCCCACCATTGGTGTCCGCCGAGATTCCCGACACGGGTTGTGATGCCGCGTTCACGATGGCCGGATTTGTGGGCATTGGGCTCATCGTGGTCGCCGGGTTCATGGGCGCGACGGGAGTCGTGGGAGAGATTCCTGCCGGCGGCACGGGTGTCGGGGCGGGCAGCGGTTGTGTTCCCTGCGGGATCGGATAGGTTTCCGGGGAACCGTAGCTGGGCAGGCTGGGGAGCGTGCCTTGCGGGTTTTCCGGCGTGGTCCGTAGTTCCGGCAGGGTTGCGGGCGTTCCATCCGGGAGGGTGGCCCCTGGTGGCACGACGGCGGGAACAGTCCCTGGCATTCCGGTGCCTGGTTTCCAATCGTGCAGCGCCTTGAGTGGCAGTTCGTCCGGGTGTTCTCGCAGTTTCAGAGCCGCTTCATTGGACTTAAAGTGGTCGACAGCCTTTTTCTCCACCCAAGCCGGGACGGGGCCATCCGTGACCGTGAGGTTATTGTACTGCTGGATGGTCCCCTTCGCGTACTCCAAGCCTGCCAGGGAGATATTGTACTGTGACACGGCTTGGAACTCCGAGGCCGTCGCGTTGGCCAAGTCCCGCTGGACTTGAATCAAGTTCGTGATAAAGCCGACGTACTCATCCTTGCTCAAAGCACCGCTCTCCAGAACCTGCTTATCGAGAATCAGGTAATCTTGCAGAGCGGTTCGTTGCGAGCGGCGGAACTTCACGAGTTCGTGGGCTTGGACCACCTGACGATATTCTTCCGTAAGGAATTCCAGCGTCTTCCGTTCGGAATCGAGTAGGTAGAAGTAACTTTTCCGCATGTTCAGTTCGGCCTGTCGGACCAGGGCATTCGCGTCGCGGAAGCCGAGCGGCATATCGAGTCGGAAACCGAGTGTCCAACTGTTGAAGCGGTTGTCGGTCAGGCTGGCCAAGGCGTTTTGGCTTGGGCCACCATCCAGAGCCGACCCAATTCCTTGCACATCGTACTGACCAATGAACCGGGCATCCGGCCGCCGAAGGTTCCGCTGAGTCACGAGGTTCAATTGTTGGGCTTTCAGTTCCTGGCGAGCGATGAGCAATTCCGGGCGGAACTGCATCGCCTCGTTGGCCAGTTGGTAATAGTCCGGCTGATACGGTACCAGCGTCGGTTCATCGGCGGGTACGAGCCGGGTGCCATCGTCGGATCGCATCCCGAGGATACCCCGGAGTTGCCGTTCCGCCTGGAGTACTTGACCGCGTGCGACGAGTACCTGACCCCGGAACAGTTCCACCTGAGCCTTCGCCTGGAGTGGAAACTGGTTCCGCGTGATCCCCGCCTTGGCTCGATCCGAGAACACCAGGAACGCGAACTGGGACTGCTTCAACGCTTCTTCCTGAGCGTAGAGGTTGTAGTAGGCACTGTAGAGGTTCCAGTAGGCCGATTCCACGTTCAACAGCGCGACGTTCAGTTGGCGATCGAACTCGGCTCGTTGCTGACCGAGACGCAACCGCGTCACCAGAATCCCTTCGCTCCCCTGACCACCGCTGGGGCGGAGGTTTGGAATCAGAACGCTACCGGGGTGGTTCGGCAACAACTGGTTGATCTCGACACCGAACGCCTGGAGCAACGGCTGTTCAAACGACAGTTGCACCTGTGGCAAATACGATGTCGGCAACGCCGCGAAGGCCGAACCCTGGGGCGGTGGATTCGTCAGCGAGGTGTAGTTCATATTGAACGTAATCCCGGCGGTACCCCCTGTGGGTAACGGCTTCGCCAGGGTGGTGCTTAACGTCGCCTTGTCCGCGTTTTGCAGGAAAGACTGGAACTGGACCGGGAACGCCTGATCCGTTTTCTGCCAAGTCATGCTGCTGACCCAGCGGGCATCGAACTTGGAGAGCGACCGTTCGATTTCCGCGCTGGCAATCGCCGGGTCCATGGCGAAAGCCGCGAGGTTGTCGGTTCCCGATGTTCCCCGTCCGGTGAAGGTGCTGAAGGTATCCAGCGCATTCCCCGGTTGGTTCACGGCGGGTGAACCCACGTTCCCCTGTTCCAGCAGAATCGCCACGCACTCCTTGAGAGTGACGAACCGCGCGGGACGGGAAGGGTCGAGTACCGTGGAAGGGGTGGTCCCTGTCACACTCGGCGGGAGAATCGGCCCATGCGGTTGCATGGACAATTTCGCCACCGGCCCCACGGCCAAGGCGGCTTCCATGTCACCTTTTTCGACGAACACCTGCCGTTCACAGCCACTGATTACTGTAAGCACCAGTGTGAGCCAGGTGAACCGTCGGACCCATCGCTTCTGCTGCATCATGGTCGTCCCCGTCACATGATTCCGGACAGTACCGACGCGGAAGCCGGCAGAGTCGGGTATCTCGCTAGTGGTATCGACCAATCGACCGCGCCGAATTTACGGGGTTTGCCGGAAGATTGCCCCAGAATCGAAAAAATCTGGAGGGAATCTGTCAAGTTGTGGAAGTTGGTCAGGCCAGAGGGCGTGGTGAATATCACGCCACGGAACAGGCCGGTTAGTTTGCGGACTCTGGTGCGATGGTTTTGCGGTATTGGGGGGCAATCGGGACCACGGGTAAGCCCAGTAGTTTCTTAATGGGAATCAGTTCGCCCACATCATTCC
>JAIXLE010000257.1 GCA_026931725.1 Bacteroidales bacterium
GCGATGAACACGGCGAGTGGTTTGCCTTGCTCAGTCGAAGCGGTCAGAGCGGTGCGGTAGTCTGTCGAAAAGGCTGACGGCGCGGGAACAGCGCTGGCAACGAATCCGGCAACAACGGCTACGGCCAAAGTGGAAATCATGCGATGCGTCTCCTCGGCGTTCGGCAACGTTGAGTTTGTGCCATCCACATGGCACGGTCGACGCACTTTGTATACGAAATTAGCCAGTCCTCCAAGTGAAAACCGGATGAAACCCGATCGCCTGAGCAAAAATTGCCCGCGGATGGCGAGCAATTTTTATCCGAATGTTGATATGTGAAACAATTGTGAACGCGCGGCTTCTTGGGGCAAGTTGCGCAAGGTTCCCACGTTGCAACAATTATGAGTGACGGATTCACTCGTGTCATCGTCACACGCGGAGTTCGGCCGACTTCCCCAGTTTCCCAGAATATTGTTTGCGAATTTCTGTGATTTCTTCTTCCAAAAACTCTTGAACCTGCTCCGCCGACCGTCCGATAAAGCGTGCCGGTTCGGCTTCCGCGGCGATATTCACGGTCGCAAACAGGGGGTCTTGTTGCAATCGTTCGAGTAACTCGGTGGCCTGTCCGGTGCCCGCTTTGACCCGCGCGGTGACCGCGTGGCTGTGCTGACGAACCTGTTCATGCACGTCCTGACGGTCGGCTCCAGCCGCAACTGCTGCCATCATAATGTTTTCCGTCGCCATGTACGGCAGATACTCCCGCACGTTCCGGGCGATCACCGGCTGATGGACGACCAAACCCGCTCCGACATTCAAACCGATCCGTAACAGAGCATCTGCCGTGAGGAATGCCTGGGGGATGTAGAGTCGCCGGGCGGCGGAATCGTCGAGCGTGCGTTCAAACCACTGAGTCGCGTGAGTCTGTGCGGCCATTGCGGGTAGCCCCATCAGGAACCGAGCGAGCGAACACATCCGCTCGGCCCGCATGGGGTTGCGCTTGTAGGCCATCGCGCTGGAGCCGATTTGCTCGGCTTCAAACGGCTCATCAATTTCCTGGCGATGGGCGAGGAGTCGTAAATCGCATCCCCATTTGTGAGCGGATTGCCCCAACCCACCGAGGGAATCGAGGAGGAACGCATCCATTTTCCGGGAATAGGTCTGGCCGGTGACGGTAAACCGGCGATCGAACCCCATCTTGCGGGCCACGAGCGCATCGAGTTGCCGGACTTTTTCGTGATCGCCGCGGAACAAGGCGAGGAAACTGGCCTGGGTGCCCGTGGTGCCCTTCACCCCACGGAATGGGAGGGCATCGCGGCGGCGTTCGAGTTCTTTCAGGTCGAGTACGAAATCGTAACACCATAAGGTGGCCCGCTTTCCGACCGTTGTCAGTTGCGCGGGCTGAAAGTGCGTGAAGCCGAGGGTCGGTTCGGATTTCCAGGTATCGGCGAAGTGGGCCAGAGCATCAATGACGCTCGCCAAGCTCACGCACAGCTGGTCGAGCCCTTCCCGCATCAGAATCAGATCGGCGTTATCCGTGACGAAGCAAGACGTTGCGCCGAGGTGAACGACATCCCGTGCGCCGGGGGCGACTTCTCCCAATGTATGCACATGAGCCATGACATCATGTCGGAGTCGTTTCTCGTGGTAGGCTGCTCGATCGAGATCAATATCGTCGAGGTGTTCTCGCAGTTCCGCGAGTTGGGCGGGGGTGATGCGGGGGGTGGTTCCATCTTCCGCCATCAGGCCCAGTTCCGCTTCGGCTTCGGCGAGTGCGAGCCACAAACGCCGCCAGGTCTGGAACTTCCGCATTGGCCCCCAGAGTTGGCTCATGGCTGGGCCTGCGTAACGGGCGATCAGTGGATTGTCGTAATTCAGGTTGTCGGCGGCGTTCATGTCG
This sequence comes from Bacteroidales bacterium, assembly GCA_026931725.1. Lineage (GTDB taxonomy): Bacteria > Planctomycetota > Planctomycetia > Gemmatales > Gemmataceae > JAIXLE01. Next base: position 1,877 of record JAIXLE010000257.1, read on the forward strand.
GCATTTCGTGTGAGAAACGGGAAGAAAAATCAGCGGAATGGTGAGAATGTCGGCGCGGACGGCAAGAGTAATCGCGACAGTTCGCCCATTCCCCGGAACCGGCGTAACAGGTTATGTGTTATAGAGTTTTCTCGTCGGAACGTCTGGGAGGACCGGATTCGCAGGGGTTATTGTGCTGATAATAGGGGTGTTGAGACGTGGTGGGAATCGGAGCGAGTCCGCCCGGTTCCTGCCACGATCTTCAGACTACGGGCTCACGGAGGAGCAATCCCATGTTTCGAGCGAGTATCGCCCGATTGGTGGTCGCGGCGGGTGTGACCGCGGCTCTGCTTGGTGGCGGGGAGCAATCCGCATCGGCTCAGCAACCGCAACCGCCGTTGCCGCAGATGTCGTACTACCCTTACCATTACTTCCCCCATAGTTATTGGCCCGCGATGAGCCCGCAGTATCCCGAGGCTCCCGGTCAGCCGTACATGCGGCCCCCCGCGTACATGGCCTACCCGCCGTTCAAGGAACCGGGCTGGCGTTATGAGATGTGGTCCCCGCAGAAGTGGTATCGTGGTAGCCATTTCTGGCTGGATCAGTTTTAATCTTCAGGCGTGCTGTTGACTGTTGGGTGCGAACCGGGGCGTTCAGGGCCGCCCCGGTTCTTTGCATTTTTCCACACTCTGCCGACAAGTACCACATCACCGAATCGCGTGTGCCCTGGGAATGCACAACTGACCACAAGCGTCGGGAGACATCCACCCCAACGAGGATTGTGGATTCGGCTGACGGCAACGCCGGCGCGCCCGAATCACGTCACGCCATACATTGGGGAAGCAAGGAAAATTCCGGGCATCCGATTCCCTTTTCCGCAATTACGAGCTATGATGCGGGAAGTCGGGATCATTCTGCCCGTTTCTCTGGTTCGCCATAGCCTATCCGCGAACCCGCCTATGCCTGCCGGGCAGTCCAGTTCCCTACCGTGTCGAGTTCTGATTTCTCTGCTTCCGACACCGTGGTTCTATCGACTACGGGCCGGAACCCCAGTTCGCCGATCGGCAACCCAGGTTGCGTCGATCTGGTGTCCGCCGAGGAAGGCGCTGGGCCTGAAGGGGGAAGTATCATGAAGAAGGCATTCGCACGAACCGATTGCGCCTGTGCTGGCCACTCTGAACTGGATGATCGCCCGGTTTGGTCCGAACTGATCCTGGAAGTCGCGGCTTCCCGAGAGCGGCTCGGCGGAGAAGCGGACTACGACACCGTGATTTCCGACCTCCGCAATCTGGGGTATGAAATCACGATGGAAGAACTGACGATCGCTTGGGATCCCAGCGATTGAATCGCCGTGAGGATCACCGGGCCAATGGTGCCCGATGTGTGGGATTCGCAGGCATCCCACGCATCAACTCGGAGTGAGACGGTCGCCGACCCCACCCAGAACCGCGTCCCGCGCCGCCGGCGTGGTGCTGGCGAGGTCTTGCGCGGAAAGCGATTGCAAATAAGCCCCCGCCGTGGCTGTCCCCTGCGCGGCGAAACTCAGCGTCACGCCATCCAATTGGCCCGAGACACCGTCGACCACATCAAAAATGTCGATAATCCAGACCCCTTTTGCGGATGTCCCATTTAAGCTCGCCAACGATTGATCGGGGCGATACGCCCCTGAGAAGGGACTGCTTCCCGCGGCAATTCCCACTTGGGCTTGATCGTCCAGAATCGTGTTCATCAAGTTCGCGCCGGAACCGTGGCGATTGAACAACGTCACCATTTGGCCATTCGGGGCAATGAGCCGGATGCTCAGGTCCGAAGTGCGGCCATGCGTGATCGCCAATTGGACATTCAGGTCCGCGATGGTGAAGTTGTCCGTCACCGGAATCAGAATCCGAGTTGTACGGCGATCCGCGATGGTCGCACTCCCCGCGGAGTACGTCAAGCGGTCTTCGGGGGTTGTCACCGGCGGCGGCACAGTCGGGGGAACCGTCGGCGGCACAGTCGGGGGAACCGTTGGCGTTGTGGGGGTCGTCGCGGATCCCAGCACGCCGGTAATCGTGATGGCCGCGCCCAGCGTATTTCCAGACTGATCGCGGACACCGGGGTTAAGTGTGAGCGAATAAGTGCCCTCCGTGGAATACCGCCGCGAAAGCATCAACTGAAACTGCGTCGAGTTCGTCCCGGAAACCGGCAGAATCGCCGACACGGCCAAGCTGCCATCCGGGGCCATCAAATTGCTGAGGTCTGCCTTGGTAAAGGTTGAGACATCCACCGACTGATTGAATGTGATCCGAACACGATCAAACTGCGATGCGGATGGTCCATCAAACTTGGCCGAGATAACAGACAGCGCAGAAGGATTGCTCGTGGTGGGCGGTGGTGGGACAGTCGGCGGGACAACAGGTGGGACAGTTGGTGGGACAACAGGTGGGACAGTTGGTGGGACAACAGGTGGGACCACCAACTGTCCCAAAAGCCGAGACAAGTTGAGCCGGCCGCCGGTTACGGTCTTCCCGGCCAGCGTGCTGAGCGGGTCCACTGTGCCTTTGAGTCGGGCAATCACTTGTGAATAGGACCAAGTCGGGTTGGCATCCCAGAGGACCGCTAGTGCCCCGGAGACGAACGGAGCCGCCATCGAGGTTCCCGACTTCTCCCCATATCGGCCGTTCGGCAACGTGCTGGTGATGGCCAATCCCGGAGCGGCCAGCGTGACCGAGTGGGAACCATAATTCGAGAAATAGGCCAGTCCATCGTTCTGGTCCGTGGCCGCCACGGAGACGACATTATTCAACGTGGTCGAATAACCCGCTGGGAAGAAGTTGGTGGTGTCCGTGTTGATCGCGGTGTTCCCCGCCGAGGTGACGACGATCACCCCAGCCGCTTGCGCGCGTGCGATGGCCGCTTGCAAAAGCGGGGTGGTCACGGTGGAACCCCAACTCGCATTGATGATCTTGGCACCATTGGTGATCGCGTAGTCAATCGCCCGGATCGCGCCGGAGGTGTAGCCGATGCCGGAATCGTCCATGAACTTCAACGCCATGATGCGGGTGGTCCAGGCGACTCCCGAAACACCGATCCCGTTGTTGCCGACCGCGCCGATGATCCCCGCGACATGGGTGCCGTGACCGTAACCATCCTGGGGGTCGCCATCGTTCGCGGCAAAGTCGGCACCAAATACATCATCGACGAACCCGTTGCCGTCATCGTCCCGCCCATTCCCGGCGATTTCCCCCGGATTGCGCCACATGTTCGCGGCCAGGTCTGGGTGTGTGTAATCGACCCCGCTATCAATGACGGCAACGATGGTGCGTCCCGTCCCGTGCGCGGTGTTCCAGGCTTCGGGTGCGTCGATGTCCGCATCGGCCTTCCCGCGGGTTTGCCCCGTGTTGTTCAAGCCCCATTGATTACGGAAACTGGGATCATTCGGAACCGCGTTCGTGGCGACTTGATAATCCGGGGAGACCGAAGCGACCCCATAAACTTTGCCAAATACCCAGGTCGCCCCCGATACCGGCACGCCCGGAGCCAAATTGACGCGGTACACCCCTGGGCTGAGCGGTTCGACAGATTCGCTGTAGCGAGAACCGTTCAACTCGGCGAGAGCCTGAGCCTGCGTCACAACAGGGCCGGTCAACGTGACGAGAACGCCCGTGGGGTCATAGTTCGTCACCGGGTTCGCGGCCGGAACCGCACGATCTTCCAACGATTCCACGGACAGACGCGCCCGGATCGAGTCCCGGAAAGGGGGCATACGGTTCACTCCGCGCAAGGCATAGCGGTCAATCAGGGTGTGCCGGATGAGCCGGTTGAAGCAATCTTAATGCGAAGACAGGGTTTTGCCGACAGAATGAAGAAAAACGACAATGCGGAAACGTCGGAAAAGACGCATTGTGTGGAATGTGTAGACGTGGAAATTTTGGAAGGCTAGGGAAAACAGACCTCCGTGTCGCACGGAAGCCTGGACCAAGAACGGAAATGGGTAGGGATCAGGAAACCGAAAAATGGAATCGCTAGGTCGGCAGCCCTCGCGCAGACACAGACCCGGCGCCTTATACACAAACCCGATGTGGGTGTCTCAAAATCTACACTTGTCGGACAACCGGGGACTGTCGTCCCCGGTTCAGTAGGACACACCGAGCCGGGGACGACAATCCCCGGTTGTGTTCCATTTCCAAATCAGACTGTCTTACTGGGTTCATGTATTAGAATCGCCAGATGTAATCCAGGGTGAAGCGGTAATCGAACAGGTCACGGTTGCCGACCAACGGAATCTCAAATGCGCCGCCGATTTCACTGAAACTGAAGACTTTGAACCGCATCCCAAGTGCCCCCGTGAGCAGGTTCGACCCGCGTGACGCACTGCCGAAATTGATCAGGTCGCGTCCTTCAAAGTTCAGCGGACTCGTGTTGCCGTTCGTCGTGTAGGTGAACCAGTTCAATTCCGCAACCGGGTAGAAACGGTGACGATTGCCGATGTCGTAATCGAGATGGGCACTGAGGTAGTAGTAATCGCTCCGCTTCGCGTTCACCGAAGCCGAGTAACCGGTGCCGATCAGGCCGTTGAAGCTCCCATAGGTACTCTGCCAGAAATTCTGACCATATGTCAAATAGGGCACGATCGAGAGATCACCCGTGTTCTGGTAGACGTTGTTCGACCCAATCGGCAACTGGAATGTCGCCCCAGCGGCGAGTAGAGTTCCGGTTTCGGTATTGCGAATCAGCGTGAACTTCGGACCCAGCCAGAACTCAGAGAAACCGAACTGGCTGCCATCGAAGAAGTTGTTGAAATTGTTACTCGGGTTCACCCCGACACCGCCGAGCTTGTTGATGACCACCGAGAACCGATTCGTGAAGGCAATCCGGGCCTGCGTGCCGATCCAGTACAAATCGCCTCCGTTGAGAACCGGCTCACGGTTGGGCACCTTCTGATAGATGAAGATGGGCCGCACTTCGGTCACGGATCGCGGATCCTCGAACAGGAACGGATTCGTAATCGGCGAAACGTAGGTTGGGAAACTGTGGTCGGACTGAAACCAACCCCCGCCATCGACACCGAGGACATTGCCACCACTCGTGCCGAAGATTCTGTCGCCGAACTTCTCCGCTTCGCGCGGAAGACCGGCGGCATCGGCCACGATGGGGCGTTCTTTGAGATATTCAATCAGATTGATGGACTGGCGATTGTTGCGATCCTGCGCGGCGGTGGCTTTCGCATCGGCAATCACCTCTGCGGAAACGGGCTGAATGTCTTGCGGTTTGCCGAGACGGGCCGCGGGGATCGTCGGTTCATACACCGCGGGCCGGGTGCCTTCGGAACGCGGCGCCGTCCCACCCCGCACAGTTTCTGTGGGGTCGGGCTCCCCCCGTACAGGTGGAATCGCCGTGCGACCATCGCGGCTGCGGGGCGATTCATCCGGTGTGATGACCGGGATGGGGTCACGATCACGGCTGCGGGTCCATTCTGGCTCACGCACCGCGGACGGGGTCTTGTCGGGGTTCGCTCGCGGCGGTCGACGATCGTCATCGGGTTCGGCGACTCGCTGCGTCCGTGGTGGCCGGCGATCGTCGTCATCCCCGCGGGGTGGTAAATCCACGGGTTGGCGAATACGGCGAGCGGGTTCAAAGGTTTCCGATTCAGCCGGTTTTCGCCAGTTTGGTGAAGTTTCCCGACCCTGGGTGGCCAGAGGCGGTGGCAGATCGGAGCCTGTTTGTGTGCGAGTCGAACTCGGTGCAGGGGCCGAGGGGCTGGCTTCGGGGGGCAGCAGAAACAGGGCCGGATCGGGGCGGCGTTCCGCGGGTGGCGCAACCTGAGCGGCCGCGGGTAAGACCGCGATTCCGCCGATCAGCGCTGCCCAAACCGCCCAGCCGCGCATTGTGTCCCCCTCCTCGCCCGTCCACAGACGTTCTGCCGAGATAGCGTGTTGTATCGGTTGTGCAAGCCCATTACTTGAACTGCACATTCCGCATCAGTGTGTGGCCAGAGTCGGTAACCATTCCCGTGGCGGTTCGCATGACTTCCGATACTTGCCCAGAAATGATGCTTGTGTTGCTCGGCCAATCGCGTATTCCGATTGACGGCATGCCAGTCATCGCTTATAGTGTGTGAGTGTGAGGGCAGTTAGCTCAGTCGGTAGAGCGAGCGACTGAAAATCGCTAGGTCCCCAGTTCAACCCTGGGACTGCCCACTCTGAAAAGCCTTGCGGGACAAGCCTTTAGGACGCCTTCCGGGTTGGCAACGGGAGGTGTCCTTCCCCTGTTTATACCCGTTTCGGGGCCGGTTTCACTGCAATTCACTGCACCTTTCACTGCACCGCGATTTTCAGTCCGCCCGCTCTACCGACTGAGCTAACTGCCCTCCCGATCCCCGTACCCCTCCCCACCCCTTCCGTGAAGAAACGGTGAAGGTTCGCCGCATTCGCCGCATTCGCCGCAAACTGAATTTTGCCGCCGATTCTTCCGGTGCGGCGACTACGATAGTGATGTCCGACGACCGGACGGCGAGTCACTTCCGACCGCGACCCCTGCCTTTCCAAGACGGGCTGGCGAAACCCCGAAAGGGTGTGTCATGCCTCTGTTCGATCAGCGGCCCCGGCTCATGGGAGTCAGGGAAGCCGCAAACGTCCTGCACTGTTCCCCCGACACGGTTCGGCGTCTGGTAAGGGACGGCAAGCTTCCCCACGTCATCATCGGCAGGCGGATCATCCGCGTCAGTGAACAGGCGGTTACCGCTCTGGCCAACCCCGCCGCGAAGCCGGAAGGGGGTGCCGCGTGAACCCGAACCCCTCTTCACCCAACCCCATCAACCCGTTCGCCGGAATCGAAGTGAAGGCGTCGGGAGCCGAACCCCTCCCGGTCGGTCCCTACGTCGCCGTGTTCCGTTCGCTGGAACCCTTCAGCAATGACAGGGTGAGCAACAAGCTTCGGTTCGTCTGGGAAGTGGCCACCGGGAACCACAAAGGCAAGACGGCGTCGGCTCTCTGCGATCCGAACTTGACCCCGAACAGCCACGCCGGGCGGCTTATCGGCGGACTGGTGGGCCGCCCCCTACAGCCGGGGGAAGATGTCGCGGCTCTGTGGACGGCGGTTCAAGCGGCGGTCGGCAGAAGGTTCATGGTGACGGTCCAAAGCGGTCCCAAGAACGGCAAACCGAGTGTCCAAATGGTTTCGCTTCCGCCGGAAGACTGACCGCGAAAAGCGAAGGGGGCCGGTATGACGCCTGACCCCCTTCGCCCCTCTTTACCCTAACCCCAGTTCCAGTGAGGTATTCTATGGTAGCCGACGTGCTATCAAGTCTGAACGTGTATTCCGCTCTCGGATGGTCCCTTTTCCCGTGTGCCAGTTCCGACAAGCGTCCCTTGACCCCGCACGGTTTCAAGGACGCATCCGCCGACCCCGGTCAGTGGGAGCGATGGTATCACCAGCACCCCGGTTGCCTCTGGGGGACGCCGACATCCTCATCCGAAGCCCGCGTGGACATCGACCCGCGTAATGGTGGGGAAGAATCTTGGGATGCCCTGATCCGTGAACATGGTGATCTTCCCCCGACGCCGATGGTGGAGACGGGGAGCCGGGGACGCCATTACCTTCTCAAGTTCCCCGATGGCACCGCGTGTAGGAAGATCGGGCCGGGGATCGACCTGAAAGCTTCTGGGGGCTATGTCATCGTCCCCCCGTCTCGGTGTACCGACCCCAACCACGTTCAGCCGTATCGGTGGATGGTCAAGCCGTGGGAGGTAGAGGTAGCTACGGCTCCCGAATGGCTGGTGGAGTTGGCCAACAAGCCGAAGCCGAAGGGGGTGCCATCGGTGATGCCGTCCGGTTCCCGGTCGGGAACAGGGGTGGCGTCTGGGGTGGCACCCGCATCGGCGTCAGGATCGGCATGGGTAGTTGGCCACGATGCCGACTTGCGAACCCATCCGGGGGTGCCAGAGGGGAGCCGGCGCGTGACCCTCTGCCGTCTGGTGGGTGCCCATCTCGGGAGGGGTGATTCCCCGAAAGCCGTCCGGCTCTGGGAACGAACAGGGTGAAGGTGAAGAGTGTTGTTCACCAGTGGCTGAATCCGATCCCTTTACCCTTCCTCGGGACGCCTACCACGGTTTGTTCGGGGAGATGCTGAAGGCCGTGGAGCCGGAAACGGAAGCCCACCCCGCAAGCATCCTGCTGTCCTGGCTGACCCTGTTCGGGTGTGCCGTAGGCCGGGCGGCATGGGTCACCGTGGGTGCTAGACGGCACTACCCGACCCTCTTCACCGGGATCGTAGGCCGTACCTCGGACGCCAAAGGGGACAGCTACAGCGTCGGCCTATACCCCTTCCGGCTCGCCGATCCCCTGTTCGCGTCTGCCTGCATTGCGAACGGCGTCGGCTCCGGGGAAGGGTTGGTGGAGAGGGTAGGGGATGAGCAGATTACCACCGACAAGAAAGGCGAGCCGTTGGTGATCCCCGGTGCCCTGGACAAGCGGCTTGTGGTACGGCTCTCGGAGCTATCCAGAGCCTTCCGGGTCGGGAGAAGGGATTCCAGCACCCTATCCGAGATGCTTCGGGAGGCGTGGGACGGGGAGCCGATCAGCATCCCCAACCGCAAAGCCAACGCCCTTTGCGCAACGGGGTATTCCATCTCCGTTCTTGGGGACATCACCCCGGAGGTTCTGGGTAGGCTGTTGGCCACTGGGGGAGCCGGAACCGAAGGGGTGGACGGGTACGCCAATCGCTTCCTCTGGTGCCATATCCGCTCTCCCCGGTCCCTTCCAGGGGGTGGGAGTGTGGGTGTCCTTGACGCCTACGCCGACCGGCTCAAAGGGATCATGGCGAAGGCGAAGGGGGTGGGGGAGGTAAGGCGGGATGCCGACACCGAACGGCTCTGGCATGAGGTATACGGCTCCCTGAAGGCATCTGCCGATACCGTTCCCCACACGGATAGGGCACGCCCCTACGTCGTCCGGTTCTCCCTGCTGTACGCCCTGGCTGACGGGGAGAGGGTGATTCGGGAACCCCATCTCCGGGCGGCTCTCGCTGTGTGGGACTACTGTCGGGCCAGTGCGCAAAGGCTGTTCGCCCCCGCCTTCGGCGGCCGAACCCCTGTTGCTACCCCAGAGCCGACCCCCGATCCCCTCTGGCTGCAAGCCCTCACCCTGATCCAATAGACTCGCTGCACAAATAGGTTGCCGCGTGCGTATACTGCCAGCATGAGCCACTCCCAACGCCGGAAACGATCCCCGGCGACCTTCCGGCGGTTGACCGGAATCACCCCAGTCGCGTTCGCCCACCTGCTGGCCGAACTGGAACCGCGATACGCCGCCGCCGATGCCAAACGAAAGTCCCGCCCCGGACGCAAACGCAAGCCCGGCGCGGGACGCAAACAGACCCTGTCTCTGGCCGACCGATTGCTCATGCTCCTGATTGACTATCGGACCGACACCACCCATGTCTTCCTCGGATTTTTGTTCGGAATTGATGACTCGGCCGTGGGACGTAACATCAACCCGCTCCAACCACTTTTGGCTGGCATTTTCCGTATCCCCGAACGCAAGGCCAACCTGGAGCCTGAGGACATTCAGGAACTCTTTTTCGATGCCACCGAACGTCCCATTTCTCGACCAAAACGCAAGCAAAAGCAGTATTACAGTGGGAAAAAGAAGCGGCACACGGTCAAGACCCAGATCGTCGTGACACGCCGTCAAAAGTCCCCCGGTTCGTCCCATCCCCAGCGTGTACGGATCGCGGTCGTGTCCCCTACATTTACGGGGAAGACGCATGACAAAAAGGTGTATGACCAGACCCGCATCGTGTGTCCACCGGGGGTACCGCGTACTGGGGACACGGGATATGTTGGGACATCATTGGAGACCCCGACCAAACGTCCACCAAGGGGTCAATTGACGTCTCAGCAGAAGGCGGAGAATCGGCGATTGTCGCGTCGGCGGATTGTGGTCGAGCATGGGATTGGGAAGATGAAAATTTGGCGAATCGCGGCGGAGCGGTATCGAAATCCCCTCCGCCGCCACACCCTGATGATGAAGAATATTGCCGGGTTGCACAATCTGATGTTTGCCTGATCCATGATTGGGGAGGGGGGAGTTGCGTCCTGGTTGTCCCAATAACCTATTGTGCAGCTGTCCAATTTTGAGAGGGAGGAACGGAACCGGAGAGGAACACAACCGGGGACTATCGTCCCCGGTTCAGTAGGACACTCCGAACCGGGGACGATAGTCCCCGGTTGTCCGACAAGTGTAGATTTTGAGACACCCACATCGGGTTTGTGTATGAGGATCACCTCCAGACTCGTCAGCAACGCCCTGCCCCACTTCTGTTCCAAACTCGACCATCGTCCAGATCCATCACCAGCGTTCGCACGTGTCCCAAGGGGTTGTTCTTGACCTCCGCTTGCGCCGCCGCCACGTTGGCGAAGATGGCATCCGTTGAGGCTGTCTTGCGAGGGGGTTGGGTGTGGGGTTCGACCAGATCGCGGATGTCGGCGGCCAGTTGGGGGTTGGCCACCTCGGTGAATCCCAGGGTACATTACCATTTGCCGAAGGCCTGTGTTGCAGAAACTCACTCGATCGGTTTTTCCCAGTCGCGGAGTTGCCGTTTGAGTTCCTCAAACTCGACGATGTGCGTTGTCGGGAAGGGGAACTGGTCGGCCATGTCGCCGTCACCTTCCGGGGCGTTCATGCGGACTCGGCGGAGTTCCTCTTCCAAACGACGCAGCCATGCGGGGACATCCAATCCGACCCCGGATGGTTGATCCGCGAGTGGCTGAATCGCGGCGGCGAGTCCCTGAAAGGCGGGGTTGCTCTCGTCCTGCCCATCACGGGCGGCATTGGCAGCCCAGGCGACCCGCGCACCGGCTTGGTCGATACGCAGCGGTTGGATAAAGCGTTCTTCGAGCCGATCCCGGATCGTGCGGAGCCGGATGCCGTGTTCGGCCTCACGGGAAGCGAGTTCCGTGAGCAGTTCTTCCGTGAGTTTCCCGGTTTTGCCAGCGATGAATTCCCGCCATTTCCCCGCGAGGCGATGGAAGCCTCTGCGGCAAAGCAGTTCGTGCGTCAAATTCATGGGCCGCAGTCGCCAGGCGTACCGATCATATGTGACCTTCAACCGCAAGAAATCCAGCAGGATGTAGAGATTCTCTCCGTAGTCGGATTGCGTGGTCGTGGTGTTGTAGTCTCGGTATTCGTCATAGTGTTCAACCATGGCGTGCAAGACCGTTTCCAACTGCTGCACGGTTTCTGTTTTCGAGAGCTTGCCCGCCTCCCAGTCCGCGACGAGTTGCAAGGGGCTGTCCGCGTCGGATTGTTCGACTGCACGGTCCAGCCAGTGGGCGCACCCTTGGGCGAGAATCCCGCGGATGTTCGAGAGTGTCAGGAACCGCACCGTGAACAGGTCGCCGCCGTACTTGCGGATGAAGTCCCGTAAGCGGTTCCATTCCGGTTTGTCGAGGACCGTTTCCAGTGCGGATAGACGCAGACTTTGGCTATGTTCGAGCCAGAGCGAATGGAACGACTCCGCGACTTGCCGTAAGGCCGAGGCGAGCGGGCTATCTTCATCCGTGTCTTCGGCCCAGGTACGTGCGGATTCGAGGATGGCATCCACCACACCGAGGACCGCCGTGCGGAACAGTTGGTCGAATGAGCTGACCCGCCGCCCTTCGGGTGGGGGGTTGCGTTCCATGGCCCGTGCGATGCGTGTGAGTGTGAAAGTCTCCCGTAGCAAGCCGAGCCGGGGTAACCGGGTCAGCAGCGATTCGAGCATCTGCAACGCGGTCTGGGCACGCATTGCCGGGAGGGGCGCGCCGCCATCGGTCGGTGGGGACACCAACAACGGCTCATGCTGAAACAGAGCGATGAAGCCGGGGAGCAACTTGCGGGCCGTGGTGGAATCGCCGGAGGCGATGGCCCGTTCGAGTCGGATGGCCACGCCTTCCCACGGGGCGAGATCCACGGTCGGGCCGGTGGCCTGCGTTCCCGTCGCGGGTGGAATGCTAGGGGTTCTGGGTTGCTCCGTGGTTCCGGGCTGCTCCGTGGTTCCGGGTTGCTCCGTGGTTCCGGGAGTGAGTTCGGCCGACCGCACGAGGACCGCGGAGAGGGACCGCGCCGCCGCTGCCATTTCCACGGCTGTTTGTGTGACCAAGTCCAGGAGATGCCCTTTCACGGCCCGTCGTCGGTCGTATTCGATCACCCCTTCCAGTCCACCGATGGGATCGGGGATTTTGACCGCGTGCAGCCACTCGGCCAGCGTGCGTAATTGAGACAGATTATTCCGAGCTGTCTTTAACCATTCGGAAAGAGCCATCGTGGACGCGGCATCGGATTGGGACCAGAGTTGCGGTTGTGCCGCCAATCGCCAGAGTCGGGCGACCGTGGCCAGGAACTGCAAACGGTTCTCGGTCGGGTCCGCGTCGGCATCGAGTGGGAACTCGCCGAAGTCCGCCGCGTGGTCGCCATCGGCCACGGAGCCTTCGGTTCCATCATCCGCGGAATCACGGAAGGTGACATTCTCGTAGGCCGAGGCAAATTCTGAGTCGGGCGAGGATTCTTCCTCTGCGAGGGCATCCGCGGATGGGGTCCGGTTCTGGTGCGTCTGACCGAGTTCGGGGACGTGCCAATTGTCATCAGCGTTGACTTCCAGTAGCTCGAAGAATCGACGAATCAAGCTCGGCTGATCCGTGGCGGGGACAGCGGTACTCGTGGTCACACCACGCAGCCAGCGGAAAGTGAGGCGGAAGAACGAGGCCGAAGAATCCTGCAGGGGCACATTGTCCGCATCGTCGAGCCAAGTGACGAGCAAGCCGAGTGCCGCCTTGTAGTCGGGTTGGTCCAGCAGGGCATCAATGACCTGGGCATACGCGGAAGGGGTGGTGAAGGCATCGCGGTGTTTCCGCCAGAAACCGGGGTCGGCGCTGCCCGCGTTCCGCCAGAGTGCGAGTGCCTGCGCGACATGTTCCGCGGCTTCGGCACGTTCCGCCCCGTTGACTTTGGGAAGATCGGTCACAGCCGTTGTGGCGAAGCGATCCCACCATGAGGCCAGTTTGGTCATGGCGTTCTGCACGCGATCCCGCATCGTGTGATCGGCACTGGCCGCGGCAACCGACAGGCATTGCGCGTAGGCATCGCATTGCCGACCGATCGTGAGGATCAATTCTTCCGCCCGCGGATCGCGGACAGAGTCTTCCCGACCGGGGAAGGTCGGAAACAGCCCCTGATACCCCAGGATATTCCACGGGTCGATCAGTGCGCCGCACGCGATCCCACGGTGGAGCAGGTCTTCGGCCTCGGCAAGTCGCTGTGCGGAACGTGCGGGGTCGCCACTTTTTGCCGCGAAGCCCGCCTCGGTTTGCCGCACACGAATCTCGGTGCCGAATCGCACGGAAGGCGCGCTGATCCGCTGTGCCCGATCGCGGGCCGCCACCGGATAGCCCATCGCGGCATAAAAGATGCTCAGCCGGCGTTCTTGCAGATGCAAAGCCCGTTCCGAAGCAATCGCCGCGTTCAGGAATTGCCGAACTCCCGCGAACGGTTGTTTCCGCTTCTCGGCTTCCTGACGCAGTCGCACGCCGTGGGCACCGGACAACCCTTGTAGCAACTTCTGATAAAATTCGTCTCGATACCGAGCAATGCGGGTGACCAAATTGGCGAGCGTAACCGTCGAGTCGTAGCTGGTCGGCCCGGCTCCGCACATGCCCGCGCCCATCAACACGGTCCCGGCCAGGACCGCAGCGGCTTCCAGCAAGCGTTCCGGGTCGCCCGGTCGGCCATCGGGTTCCCCTTGGGACCAACGGACCAACGCATCCAGCGTCGGTTGCCGGAGGACGAAACGCCGGTAGTACCCCGATCCGTCGATTCGGTGCGGATCCCATTCGCCGAACAGCATACTGGGTCGCTTGCTGACGGGGTGGAAGTGATCGACGGCCCGTGGATCGAGCGCCAGTTCATCCATCTTTTCGTTGTCGAAGCTGGCTTGTCGGAGCAGTTGACCGTCGATGCGGGCCAGGAGATCCAAAGCCGGGCGTAGCACGTCCGCATACCGCCCCGGTGCCACGCCAACACCGCGAATGAATAACGGCACCGCCGCCACTTTTTCATGGGGGTAGTAGTCCGTTTGTGGCCGAGTTTCCAGCACGGCAATTGGGCGATAGCCGACATAATCATTCAACAACGAGACGGAACGGTTGATTCCTTCCGTATCGGACCCGGCGGCTTCTGCCAGCGCGATTTCCGCACAGCGGGCCAGGAAGAAGCAGTTGAACAGGCAGGAATCGGGTTGATGTGCCAGTAAGTCCACATGGTGTTGGCGATACGCGGCGGGAATATCGACGAACGCGGTTTGCACGATGGTGCGGGCGCGGGTCAGATCCCGAAACGCGGCGGAGTTCGATTGCTCCAACTGCGTCGCTTGCCGCTGTAGCCAAGTGGTCAGCGTCTGCCACGGTGCCGCATCCCCAGTTGGGAGCAAATAACCGAAGACGTCCGCCAGGGCTTTGCGGAACTTGGGGTCCGGTCGACCATCGGAATAGTTTAAGTAACCGAGGATCGGCCGAGCATCATTCTGGCGATCGAGCGCGTTGAGCAAGTGTTCCATCGTCCGTTATCCGTCCTCGTAACTCGGCTTCCGACAGTTTCATTGTCCCTGATGCAGGGAATTTGGACAATGGACACTATGGGAAAGAACCTGATTGGATTGCCCCCGATGCCCCACCCGACCCGTATCGTTGTTCTGATCTCTGGCGGCGGAACCACGTTGCAGAATCTCATCGACCGCATTGCCGCTGGTTCACTCTCCGCGGAAATCGTGGCGGTCATTTCCAGCCGAGCCGATGCATTCGGCCTGACCCGCGCCAGCCGAGCTGGTATCCCCGTGCAGGTGATCCCGCCAGGCGCGGAGTTTTCCGAACGGGTGTTCGCCGCCATCCGTTCTCATGCCCCAGATCTGGTCATCCTGGCGGGCTGGCTGAAACTGTTGCGGATTCCGCCCGATTTTGAACAGCGTGTTCTCAACATTCACCCGTCGCTGTTACCAGCCTTCGGTGGTCAGGGGATGTATGGCCGTCGTGTTCATGAAGCCGTCCTGGCTTCCGGGGCGAGCAGCAGCGGCTGTACCGTCCACTATGCAGACAATAGTTATGATACCGGGCCAATCTTACTCCAACAGTCCGTCCCCGTGCTACCCGGCGACACACCGGAAACGCTTGCGGAACGGGTCTTTGCCGCGGAATGCGAACTTTACCCCGCCGCAATTCACCGTTGGGCCGCCGATCAGTCGCCTACCGCGTCACCGGCGGAATCGCCTGCGTCGCGCTGCTAATTATTCTCGACACAATGAGACGATGTGCGACAGAATTCCCCGCACGGAAATGGAGCCGATCGGTTTGCCCTCTTCCACAACGGGGAGGTGCCGATAACCGCCGCTGGCCATCTTGCCCAGAGCGGAAGCGATCGGGTCCAGCGCGGAGACGACTTCGGGAGCCGCGGTCATGAATGGACGCAGAGGTAGTTGACGATAATGCGGGAAACCCGCCACTTTGGTCAGGAAATCCCGTTCGGTGAGAATGCCGACCAGTTTCCCGTCCGCGTCTGTGACCAGCACGGCCCCGACTTTTTCGGCGATCATCGTATCGACCGCGTCGCCGAGTGTCCCGGACTCGGGGATCGTCACGGGTGGATGAGGGGCCAGCACCACTACCGGATCCAGCATCAGGCTCCGATCGACGCGATCCGTCGGCGTGGGGAGATCCACAGCCATCAGGCCGAACTGACACCAATCGCACCAGTCCGAGCCTGGTAAATTCAGATGACCGCAGGCCGGGCAGATCATCACGCCTCCGGGGTGCCGAGGACACAGAGGCCCAGACCGTTGAGGTCAATATCTTCTCCCTTTTCCGGGTCACTCGGCCCACCCCGATCGAGGCTCAGCCGCAAATAGGCCCAGAAGCAGGCTTTGTCACCGTGCATATCGTAGCCATTGGCATCGACATCGGCTTCCAGCAACCAACGCCAACTCCGGCGTTCTTCCTTGCCGGAATCCGATGCTTCTTCCTGCCAACCTTTCAGCACCCGATTCATGTGCTGAATCGCGGTGCGCCACGATTTCACATCGGTAATGTGAAGCCGGTGTTCATCCGGTTCCTGTTCGTGTCGGGCACCGGGAATGGCTTTGAGCGCATCGAACAACCGATGCTCCAACGCACTACATCGCCACGGCGACCAGAGGTAGAACGTCACGCCGGGCGCATCCATGACCAGACCAAACAACTCGACCCGCATTCTCGGCTCCCTACCCAGTTCGGCAACCGGGCGTACAAAGTCCATCCTGGAAATGTACGGACACACCCCCACCAGGGACAGACCGACTCTGTGGCAACCCCATGACGATCCCCACGACCGTGCTAGAATATCCGATCTTCGCCATCGGCGACGTTCACGGTCAGACAGTGTTCCTGCAACGCTTGCTCACCCAACTCCGATGCCTTCCTGAGTGGAAGGCGGCCCGGATCGTCTTTCTGGGCGACCTCGTCGATCGCGGCCCCGATGTGCGATGTGCCGTGCAAACCGTGTGGGAACTGCTCGCCGAGAAACCGGGGAGCGTCTGCGTGATGGGGAATCACGATTTCGCCCTGGTGCGTGCCGCCGGGTTGGATGACCAACCCCCTTCCCCCAGCTGGGCCAAGCGCTACCGCGACAACTACGACCATGCCGCCACCTTCCAGAGTTACCTGGGTCGGGAACCCCGACGGCACCCGTTCGAGGATTGGTGCGAGGATCTGGCCGCGTTGCGGGAGGCGATGCCAGAAGATCATCGGCATTTTCTGGCGCATTTGCCCTGGCTCGCCGAGAGTGCGGGGCATCTGTTCCTACACAACGGCTTGTCGCCGGAACTGGAGGAACCCGCCTCGGTGCAATGGGAATTGCTCCGTCAACAGAAGTGGCACGGTTATGTCCATCCGCGACTCGGGACGGAAACCGCGTTTCATTACAACCCCGAATATCCCGTCTGGCTCGGGGCCGATAAACGACTTTCCGCGCATCCGTTACCCGTACCGGGGCGTGTGATCGTGTCCGGCCATGTGCGTGTCCCCACACCCGATGGGAACGCGACCCGCATTCGGATCGACACATCCGGGGGGATGCAGGAACCGTTGACGGCGTGTCTGCTGCGTGGTCCCGGTGAGCCACCCGCATTCTTCTTCAGCAACGGGGAATCCGTATCCCCGATCGGCACGAAGATCGGCACGAAATGAAACCGCGGATGTCCTGACCGTGGGCCGGCCGCTATTCGGCAAGGATGGCCGCGATTTCCGTAGCAGACGTTGCCACCAGGAGCCTTTGCCGTTTGTCGGCATCGCCAACGATCTTGGCCACTTGCGCCAGCAAATGCACCTGGGCGGTCGGTTGATCGGTCGGCGTGACGAGCAGGAAGACCAACTGAACAGGCTCCGAAGAGGTCGCATCGAAATTGATGCCGGTGTGGGAACGCCCCAGAACGACGAGGGAACGGGACAAGCCGGGGCAGCGGGCATGGGGGACGGCGATTCCGTGTCCCAGGGTTGTCTGAAATTCCCGCTCCCGAGCGATGGCGAGGCCCGCGATGTCCACACCCCACGGGCAGCGACTCGCCGGGATGCGTGAGGCCATTTCCGCGATGGCCTGCTCCGCGGTTTGACCCGCAAGGTTCAACAGCGTGTCATCGACGATCAGGAGTTCGTGGAGTTCCGTGCGGGGATGGCGGGGGTATTCGTCTTCGATGCGTCCCACCACCTGTTCGAGGATGTCCTCAATCGTCACGATGCCGATGGGAGTACCGCCATCCTCAGCCAGGCCAATGGTGGCTCCTTCTCGTTGGAAATATTGCAAGATCGACTGCACATCCGCGTTGGGGTGGATCGTCCCCAGTGGACGTACTAGACCGAGCCAGCCGGTATCATTGGGGGGTAGTCCGATCAGGTCTTTCGCTAGCAAGTACCCAATGGGGAACTGGGTCTGCGCGTCCACGACGGGCCAGCGGGAGAATCGCTGTTCTCCCACTTGACGGCGGACTTCATCAAGCGTGAACGTGGTGGACAAGCGGCGGACGCGTGTCCAAGGAACCATGATATTGCGGATGGGGAGCGATCGCAGGGTGGTCACATTGTCCAAAATGAGACGCGCTCGGATGTCTCGGATGGATCGCTCGATGGACTCACGTCCCGCCCCCGTATCGGCCAGCACCAAGCGGGCTAAGGACACGGCGGCTTCGGCTTCTTCAAAAATGGCAGCCGTGGCCCCGACGAACTCCAATTCTTCCCGTTCTCGCAGGTAATGTGCCCGCACGAATGTCTTCATTTTGGGGTTCATGCCGCGGGCAGCGGAGACAATCGCGGCACGGTCAGCCGTATGGGGAAGGGTGACAATCAGGTGCGAGGCGTGACCCACGCCCGCGCTTTCCAGGATCGCCTCGCGGGACGCATCACCGAACACCGCTTCGCGGCCCTGCCGGCGGAGATCGGCGACGGTGTCCATGTTCATGTCAATCACGACCGTTAGGAGTCCCGCATCGCGGAGCAGACGTTCCACGGTGCGTCCCACGGGGCCGTAACCGACGACCACGGCCAGGCGTTTTTTCGCATCCGCGTGGGCTTCCACCTGAGCGGCGACCGCGTCGTTCACACCGGCGACTTTTCGTTCGGCACGGGCGTTGAGCCGTGCCCAGAGCCGGGGGTTCCGCTTGAGGGCATCCTCGATACTGTCCAACATGAGGAATAGAATCGGATTCAATGTAATGGTGATGATCGCGGCCCCGACAATCAGGCTGTGATCGCTGGTACTCATCAGCCCATGCTTTTCCGCGAGGCTTGCCACGATGAAGGAGAATTCCCCGATTTGGGACAGTCCCAAAGCCACGGTCAAGGCCGTGCGCACGGAATGACCTAAGACCATGACGATGAACAAAGCAATGATGGGCTTGACTAACAAGATGATCGCCAGCACCGCGAACATCTTGAGCGGTTCATCCAACAGGGTACGGGGGTCGAACAGCATTCCCACGGAGACGAAGAACAGGACGGCGAAGGCATCCCGCAAGGGCAACGCATCCGCGGCGGCCTGATGGCTGACGGGTGAGCGGGCCACCATCATTCCGGCCAAAAACGCTCCCAGAGCCATCGACGCGCCGAACAGGAAGTACGCCCCCGCCGCAATGGCGATGGAGAACACCATCACCGTGAGGGTGAAGAGTTCGCGGGATCGGAGCCGGGCCACTTGTGTCAAGACCCACGGGACGAGGCGTGAACCGGCGATCATGACAATTCCAATTAACGCGGCCAACTTCAGCAGAGCCACGCCGATGGCGACAACTGGCCCCGATAACCACGGGTTGTCTCCGGTTGGCTCGAATGAGGCCACGATCGCGGCGGCCCCACCGGCAACGGCACTGATGGGTAACAAGGCATCGACACCCAACGTCCCCAGTACGGGAATCATCACCAAGAGGATCACCGTGAGGACATCTTCGACCAGCAACCAGCCGACGGCGGCATGCCCCGCTGGGGAGTTCAACGCGTCCGCATCCATGAGGACACGCATCAACACGACTGTACTCGCCACCGAGAGCGCCATGCCGATCACGGCCCCCGAATGAACGCTGATGCCATACAAGCTGAAGACGGCAATACTCGCCAGTGTGGCTCCCGCGCTTTGTCCGAGCGCACCGGGAATGGCGATGGATTTCACCGCGAGCAGATCCCCCAGATGGAAATGCAAGCCCACGCCGAACATCAGCAGAATCACTCCGACTTCCGCGAGTTCGTGCGCGAGGTGCATATCCCCATGAAAACCGGGGGAGTGCGGCCCAATAATGACACCGCCCAATAAGTAGCCAACGATCGGCGACAGGCGTAACCATTGCGTCAGCAGTCCCAGCACCCAGGCGGCGGTGAATCCGGCGGCAATCGTGGTAATCAGCGGCATTTCCTGCATACGTCATCCATTCCTATTTATCATGCGTATCATCACGCGATTGTGGGATGTTTACTCTGGTCAAGGCTCTCGCCGGGGTGTTTCCCCACCTTGTACTGCAACAGGGGCACAGCGCACCTGCGGGATGCCGAAAACAGGTGTGTCTTATCCCGCATTTGCGAGGTTCGGTCAATTCTGGCTCTTTTCGGGGTCGGGGCTGCCTATGATACCTCCGTTCGGTTCTGTGGAGATTGCCCCTGATGCCCGCTGTTTCCGATCGTTTACTCCGCTACCGTCCTTGGCGGGGCGACTTGCAGGGGCCGTGGGCCGCCTCGCTAGCCATTGCGCGGGTCGGGTTGCGGCTCATGATCCGCAAAAGGCTGTTTTGGGGACTGTACGCCCTGGCGGCGATGGTTTTCTTTTTCTTCTTCTATGGTCAATATCTTGTGGTCTGGATTCAGCAGCAGACCGCTACACAAACCGTCTTCTTCGGCGGCATTCCGGTGAAGATGGGGAACCTCACCAAGTTCCTCGATCGCCTGCACCTCAACGGTTCCTCCCAGACGTTTGGCAATTTCATCTGGTTCCAGGGCTATATCGGTATGATCGTTCTCGCCCTGGCGGGTTCGGTCCTCATTGGCAACGACTTCCACCACCGCAGTTTGCCGTTCTACCTCAGCAAGCCGATCGGACGCTGGCACTATGTGCTGGGCAAGTGCCTGGGGATCGGGGTCTTCGTCAATTTGCTGACCACGCTGCCCGCACTGATTCTGTTTATCCAGGCGGGATTGCTCTACGACTGGAAAAGCTATTATGTCGATCATTTCCGCCAGTTCGTCGGTATCCTGGGTTATGGGTTCACGCTGACGGTGTGCCTGAGTGTGTTGCTGATGGCGACGGCGGTTTCGGTACGGCGAGCGGTGCCGCTCATCATGATCTGGACGGGGATTTTCTTCCTTTGCCGGGTACTCGGTTCGTTCCTCGTGGAGGGAACGCATCTTGACCCCCGTTGGCGGTTGGTTGACCTGTGGAACAACTTGTATCTGGTGGGGTCATGGTGCCTGGGAACTTCGCGTGAGAGTCTCCGGCCGGTCGAGCAACCCGCGTTCGGGGAGGCTCTGATTGTTGTTGTCATCGTGTGCGTGTTGAGTCTGTTCTTCTTGCGACGACGGATTCAGGCCGTGGAAATTGTGTCGTGAACCCACCCCCGGAGCGAGGACCACTGATGACGGCGGCCGGAACCCTCAACCCCCGGAACGTGACACCTGCCCCCGAGGTGATCGACCGGATGAACACGCCCGAATCGGAACCGGAACCGTTGCTGTTGTTCGAGCAGGTATCCAAATGGTACGGGCCACTCCTGGGATTGAATCAGGTTACACTGGAACTGAACGGAGGCATTACCGGGCTCGTCGGGGCCAATGGGGCCGGGAAGTCGACGCTGATTCGGCTGGCGACCGGGCAGATTCGCCCCAATCTGGGTCGGGTACGGATTCGCGGCACCGATGCTTGGGATTGGCGGGCGCGCCGGTTGGTCGGCTACTGCCCCGATACCGATGCCTTCTACGAAGAGATGACCGGCCGTGAATTCGTGCTGGCCATGGCGCGACTCTGTGGCTTCCCACGCGCCGAAGCCCGCCGACGCACGGAGGCGGTTTTGGATCGCGTCGGGATGCGGGACCGAGCGGATCGCAAACTGCGGGGTTATTCCAAGGGAATGCGGCAACGGGTCAAACTGGCTCAGGCGCTGCTTCATGAACCGGAACTGCTGGTCCTCGATGAGCCGATGTCCGGCATCGACCCTGTGGGCCGTCAGGAATTGCTCGAACTCTTTCGCGGGTTGGCTCGGCAAGGGAAGTGCCTGCTAATTTCTAGCCATGAACTCGAAGAATTGGAAAAGTTGACGAACCACGTCATCGTCATGGCCCGTGGCCGCATCGCCGCGGTGGGCACACTGCGGCAAATTCGGGATCTGATGGACGATTTTCCGCTCTCTGTGCGGGTGGAAGTGGATCGCCCACGGGAACTGGCCCGGCAACTGATCGACAACCCGGATGTTGTCGGGTTGGACCTCGCCTCCGACGAAACCGGGGAATATCTCGTACTCCGGGCGAAACATCCCGAGCGATTTTTCCGGGCTTTGGGGCAATGCGTCGTGGCCGAACGGTTTGACATGCGTCAACTCGAACCCTTAGACGATACCGCACACGCCGTTCTCGGCTACCTGCTCGGCGGCAGCGGCAAAACCTGATTCTGACCTTCCCGCCAGGACACCTGATGACGCAATCCGTGATGTCGTCTTCTTCTCCACCGCCCAGCCCAGCCGTGTCCGAGCCATCGCCGTTCTGGGCGTTCTGGGCGCTGACGCGGTTTTTGTTCATTCGCCTCTGGCGGATTCGGCAAATGGGCTGGGTAGCGTTGGGGTTGCTGCTCCTTGTGACCGCGACGGTCGCCGTGATGACCTATGGGCCGATCGGCTGGGGGATCGCCAATCGGTACTCTTCTCGTCACAAGATCGTTGTGTCGGAATATGGCACCCGTCTCGATCAGGTGCAGATGACGGCATTCTCTCCCGATGTTCTTGGGGTGGAAGCGGCGGTATTCGCGGCCTATCGCGGCATCATGGCCGATCCGCATTTTCAGTCCGACTGGGCCTTCCTGAGCTATTCCCGCTGGGTAATTTTTGCGATGTATCTGGGGTTCGTGCTGCCGTTGTTCACGCTGGCGTATGCGTCCGGCGCGATCGGCGGCGAACGCGAAGGGGGCACCCTGATCTGGCTCCTGACGCGACCGCTGCCCCGCTGGGCGGTGTATCTGGCGACGTTTCTCGGCGTGCTGCCCTGGTGCCTGATTGTCAACGGAATCGGGTTACTGCTGCTGGGGTTGGCGGGCGGCGAGATGGGGCAGCGAGCCGTGGCCGCGTACTGGTCCACGATTGTTCTCGGCACGGTGGCCCTGGCTTCGCTCTTTCACCTGATCGGTGCCCTCTTTCGCCGACCGGCAGTCATCGGGTTGGTGTATATCTTCTTCTTCGAGACGCTCGTGGCGAACCTGCCCGGTAGCCTGAAACAATTGAGCCTGAACTACTATGTCCGCTCGCTCCTCTATAATGAAGCTATGGCGAATGTGACGGCGGCCGTGCCGGAGACGTTTGAAGTCTATGAACCCACGGACACCACCACGGCCCGACTGGTTCTGATCGCCGCGTCACTGCTGTTCACGGGAATCGGCATGGTGCTGTTTTCCCGGCAGGAACCCGTCATGGAAACTTGAACCGGAAGCGTTGCTCCCCCTTCCCCTGCCCCAGGGAGGCCCGTCATGGACCGCGTCCCAACAATGGAACAAGATTTGCGCGAACCTCCTATGCATGGATTCCGAGGCGAGGCTTCGGGCATACCGTCACACCCCCTCAGCCTGACCGTGGCCATCAGCCGGGAAGCCGGGGCACGCGGAGGTTCGATTGCTCGTGCTGTCGGGCAGTCGCTCGGTTGGCAGGTTGTCGATCAGGAACTGTTCGACTTTCTCGCTGCCGACCCGGTCACACGGGCCGACATGCTGGAAGGGATACCGGAGTCCGCACGTGAGTGGGCAACCCAACGATTTCGAGAAATTACTCAGGCACGCGGGTTGGACGCGGCATCTCCCTTGGGAGAACTCACCTACTTGACGCTGCACCTAGCCGCACGGGGAGAAACGGTTCTCATTGGTCGAGCGGCGGGGTTCTTGTTACCGGCAGAATCGACGGTTCACGTCCGCATCGTCGCACCGGCGGAACAGCGGATGGCTTATCTTGGTCAGTGGTTGCGGCTCACGCATGATGAAGCCGCACGCGAGTTGCAATTGCGGGATCAACGGCGAACCGAATTGCTTCGGCAGTTGTCCGGTCGGCAGGTGACAGATGCTACGGCTTACGATCTGGTCCTCAATTCGGATCGGCTCGGCCTGGAAACCTGTACGGAATTGATTCTCCAGACCGTCCGTGCGAAACAATTCGACGCTGAACAGTCAAGCTCGGCGACTCCGCCGGATGCTCGGCCACGAATATAGCCAGGCATCTGATATACAAACCCGGTAAAACGGTCTGATGGGGAAAAGGGTAGACACACCGAACCGGGGGCGCTATACACCACTCGCGCATTTACTCCACTCGCTCATTGGCGAGACATTCGACATCTCGGTTCCCATATCCACAATCTTTGCGGCCAAAGGTCGCGAGCGGGATGAGAGGAACCAGATAGCATGATTTCGGATTCCACTCTCATACACAAACCCGATGTGGGTGTCTCAAGATCTCCGTTTGTCGGACAACCGGGGACTGTCGTCCCCGGTTGTGTTCCTCTCCGGTTCCGTTCCTCCTTCTCAAAATTGGACAGCCTCACTGGGTGCGTGTATCAGATGCGAACGGGCGATTGTCCAGGCCGAACGGGAAGGACATCCCAAAATCCACGTCCGCCGGAAAATGCTCGTCCTCTGGTTGCTGCACTGTGGACTCACTCGGGCTTGGCGATGCCCGTCTCGAACGGCTTGCGGGCGCAGATGGCCCATAGCTCTCGTTCCTTCTCGGTGTACTTCTTGAGTTTCTTCGTGAGGCTGCCGATGCGTGAACGTACTCCTCGCTTCCAAAACGCACGGGTGCTTGGCTGGCTCTTGGAATCGGAAACAGCACCATTGGCACTCCCTAGTGCGACCACTCGTGTATCAGAGTGCTGACCTGCGGGTGCTGCGACCGCATCAACCCGTTTTCCATTTTTTCGTTTCCCTTCTTGGGCTGTCGCGGTCGGAATGTCGTGCCGACTACCTTCTTCATGCCGTCCTCCGCGCCCCAGATCATGTAACCGAAGTCCCGCCCGTAGAGCGCCGCCAAGCCCGCAACGCAGAAATTCGCTCGGGAATCATTTCGGGGTTGTTGTTGTGCTTCCACTCCACCCACTCCGTTTCGGCGGGCAGCGAGAACCGTTCGACCAGCAGAGCGGAGAGTTGTATCGGGTTCATGCTGCGGCCCCCAGCGCAGCGCTTTGGCGGGCCAGATGCCAACAAAAACGGACCAGCCCTCGGTGTCCGAAGGGTGGTCCGTGGGTGCTACGATGTCGAGTTGGCGATGCACCGTAAATGCGCCGCGTTCCGGGAAATGCGCCCGATTTCGGGCATTTTCGGGAACTTTCCGATTTCCGCAAGTCATTGAACAGCAGCGACTTGCGGAAATTTTTGTCATCTGTCTATCTCACCCATGACGATGTCCAGGCTGCCGAGGATGGCGAGGACATCGGCGAGCAGGGAACCGCGGGCTAACTCGTCGAAGGCGCTGAGGTTGCAGAAACAACTGGATCGCGCCCGGACACGCAACGGAACCGGATCCTTGGCCGGACGACCCACGACGTGAAAACCCATCTGGCCGCGTGGGCACTCAGTTTCCACATAGCTCTCCCCTGCGGGCAGGTGCCGGGGCGGCTCCACGCGGTGCGAGAAACGCTGTCGTGCGGCCTCGGTGAGACGGGCATCGGATTGCTTCGCTTCCTCGGGTGTTTGCGTGGCTTTGGCTGCCTCCGCTTCCGATTGCAGATGCAACCATTCCGCCTGGAGCTGTTCGTAACGATCCAGTGCCTGTTCGATTATGCGGAGACTTTCGGGAATTTCCCACATCCGCACGGCAAAACGATACCAACAATCACCGACAACGGCCTCACGCGGTGCCCAGTCGTATGGCGGAGTCGGGATGTCGAACTGGTATTGGTCATAGTCACAGTAAGGTTCCGTTTTTCGCAAATCCCAGTCCGGGTCGCCCCGTTTGCGATTCAGCGAAGCCCGGAGTACTGGCCCGGTGCAGCCGTAGCTCAAGGCCATCTCTTTCGATAACACGCCAATGCCCGCTGTTCTTTTCACAAATATCTGATTGTTGGTCAGCAGGGCGTGATATTCGGGAATCCGGGGTTGGAAGTAATCCAGAAATTGTCGACATCGGTTGATCCAACCCGGCGGCAAATCATCATGCACGCCGCCGATCGTGACGTAACAGTAAGTCAGTCTCGCGCCGCAGACATCCTCGAAGAGATCAAGAATCTGCTCTCGTTCCCGGAACGCATACAGGAAGGGACTGAAGGAACCGAGGTCAAGCCCGTATGCTCCCATGCCCACCAAGTGCGACGCGATCCGGTTGAGTTCCGCGACAATCACCCGGATGATGCGGGCTTTTTCGGGTACGATGATACCGCACAGTTTTTCCACGGCCAGCGAATAGCCGAGGTTCATATTCATGGCCGCGAGATAGTCCATCCGATCCGTGTAAGGGATGAACTGGATCGTGGTTACATTCTCGCCGACCTTCTCGGCACAGCGGTGCAGGTAACCCAGATCGGTTTGCGAGTCGCGGATGATCTCGCCATCCGCCCGTAGCAGCAAGTGCAGCACGCCGTGCGTACTCGGGTGTTGCGGGCCGACGTTCAGGAGCATTTCATCGGTGCGAACGTCGAATTCGATAACAGTCGGTTCCGGTAGATCGGGCGGCATAAGCAGACCAGGGTGGAAGACGCAGGCGGTTTCCGCAGCGATCCCCAATGATTCGCGGTGATGGGTGTATTCTAGGAACTCGTGCGGTATACTGCCGAAAAACCATCATTTCTCTGACTGGGAACAATTGCGATGCTCGCCTCACACGCTGCCTGTTGGATTGCGGCCCTGGCTTTGGCACAGCCCGCTCCTACTCCCACTCCCACGGACCCTTTCGCGCGCTGGGAAAAAGAAATTCATCGTGTCGAAGCCTTGCAGAAGGAACAGACGATCCGGCCGGGGGGCGTGGTATTCGCGGGAAGTTCCAGCATTCGACTTTGGAAACTCACCGATTCTTTCCCGAATCTCGGTGCGGTCAACAGTGGATTCGGTGGTTCACAAATCCGGGATTGCACACACTTCGCGCACCGCATCATCATCCCTTGCCGGCCCGCAACCATCGTGTTTTACGCTGGGGATAACGACGTGGCCGCGAAACGGACCCCCGAACAGGTGCGGGATGATTTTCAGAAATTCGTGGCAGTCATCCACAAAGAACTCCCCAAGTGCCGCATTCTGTACATCGCCATTAAACCCAGTCTGAAACGGATTCAACAACGAGAAACGCAAGATCAGGCGAACGCGCTAGTCAAAAAAATCTGTGAGGCGAATCCCTCTTTGCACTATGTCGATGTCGTGACTCCCATGCTCGGCCAGGATGGGAAACCGCGGGCGGAACTGTTCGCCAAAGATGGTTTGCACATGTCCGCAAAAGGATATGCGGTCTGGGCGGAGTTGTTGATGCCACTGTTGACCCATTCCCCATCGCAGCCTAGCAAGGGGAAATAACTTGGGACGCGGTGTCATGAGCGATGACCAGCAGGCGACACCGCGGGCCACTCGGGTGATCATTCTACAGCAGAGGGGGGGAATCCGTGAGCAGTCGCGGTGTGATGGGGTGGCTGGCAGCACTGATGATCGGCGTACTCCCGTGTTCGGCGGCCAATCCACTCGGAGCGGCCATCGCAGACATCATTGACGGAAAGGATTACCACGCCGCACAATGGGGGATTCTGGTTGCCGATGCGAAGACGGGGGAAACGATTTGGGCACGCCATGCCGATAAGCTCATTGCCCCCGCTTCCGTGACAAAACTCTATTCCAGTGCTGCCATTCTGGCGGCGCTCGGTGCGGATTATCGCTTTCAAACTCCTTTATATCGCACTGGCGGCCTGCGCTCCGATGGTACGCTCATCGGCAACCTCGTGATCGTGGCCAGTGGTGATCCCACGTTCGGTGGTCGCACCCTCCCCAACGGCCGATTGGCCTTTCAAAATCAAGATCACACCTACGCCAATGCGGGATTGTTCACGACTCCGCTCACTCAGACGAACCCCGTGGCGGCTTTGGACCATTTTGCCAAACTCGTGCGGCGAGCAGGCATCACAGCGGTTCAGGGCGACATCCTTATTGATGCCAGCCTATTCGAGCCGACACACTCCACGGGAAGTGGCCCGGATTTGGTTACGCCGATGATGGTGAATGACAATGTTGTGGATCTGATCGTCAGCCCAGGGCCGCATCCGGGTGCCCCCGCGATTGTGCGAACACGCCCGGAAACGGCCTATCTCCAGCTAGACACGGATATTACGACGGGAGAAAAAGTATCCTCGACTCTGTTGACACTCCGCACCCTGGGCGGGAACCGCGCCACCGTCCGTGGTCAGATTCCGCTGGGAAGTCAACCCCTTGTGCGCATTGTTCCCGTGGAAGATCCGATATTCTTTGCACGGGCGCTGTTTATCGAATCGCTCCGGCGGCACGGCGTGCGTGTCTCCGCGTCCCTGATGGGGCCAGTGCGAGCCCAGTTGCCACGCTCCGATGATTATGGAGGCTTGCCGCTTTTGGGTGTCTATACTTCGCCGCCACTTTCGGAATTATTGAAAGTGACACTCAAAGTGAGCCACAATTTGTATGCGAGTGCGTTTCCCTGCCTGATCGCGGCCCATGCCGGGAAACGCACCGCCGAGGAAGGTCTACGCCTCCAGGCGAACCTTCTCGAAGACCTGGGTGTCTCCGTGAAAACGATCTCTTTCGGCGGGGGAGCCGGGGGAGCGGCGGCCGACTTCGTGACTCCTCACTCGGTAATCCAGCTCTTGCGTGGTATGGCATCCCGCCCGGATTGGCCCATCTACCGAGACGCGCTGCCGGTGATGGGAGTCGATGGCACATTATCCGAAGTGCTGCCGCCCCATAGCCCCGCCCAAGGAAAGATTCACGCGAAGACGGGGACTTTAATTACCTGGAATCAACTCAACGATCGCGGCTTGTTACGCAGCAAGGCGCTCGCGGGCACGATGACCACCGCATCGGGGCGTGATGTGCATTTTGCCCTGTTCGTCAATGGGGTGACTTTGCCGGTCGACGTGGACTCGAGCCGCGAAGGAAAAGTCCTCGCGCAGTTGGCGGAATTGATCTACCACCAGACACCGGCCGGAGAGCTGGCCCGCCCTTGAGGATGGTATAAGCGGCATCATCGCTGCCGCTGTTTACCCAATGCCCCGAAACGGCAAAGGAAACGAGAACTTTTCTTGTGTTGGTGGTGCCACACTTTACAATTGACTTTGTAGCGTGCGACCAAATGTCTCTTGCTGCGCCCATAGTCCCTTGATCCCGGCGCGAGGCTGCACATGGCTCAGACATACACCCTGGAAGAAGCTGCCCAGCGGCTCGGTTTGACACAGGAAGACTTCAAGCGACGGATCAAGGACGAATGGAAATCCGTGCGCTCGTTCCGTGATGGTCCCACATTGCGATTTCGTTCCACCGACATCGACGAACTGGCCCGTATGCTCGGTGAGGCAAGCGATCCGGGTCTACAGTTAGGGGCCGTGGATGCGGGAAGCGACTTGGAAGCATCGGATGCTTCCGATCATTTCTCTTTCACCGATGATGATCTTGCCCCTGCCGCTAGCCCGGCACGCTCTCATCCGTCACAGCCATCGGCATCGCCGAATGCCAATGCCGATGTTCCGCTCTTGCTCGATTCCGATGAGGATTTCGCCTTCGATTTCAATGACCCGCCTCCTTCATCCGTGCGTGTCGAGCAAACCGGCAGCGATAGTAACGTCAAAGTCGATCCTCCCACGGGTTCTGGGCGGCACCGCTCCCCCAAGTCCGGCGCGGGGCTGCACCCTACCGATGAAATTCAGCTGGATTTGAGCGGGCCACCGTCCGCGGTCATTCGGCCATCGGGGGCATCCCCCAAAAGTGGAGGCGGTGGAACCCTGGGCAATCTGTCCGGGCCGAAATCACAAAAGATGCCGAGCCCGCTTTCCGGCAAAATTCCCGGCCCAACACCCGGAGCCGTCAATTCAGAAGATGGCAGCAGTGAATTTGAACTGAGCCTGGATGGTGATAGTGATTCCTTTGAATTGAAACTGAGTTCGGAAAGTGATGAAGTCGACATCGGGCTGGATCTCTCACCGCCGCCGGGTGCGGATCGTGGCGGCTTGAGCGGCATCAACCTGGGTCGACCCGCCGATAGCGGAATCTCGCTCGAACGCCCCTCGGGAATGCTCGGGAAACCCAGTCCACCGGCATCCCGCTCGGACGAGGAAGACTTGGATTTTGATTTGAGCATGGACAGTGGTGAAGAGGACATCAGCGGTCCCAAGACATCCCACCGCATCGCGAGCCCCGGCAGTGGGGATGTCCGTTCGAGCAACCTGAATGCCGATAGTGAATTCGAGTTGACATTGGATGACAACTCTGGCGTGGTCGATGCCCTGAGTGAAGACCTGATGGGGCCACGCACAACCAGTGGCGATGCCAGCCAGGGCGACATCTTTGAAACGGATTTCGAGATTCCCACTCTGGAAGATGAGTCCGAATCGGAAGTTGTCACCGTCGATGAGGAAACACCACTGGCCGAGGGTGACGGTTCGGATTATGATTTTGCCATCAGCGATGACGATGCACCCGTGTATGACGAGAGTGCTAGTGAAGTCGTCGCGGTTGATGATGAGATGGAATTGGTCGAGGAAGATGGGGTCGTCGTCGATGAAGACGCGATTGGGTACGATGACCTGGATAGTGGGTTTTCTGCCAGCCAGGCGTTGCGTGGGGTTTCGCCGGAAGACGATGACATCGTTGTCGAATCGGATGGCCCGGTTCGGACTGTAGAAGCCCCGCCAGCTCCGTGGGGGCCATTGCCAGCCCTCGTGTTGCTTCCCTGCCTGCTGCTCGTCTTCATTGGTTCCCTGATGAGTTTTGAGCTGCTCCGCAGCATGTGGGGTTATCATCAACCTTCACCGCCCGGCAATGTGATTGTGCGGGGCATGGCCGATGCGATGGGTTTTCAAACGAAGGATTGATCCCTGGTTCCGGCACAGGGAATCCACTCGAACACGCCCTGGGTTCACGGGGCGTGTGGCGTTTTTCAGTCGCTCCTCAGTCGCTCCCATTCGGTGAACGCCGGGAATCTTTGCGTTCGGATTGCTTCCGTTTGTCCGCCAATCGGCGCAACTGAGAAGAGTAACTCGGCTTCGTCCGCTTGCGTGGGGTGGGTGGCTTCAGACACTTCCGAATCGCCGCCACGAGCTTTTCTTCGCAATCGAGCCGATTGCGTTCCTGATCCCGATACCGTTCGGATGTGATGAGGACATCGCCATCGTTCGTCACCCAGGCGGGGTGCGCGGTACGCAGGCGCTGCTTCGCGGGTGGGGAAATCGCGGTACTGTCCGCCATCGCCCAACGGAGGATCGCCTTGGAGGCGACTTTGTTGACGTTCTGCCCCCCAGGACCGCCCGAGCGGGCATACGAC
Organism: Bacteroidales bacterium; assembly: GCA_026931725.1. GTDB lineage: Bacteria > Planctomycetota > Planctomycetia > Gemmatales > Gemmataceae > JAIXLE01. The sequence continues at coordinate 33,081 of JAIXLE010000257.1, forward strand.
CAAGTGAGTTCCGTTTCGGGAATCACAATTGTCTCATTGATGGAAATCATGACAAATCTCAAATGCCTATGGGAGCGTGCGGGAACGGGGAACATCGGCTTGACGGCTGGGGCGGTTGTCCTCTAGCATCTGCTCGCAAATGCGGATGGCTCAACTGACAAGACGGCCAACCGGAACCCGCAATGCCATGAGGATCGTGACATGGATGCCCTGGTAGGCGCACGCTTGGAAGTCGTAGCCCCGCCGAAAATTACCGACCCTGGTGATCGTGTTCGGCTGCTCGTTTTACTCTTTGTGACCATCGCGATCCATGCTTGGTTGATCGGTCATACCGTGGTGACGGCCAGAGACGGAATTGGGTTCGCCCGAATTGCGTTGCAAATTGAGCAACCGGGGCTGGGCCATGCCGCAGGTGAGGCTCGCCGTACGCTGGCGGATGTCTTTCGAGAAGCGCAGCACCCACCCCTCTACCCGATTACGGTCTGGCTCACGTCGATCCCCGTTCGGTATTTTGCCGAGTTGGACCTACCCAGTGAAATGCTCCTCGCCACGCAGATTGCCAGTTCAATTGCCGGTATTTTATTGATTATTCCGGTGTATTGGCTGGGTCGGACGCTGTTTAGTAAATTTGCGGGTTTCGCCGCCGCCGCGATGATCGCGTGTCTGCCGGTCTTCGCGCGGATTTCTTCGGATGGGTTGACGGAAGGGTTGTACCTGTTCCTGCTCGCCAGTGCGTTGCTCCTGGGGGTCCGGGCGATCCGCTCACCGGGAATTGGAGCCTTCCTCCTTTGTGGCTTGGTGACAGGTTTGACCTATCTGACCCGACCTGAAGGAATGATGGTCGGCATGGCAACGGCCTTGGTCGGGTGCGGACTCGGAGCCTTCGGTCGTTGGTCCCGCACGCACACGATGGGATATTTGACTGCGCTCGTCGTGGGAATCAGCCTTGCGGCCGCACCATATATGCTTCTGATTGGCGGTCTGACCAACAAACCGACCGGCAGCGGCATGACACGCCTGGAAAACTGGCGGACTCGGTTATTAGGAGAAGTTCACACGCCTTCCACTTCTGGTCCCTTGTTTGCCGCGTGGTTTGTGCCCGGCGAGGATGGTTCCAAGGCGGTGTGGGCCGTGAAAGCTGTGCTGAGCGAAGGGATGAAATCCTTCCATTATGTCCCCGCGTTCTTGTGTATCGGCGGTATCTGGCTCATTCGCCGGCGGTTGCGTGCCGAACCGTGGCTCATTGTGCCCGTATTGTGCATGGCGATCAACTTTTGCGTGATTATGGCACTGGTGAGTTTGAAAGTGGATTCTGCTGGTCGTTCGTATGTCTCGGAACGTCACATGCTCCCAATTGCCTTGATCGGCATTATCTTCGCGGCCGGGGCGTTGGAACCGCTTGGCCGTTGGTTAGCGACGCGTACCGGAGTTTCGGCGAGCCTCTCCGCGGGATTCCTTCTGGTGGCGATTTGCATCAGTGCATTACCGAGCGTCTTGAAGCCATTGCATGATAATCGCGCGGGCCATGTCTATGCTGGACGTTGGCTGCGAGAACATGCATCCGCGGCAGATACGATTATTGACCCGTTTGAGTGGGCACAATTCTTTGCAGGTCGAACACTGTATGATATTCCACCAGACCCGATGGCATCGTCTGTGAGTTTTGCAATCTTAGAGGGGGCGACGAACGATACCCCGAATTCCCATCTCCCCCGACATGCCGCCGCCCTGGCGGTAGCCCAGGACGGTCGATCGCAATTGGTGTACCACTGGCCGGAGCAAAACCGTTTGGAAGATGCCAAGATCCGCATCTATCGTTTGGAGCAAACGGATGTGAAATAAATTGGACCCTCAAGATCAGTCCAACAGGCGGATGAAATCCGTGATGTTGGTGAGATTCTCCAGATCCCAACAGCGTGCGAGAATCGCACTCGCTCGCTGTGGGCCGTATTTTGGTTCCACCAATCGCCGAAACTTCTGCTCGACTTCCGCGTCTGTCATGGGGTTGCCCGCGTGCCCTCGGGGGAATTCGACCTCACGCACGAGTACTCGCCCATCGTGCAAACGCAACGTGAGTCGATTTGGGATGCCGTTCGGATAACGCGGACTCAATTCAGGATCGAGCCGCACCCGTACACGCTGGGTGAGTCCGATTCGTGTTGCGTCCGTGAACCGTGTCTCATCAAAGGTATCCAGATTAACATCACCATCTAGTAATGCCGCCGCCGTGCAATAGGGCAAACTATGGTCTGCTGTTTCGCGTGTGCGCGGAGCCCAGGCTTCCGGGTATTTTCCAATGATATTATAGGACGCTTCAAATGTATCAATTTCCAATGCATCAACGGCACCAGGATCAATCATCCCATTCCATTCGGATCGCAGTTGTAAGGCGGCATCAATGGCACTTTGCGAATGATATTCAGCAGGCCAAAATTTGATATAGGTCTTGTTCATCATATAGCCATCATGATTACCAGCCTCACCTCCGAATGGGGGCGGTGTAAACGACTCGCGTGTGACCAGTTTGAAGAAGCCCAGATCACCCTCAAAAATGGGGGCCGGTCCCGTCAGCCCTTCCGCCGCCAGCGTGGCCGCAAAAACTCCATTCCGGGCGGCGTTGGCAAATGCACACCCTTTCCACATGCTCAGCTCCCCGGAGCGTGTCTGCCGTAAAGCCACATTGCACACGCCCGCAATCCCAATTGCATGAGCCGTTTGTGTGGCATCCAGTCGCATCAATTTACAGGAAGCGACCGCCGAAGAAATGGCACCATAGGTCACATGGTCGACACCGTGTGATCGCAAACTGGCCGCATCGCAGAATCGGCATTGGAGTTCATAAGCCAACACGATCGCGGTGATCAAATCGCGGCCATTCGCCTCCACGGATTCTCCCACAGCCAAAACCGCGGCGAAATTATCCGAGGGATGGGCTGGCTCCCGTGACAGATAAGTATCATTGAAATCGAGATACCGGATCAGTAATCCATTGACAAACGCGGCCCATTCCACACTACTACGCCCACCACCCAAAAGCGAGGCTCCCGGATGGCCTGAAACACGTTTGGCACAGCGTGCCGCAATGGCGTAAGCATCCGAGGGCATGGCACCAACTGCCGTGGCTAATGAGTCGATCAGTCGGCGTTTTGTCTCATGAACCGTTTGAGAATCGATTTTGTCAAATGATAAATCCGAGGCATAATGGGCAAGGCGATGGGCTAATGGTGTTGTCATGGCAATTCCAGGGATCGTAAAACGGTGTGGATGCACTCGTTATACGACTTCCTATTGTCTAATGGCAGATCGCCGAGGCATTCGTATCGAACGCACCAAACATCTTGCACGGCCCGCAACCTTTCGATGACGGGGGAGTCTGCGGTGACGGGAATTTTAAAATGTAATGAGAATGTGCCAATAGATCCAGAAAGGGGAACTCACAATCCGGTCCCGCGTTCACCTTCCGAATCGCCTACTGGAGTTCAGCAGGCGCGAAATACCCAGTTCAGCATTGCTACGCGGTTTTGAAGATGCTCGGACCCAGACAGCCGCTTATTTCTGTTTTTCTTTTCTTCTCTGGGAATGGACTTAGCCGTGCGGCGCGGCTGCGCAGGTTGATCTTCCGTTTTCCCCTTTGGACTCTCGGAGTCGCCATTCGCGGATGGGGCGTTGAGAATCAAACGAACATGACCCAGATCCAACACACCCAGCGAATCCTGCGGACCTTGACTACTGAAAATTTCGGGATTCACCGTGTAAAGTACCCGTCGCCCTTGTTTGGAATCTTCCACGAGTCCTGCTTGACGCATCACCCCGAGATGGTGCGACATATTCACCATCGGGATACCCAGTTGCTCGGATAACTGACCGACATATTGCGATGATTGGGTCAATTGGTGCAAAATCAGCATCCGCGTCGGTTCGCCGACCGCAGCCAAAATTCCCGCAATTCGCCGTGCCTCCTGATATTCTATCATTTTGCCCGCCTGTGTCATAGTTCTGGTAACAACCACGATCCTGACATAGTCGGCAATCTAAACTTCAGACGATCGACAGTCAGGTTTTCTTGTTATATCGACAAGTCGGGAATGTGCCATATCGATACAATTTTGCGAGGCTCACTGATCAGTCAATTATACGACCATGATACAATTAACATTGACCACAACGATAGGATTCCTGCATAATTCTTGGATGAACTACGTCATGACGATGGAATACCCTTCATGTTCTACAGATTCACAGTGGATGGAACACGCCTTCACGCTTGCGGAGCGGGGGCGTGGGGCGGTGGAACCCAATCCCGTGGTGGGTGCCGTGGTACTCGATGCCGAAAATCGGTGCGTGGGTGAGGGTTGGCACGCTCGATTCGGTGGACCCCATGCGGAAGTCCACGCCCTAGCCGCGGCCGGGGAACGCGCACGCGGTGGGACACTGTTTGTCACGCTGGAACCGTGTTGCCATTTTGGGAAAACGCCCCCTTGTACCGAGGCAATCCTAGCGGCCGGGGTTCGGCGCGTGGTTGTTGCCCTGCATGATCCCTTCCCGAAAGTCGCAGGTGGCGGGATCGCTTGCCTGCGTGCGGCGGGGGTCGCGGTCGAGGTCGGTTTGGGCGAGGCCACCGCGCAAGTTCAAAATGCCCCGTATCGGAAATTGCTGCGGGATGGGCGGCCGTGGGTGCTGGCCAAATGGGCGATGTCCTGGGATGGGAAAATTGCGACACGCACTGGGGATTCCCGCTGGATCAGTAGCCCAGAATCTCGGGCCTTGGTACATGAACTGCGTGGTCGTGTCGATGCGATCATTGTGGGACGTGGGACGGTCCATCGTGATGACCCATTATTGACCGCACGCCCGGCAGGGCCACGCGTCGCTACCCGTGTCATCGTGACCGCATCGGGGCTGCTTCCCGAACAGTGCCAACTCCGCAAAACGGCCCGCGAGTATCCCACGATGATCGTTACGACCGCTCCCCATCTGGATCATCTCAGCGGCTGGCAAGCCGATGGGGCGGAGATTGTCCCCATGCGCACGGATGATACCGGCATTGCGATCGCGGCCCTTCTCGACGAACTGGGGCAACGGCGTATGACCCGCGTGTTGCTGGAAGGCGGCAGCCAATTGCTAGGGTCATTTTGGGACACCAATTGTGTCGATGAAGCCTGGATCTTCGTGGCTCCACGGCTCATCGGTGGACCGGCTCCCACGCCCGTAGCAGGGCGTGGGGTCGAGCGATTAACCCAGGCGATACGGTTTGAAAATGTCCAAACTCAAACCATCGGCGCGGATGTCTGGATCCGCGGAATCCGCTCAAGTCTTCCGCCAGAACAACAACAGTAACACCACGGGAATGAGTGCCGGTATCCCCGCCAGGGCAAAACCGATGTCGTGGGAACCTGTCTCATCCGCCAGGCGACCAAATTCGGGCTGCGTGATGGCGGAGACGACCCAGCCACTAAAGGCCAATGTCCCACTGAGTTTTCCCATCCCTGTCGTCGTCAATTCCTGGGTAAAGGAATAATAACAAGGGTACATCGCCAACGACCCCGCCGCGATGATGATGAGAATGGCCATCAACGGAATCCCGGCGGGCAACACCGCCGCGAGGACGGTCAGCGAGGTCAACCCCGCCGCGACACCGAAGACCAACACGCGTGACCCATGCACCCCGAGCCGTCCCCGCGCCAGACGGTAGGTGATCCATCCCGCCAAAAGGCACCCCGCATCCGCGGCGATGTAGTAGGCACTATTGAACCCCAGGGCCACCGTCTCGGAGTAACCCCGACTTTCCATCAACACCTTGGGAAGCCAAGCGCGGATCAATTGCCACGGAATCGAAATACAAATAACCATCACAATCAGAATGTAAAAGCGGCGATCACGAAATAGCGAACCGTAACTGCTGGACGTTTGGGACTCGGCGCTGCCCTGGGGACGGGCGAGACTTCCAGCCGGAATCATCAGGAACCACAAACTGACCCAGAGCAGCCCAATAAACCCAACCACCAGAAAAGGCAACGGCCAGATCATCGGCGGTTCGCCGGTGACGGCAACGCCCATTCCGCCACTCAGCCCCCATTGCGCTAACCGTCCATCTTCACCCGGATCGGCGATGGAAAAAATTCCCAGCACGGCCACTGGCGTGAGGACAGCCCCAATGGACGCGCCACTTTGGAGAATACTGTTGCCCAAACTTCTGTCCGATCGTGCCAGAAGCCGTTGGGTGATCACCAGGGCACACGGCCAGTTGCCGGACTCGAAGAAACCGAGCATTGTGCGGCAAACGAGGAGTTCTTCGTAGGATCGAGAAAAGCCCGTCAGGATGCCCGAAGTCGACCAACCGATCAGCGCCAAGGGGTAGACCCAACGGACATTCGCTCGGTCTGCCAGCGTGCCGAAGAGGAGGGAACCGAAGGCGAAGGCGAGGCCGAACGCCAATTCGAGGTTCCCGTACTGTTCATTCGATAAATCGAGGGACTGCGTGACACGGACAGCGACGACGGCGAGCGTCTGCCGATCCATGTACATAATCATCGTGGCCAGGAGGAGCAGCCCGCAGACTTTCCACTTCCAGGCTCGGCTACTGTCAATGTGCGATTCGCCCATGATGAGAACGACTTATCCTTCCCAGCTCTTGCCGTCCCAGGCGAGAACTCGTTCGAGTAAAGACACCAAACCGTAGCTAAACGCTGCGAACAGGGCTTCACCTTTTTCCGGGGTGGCTCCTCGGGGGTCGCCGACGTGCCCTGGAACACTCCGATCGGGCATGACCCAACCCCGCGATGCCGGTTCAAACGGGTTCCCGAATGGGACATTTTCGGTCTGGGCGAGGTCCACGACTAACTCGGGTCGCAAACGCAACACCATGGACGTTTCCCATTCACAAGCATGTCCCATCCGAGTTTGTTGCAGGTCCGGGTGGGCTTTGTGCGGTTCGGGGACCAAGTTCCAATAAGTCGCAAATAAGAGCAGTTGATCGGGCGTTGTGCGATACCGTTGCCGGGCTTCAAACACGGCTTGTTTTCCGGGAATGTCGTTGCCGCCGTGGCCATTGACGATCACGATGCGACGAAACCCATGACGGACAAAGTCGTCAATCAGGCCGTTCAATAGGTCCAGGTAGACCCGAGGACGTGCCGAGAGTGTCCCGGCGAAGTCCATGTGGTGATCGGAATTCCCCAGCCACATCAGTGGAACGAAGAGGACACGATCGGCGAGTTGTTCATGCGCCCGGCGTGTGATCTCTCCGAGGAGCAGGCTATCCGTGAAGACGGGCATGTGCCGGCCATGCTGTTCCAGGGCCGCGACGGGGAAGACAATCGGCGTATCGGGTGCCAACGCCTGCACGGCGGGCCAGGTCAGGTCAGAGAGTAACATGGACAGCCTCACCCCTTGGGGAGTTATCGGGCATCGTGAACGATTTTGCCGCCAACCAGCGTGAGAAGAACTTTTGTATTTTGGATCGCCGCTTCTGGGCAGGTGAGTAGATCACGGTCGATCAGAATCAAGTCGGCGAGCTTGCCCACTTCCAGGCTACCTTTCTCCTGTTCTTCATGATGCAAGTACGCATTGTTGATCGTGTACAACCGAATCGCCTGTTCTCGGCTGAGCCGTTCGCTTGGTTCATGCACGGCCCCACCGTGGGCCAGCGTGCGGGTCACGGCCACCCAGATTCCGAGCCACGGGCTCCAAGGGTTCGTCGATTCCAATGGATCCAGACGGAGCATGTGGTCGCTGCCGCCGCCGATGGTCGTGTATTGGAGCCAAGTGTGGAACGGTTGGAACCAGCGGGTGCGTTTGGCATCCAGTTCCTTCACGAGCGTCGCGCCGTCCAGGTATAGCCATGCCGGTTGTACATCGGCACAGACTCCCAGTTCCCGGCAGCGTTCGAGATTGTGTTGTGAAGGGAAGTTCGCATGTGTGATGCAGAAACGGTGTTTCTGGATCGGTGTCATACGGTTGGCGAACGCGTAAGCATCCAACAGGGTGTCCATCCCCGCTTCCCCGGCACAGTGCGCGGTGACTTGCCAGTTCTTCTGTGCGGCCACGGACACGGTCGTTTTCAAATCTTCTGGGTCGATGAACAGCAGGCCACGATAATCGTCTTCCGTCACTTGATAGGTTGCACCTTTGGGCCAGGGTTGCCGCATGAACGCGGTTCCGCTGAGCATCCCGCCATCCAGGAACATCTTGATCGGTCCAATGCGGACCCATTCATCACCCGTGCCCGTGGGGCCGCCTTGTCCATCCGGGCCGATCAGGGCATCGAGCCGTTTAGCGACTTCGCCCGCCGAACCGCCCGCGCTGAACGAGCGGGCGACGTTGACCCGAACCGTGAGTTCCCCCGCTTTTTTCAGCTTCAGGTAGATGTCCAAGTTCCCGCGTGATCCGTTCCGATCCCCGACACTGGTTAAACCCAGTTTGTTGTACTCGGCGAACAATTTTTTCACCGCGGCGATCTTCTCGGCTTCAGTCAGTGGAGCATTGCCCGCAGTCGAAGACGATAGACCGGTGTTATTCATTTTGAGGACACCATAGGCATTGCGTAACATGCCGGTGGGTTCCCCCGTTTTGGGGTCACGCACGATCCGGCCATGCCGGGGGTCTTTGGTGTTCCGATCGACACCGGATACTTTGAGGGCCAAACTGTTGGCGACACCAGCCGGGCCGCCGTGGTACAGCACCGGATGATGCGGGGCCACGGCATCCAGTTCCGCTTTCGTAGGAAACCGTGCTTCCCGCAACCGGGTCGGGAAAGCATACCGAATGACGATCCAGGTTCCGGCGGGTTTCCGTTCGGTTTCGGCTCGAATGTAGGCAAATATCTCGGCGAGGGATTTGAGATTGGGGATCGTTTCCCGCACTTCACTGAGCGCGGCCCCCAACGGGTGAACGTGGCTATCGTACAGCCCCGGTAGCACCATGCGCCCCTGGGCATCAATGACACGGGTTTGGGGACCACGCAACGCGGCCATGTCGGCGGACTTCCCCACGGCCACGATCTTGCCATCACGAATGGCGACGGCCTCGGCCATCGAGAACTGGGCATCCACGGTCACCACTTTTGCATGATCGACGATCAGATCGGCTGGAGGAGCCCCTAGAAGCGGCACGGCCCAGCTCAGGGACAGGAACGCGATCCAAAAGTGTCGGTTCATGGGTCAGACCGAAAAAAAGGAAACGCCGATTGCGGGGTGGGACAGACAATCTCGCGTTGCCGTTGTAACACGGAAACACACACCGGGCAAACGTGTTTCGAGTCCGGTTGCTAAAATCATGTCCATCCCGGAAAGCGTGACCCCGTTGGAGCCTATCATGGCCCTGCCGAAACCGCCTGATACGTTTGTGGATTTTGTGGAACGGTTCCCGCAACTCGGCGCGGCTTGGCGACAGACCCAGCAAGCCGGAGCCGAAGGGCCATTGGACGAAAAAACGGTTCGCATTGCCAAGCTCGCCCTGGCCATCGGCACCCGTCAGGAAGGTGTGGTGCATTCCGCCGTGCGCAAAGCGGTTGCGGCCGGAGTCACCGAGGCGGAATGCGATCAGATCATCGCCCTGGCAGCAGGAACGATCGGCTTTCCGGCCACCGTGGCGGTCTTCAGTTGGATTCGTGAAGAACTCGCCAAAGCAAAAAGCTCACCATCAGCGTGAGAACCGCATAACATGGCATCGACGGGGTCGACTCGATCCTCGCCTACGGATTCCGCCCATTGGTTCCGCTCTGACGAATTCAGGAGAACAGTATGCGATTGCTCAGTCTGAGCGCACTGTGCGCGATGGTCTGCACCTTCTCCCCTGTATCCTTGCAAGCTGCCGTGAAAACCGAGCCGGTGGAGTATAGCTACAAGGGGGTCAAGCTGAATGGTGTCCTCGCCTACGACGATGCCGTGACCGAAAAACGTCCCGGCGTGCTGGTGGTCCACGAATGGTGGGGGTTGAACGACTACGCCTTGGGGCGGGCCAAGCAGTTGGCCGAACTGGGCTATGTCGCATTCGCCTGTGATATGTACGGCGGTGGGAAGACGGTCCAACACCCCAAGGAAGCCGGGGAAATGGCCTCCGCGGTTCGCAAGGACATTGATACCTGGGTCGGTCGGGCCAAAGCCGCATTGGATGTGCTGAAGTCCAACCCCCGTGTTGATTCCGGCAAGCTCGCCACGATCGGCTACTGCTTCGGTGGCTCGACCGCCTTACAACTCGCCTTCTCCGGCGCGGACCTGGACGCGGTGGCCACATTCCACGGTGCCCCAGTGATCCCCTCTGCTGCGCAAGCCCAGCATACCAAGGCCAAAATCCTCATCGCCCACGGCGCGGATGACCCCTTCATCAAGAAAGAGACGCTCGATCACATGGTGTCTGAATTGAAGAAGGCGAACGTCCATGTGCATGTGGATGCCTACCCCGGAGCGGTCCACAGTTTCACCGTGCCCACGATTGATAAGGTGGGCGTGAAAGGGCTGTCCTACAACAAGTCTGCTGATGAGAAATCCTGGGCCGCGATGAAAGCACTGTTCGCGGAAAAACTCGGTTCGCCGAAGTAATAGGATCACCGGCTCTCTATTGGTCCGATTGTCTCACCCGCATGCGTCCTGGTTCCCGAATCAGGACGCATCATTTTTTGGACATCGGTAAAAGCTATTTGGGGACAGGGAGCAGCCCTTTTAGTACAGCCGCGAATGTCTCCGCTTGTCGGACGAAACCGAGATCGGTGGGGTGTGAGCCATCGACCGTGCCTTCCGCATCGTCGCCGATCAGTTTGTCACCGGGCAGATAATAGAGGTTCTTGTCCCCAGCGGCGATCAGGGACTCGAACGCGGCCTTGAGGGCGGCTCGGTTCTCGGCGTTGTGCTGGGCCTGGAGCGGTAGCAGATAGGCATTGGCATAGCTCCGATCTTCCACGAGCAAAATCGGGGTCTGTGGCCGGGCCTTCCGCAGGGCGTTCACGAACGGCACGGCTCGTTCTTTCACCTGCTGCCCCCGGAGATTGGGCAAGCAGTCGATGACGTAGACAGCCGAGTCAATCTCCCCGAGCAATTCCGCCAGGGCCAGATCCAGCGTCCCATTCCCGGAGAAACCGAGGTTGATGACTGGCCGATCGAATTGCCGCCCCAGAATCGCCGTATGAACCATCCCCGGACGGGACGCACACCCGCCCTGGGTGATGGACGTACCGTAGAAGACAATCGGCTTGGCACGTTCTGGGGCACGCGGGTCGCTTTTCTTCAGATGTGTCCCTTTCGGGATACCAATTTCTACCGATGAGACACCGTTGTAAAGCGGGAAGTACAGCAGATACTCCCGTTCCCCGGCTGGCAATCCCGCGACCAGTAGCTTCGTCGTGGTTTCTTGCGCCGGTATCCCCGTGGATAGCCATTTCCACTGGTTGCCGACTTTGACATAGAGATCGAGTCCACTCACCCCCGAAGCGGGCATGTGCGGCATGGCGAGATTTTTGCTCGTGACCGTCCAGCGAGCCGAAATGGCCGTGGAATCCGTGACAAACCGGACACAGAGTCCCGTGGAATCCCGGCTGAGGGACCAGACCGGCGGGCGAACTTGCTTTTCCGCCTTAGCGGGAAGCCGATCAAAAACGGCTTTGGTGTCGGTCCACCCTTGGCCTTCCACCCCCAGTGGCCGCACATCGTACCAGAGGATGTCGCCTTTTTCACTGGGCTTGGCTGTACTGGGGTCAATCGTTGGCCCCACAGCGGCCGCCGGGAAGGCCAGCAGCAGCGTGAGAATTAGGCTGAAATAAGAATGACGTTGGGGCATGTTGCTCTCGCAGAGTTCGGAATAGTGAGAATGGAAGCGATTTTCGCACGGAATGCAAGATTATTCCGTCGTTCCTGCCGATCGCCGACCCGTCCCGCGCTGGCTCGTGAGGGCATCGCCCAAATCCGCGCGGGCGCGGTTGGCCAACGCTTGCAGGCGTTGCACCACCTCGGGGTGCTCGACCGCCAGATTATGCCGTTCGCCGATGTCCTTTTCGAGGTCGTACAGTTCGGGGGATGTCACTTTTTGCATCCGGTATTTGCCGGGTGTCCCATCTTTCCCTGGGGCTTGTCCCTGCATCGTTCGATAAGAATGGGGAAAAATCAGTTTCCATTTTCCGCTGCGGATCGCCTGGAGTTCGTGGACCTTGTAGTAGAACCAGTAGGCTTCGTGCGGCGTGGTCGCCCCCGGTTCACACTGGATCAAGGGCCAGATATTTTTGCCGTCGATGGGGAGTTGAGGGAGCACGCAGCCGGTGAGATGGGCAATCGTCGGCAGCAGGTCGATGGTCATGGCCGGGGCGTGTTGAACGGTGTTGGGTCGAATGGTCCCCGGCCAATAGGCGAGGAAGGGCTCGCGGATTCCACCTTCCCAGACGGTTCCCTTCCCTTCCCGCAGTGGTCCCGCGGACCCACCGTGGTTCCCGTAGTTGAGCCAGGGGCCGTTGTCGCTGGTGAAGATGACCAATGTGTCCTGGGCGACACCGGCCTTTTCCAGTGCCCCGATGACCTCGCCCACGGACCAGTCGATTTCCCGCAGGACATCCGCATACACGCCCTTCTGGGTCACGCCTTGGAACCGTTTCCCCGCATACAGTGGGACGTGAGGCATCGTGTGCGCGAAATAGAGGAAGAACGGTTGTTCCTGCTGGCGTTGAATAAAGTCCACGGCCCGTTCCGTGTAACGCCGGGTCAAGGTGGACATCTCTTCCGGGGTGATTTCGGCATCCACAACCTTGTCCCCATCAATCAGGGGAAGATTGGGATAACTGCGTTCTTTGGTTTTGGCTTCCGGGTGATGGGGCCACATGTCGTTGGAATACGGCAGGCCGAGATACTCATCGAACCCATGTCGTGTCGGCAAGAACGGGGGAAGATGCCCGAGATGCCATTTCCCCACGGCACAGGTCGCATATCCTTTGGACTTCAGCAACTCCGCGATGGTCGTTTCCGCATCCGCGATTCCGACCGTGGCTGCGGGACTCAGCGCCCCATGAATTCCGATGCGATTGGGATAACATCCTGTCAATAGCCCTGCTCGTGAAGCCGAGCAGACCGGCTGTGCCGCGTAAAAGTCCGTAAACCGGACACCCTTTTGGGCCATGCGATCCAGGTGCGGTGTTTGGCTGGGGGCCGCCCCATAGCAGCCCAAGTCCCCGTATCCGAGATCATCCGCAAAAATGACGACGATATTGGGCGGTCGTTTCCTCTCCGCCGCATTGGCAGGGGAGACACACAGCCACCCGACCCCCAGGGCCACAAGATAACCCATCGTAGGTATCGCAAGATCGTTCATGGGCATTCTCCGCTCTCTTCCCGAAATGGGACCAATCCGCGTCCACGTCCTATCCGAGTGTCACAGTATCTGGGCGGAAGTCCAGTTGTCCGGTCTGGGACATCTGAAAAACTACCCAGCTTGCCGTTTCCCTCTTGTCAACGCTGCCGTCATAAGGGACAAATTAGGTATTGACTTTTCTTGAGTGCGATTCACCTTTTTCGTGAGATCTCCACATGGCCAAGCAGTCACTGTCCGCGATCATTCGAGAAATCCTGTTTCGGGATATCGAGCTGGCTTCGGACACCGTTTTCAACAAACTCCGTGCGAAAGGAATCACGGGGGATCGTCGCCAAATTTTCAAACGCATCCACCATGTCCGCACCGAACTCCGAAAAAATGTTGGGTCATCCGCCGCCCCACACGCAGCAACCCCCGATGAGGAACAGGCGGCACCCGCTCCCGTACAAACGGTTTCGGCACCCGCCCCGGCGCAAACCACTCCCACTGTTGTACACGCAGCTCCAGATTTGGGACATGTCCTGGCTAATGTGACCCGCGTGAATGAAGTGGTTACGGCCTGTGGGTCATCGGATACGGTTCGCCAGGTTGCGGATGCGGTTCGTTCCTGCGGCGGTGTCGACCAGTTCCTAAAACATCTGGAACTGGTTTCCGACATCCGGAGCTTGCGGGCAACTGAGTAAGGACGAGCCAGTCACCTTACGCCTACTGCCGGAATGCGTTGCACAGGCGAAGGTGGTCTTCTAGCGACAAAGCCTCTGCCCGTCGTGAGCCGTCGATCTGCAATTCGGCAAGGCGGGCATCCACGAACGCCTTGTCTTTCCGGGCGCGCGGCCATCCGACCAGTCCCTGACGCAAATTCTTCCGGCGGTGGGTGTACAAGTCGCGTAAAAAGTCCCGGAATTGGATGACATCTCCCACCCGCGCCCGCTTCTCGGCATTGGGTCGAATCATCACAATGGCCGAGTCCACTTTGGGACGAGGATGAAAGTTGGCGGGCAGTACCTTGCGAATGGTTTCCACATCCGCGATGCTCTGGACCAGCACACTCAGCGCGTTGTAGTCTTTGGTCCCTACGGTGGCCCGGAGACGCTCGGCGATCTCCCACTGCACCATCACCACCATCCGCTCGATCGGCAACTCCGATACCAGGAGGTTGCTAATCAAGGGCGTGGCAATGACATAAGGCAGGTTGGCGACCAGCTTCCGTTGCGCTGTTCCCGCGAGGCGTCCGGCTGCCGTGTCCCAGGCCGTCAGCAGATCGGGGTTCACGCGGCTTTTGGACTCCAGGCAGTCGCCGAGAAGATAGGTGACATTCTCACGTTGTCCCACGATTTGCCGGGCGACGGGATGGAACGTCTTGTCAATTTCGATGGTGACGACCTGTCCCGCGTGATCGGCGAGCCGCGCGGTCAGGGAGCCGGTGCCGGTGCCGACTTCGAGGACCGCATCCCCTGGCCCCACTTCCGCTGTACGGACAATCAGGTCAATGAGGTTTAAGTCAATGAGGTAGTTTTGCCCCAGTTTGCTCTTGGCTTCGAGGCCATGGGCTTCAAAGAGGTTACGGAGGAACGTCAGGGTCTGCCGAGGCGAAGGGACGCTCGATACCGGGGGCGTTTCCGGTTCGGGAACGGGGCTCCGCACCGCGGGTGGGGGGGAACCCGCCGCGGGCAGGATTGGGATTTCGGTGTCAGGCTTCATGGTATTGGGAATCGTGGCGTAGCCGTCAGAGATTGGAACAGTTTTTGCACATGTTTGGCGAGTAGGTCGAATTCCAGATTCACAGCCCCGCCGTTGACCTGCGAACCCAGCGTCGTGTGTGCGAGCGTGTGCGGTATCAACATCACGCTGAACCGATCCCGCTCAACATCGACCACCGTGAGACTGACCCCATCAATGGCGATGGAGCCTTTGATGACCAGCAGATCGAAAAACTGAGGCGGATAGGTGAACCAGACCGTTTGCCAATCACCGGATGCTTGCCGCTCGCGGAGGGTGCCTACGGCATCAACATGGCCGGAAACGAAATGTCCGCCAATCGCATCCCCCACACGCAACGCCCGTTCGAGATTCACGGGCGCGTGGGGGGTGATATTCCCCAAGTTGGTGCGATCCAAGGTTTCGGGGCCGACTTGGAACTGCAGTGTGCGGGAATCCGCGGCAACCACGGTGAGACAGACCCCATTGACGGCAATGCTCTCTCCGAGTATGGCCGATGCTGCCATTCCGGGTTCGGATACTTGCAGGCGCATTCCCCCCTGGCCGTCTCGCTCGGCAGTTGCGACCGTTCCCAACGCTTGGACAAGTCCTGTAAACATGGCGGTTATTCTATGCCCAAATTCCGTGATGGGATGGGCTAGCGTGAAGGAATTCTTCAATGGTATGGATGCCGTTGTCGATTCGGACCTTTTTTCAGTGCGTGGAAGGATGACAGATGGCGATACTCGACCATTGGCACCCGGTGCATCCGAGCCGAGATTTGCGCCGGAAACCGGTGGGCTTTCAGCTCGGCAACCGCTACCTCTGCTTGTTCCGCACCTCCACCGGGCAGGCGATGGCGATTGATGATACCTGCCCGCATCGTCGACTCAAACTGAGCTACGGTCAAGTGATCGGTGATCGTATCCAGTGCAAATATCACGGCTGGACTTTTGACGGTTGTGGCAACGGGGAAAGCCCTGGAGCCCCGAAGTTGCACACCTGCACAGAAAGTTTTGATGTACGGGAGGAGCATGGCTACATTTGGATCAAAACCCGTGGCAAAGAAGCCCAATTCCCCAACATCAACCCGGATGGGCTTTATTCACTTGGCCATATGCGGCACACGGTCCCGGCTCCGCTGGAATTGACCGTGGACAATTTCACGGAAATCGAACACAGCGGCACTGTTCACAATACTTTCGGTTACGATTTGAAGCGGATGCACGAGGTCCGTGTCCGTTTTGAGACAACCGATACCAGCGTGCGGGTCGTCAATGTCGGGCCGACGATCCGACTCCATCCCGTGATGCGCACCTTCCTCGGTGTTCGAGATGGCGACCTGTTCCATGACGACTGGACGACCTATTTTTCTCCCATTTATTCCGTCTATGACCATTGGTGGACATCCCCGGATGAGAAGCGGGAAGCGATGGTCCGCTGGCGGTTGTATATGTTCTTCTGGCCGATTGATGAGATGTCCACAGCGGTGGTGTCCTTCGTCTACGGCAAGTCGCGGTATCCGGGACCAGCGGGTGGGTTACGGTTTATCAAGCCGATTTTCCGCCGGGAAGTGGACCGGGAGGTGCGGCAGGATATTGACATGCTGAAAAATCTGGCGAGCTACGATACCAGCATTGATGGCATGAAGTTGAGTCGATTCGATAAGGTGCTGGGTCTGACCCGCGAGCGGATTGCCCGCATTTACCGTGGCGAACGCGCCGGGCGGCTGTCGATTGCCTGACAGTGGTCAGATGGCCATGAAATACCCACATCCAACAAGCGGCTCAGGAATGATCGTTCCTGAGCCGCTCCTGTTTTCTGCACAATTCCGTTCCGTGCCCGATACGGTTAGTAGCGGTAGGTATCCGGTTTGTACGGTCCCTGTTTCGGCACACCAATGTAGGCGGCTTGTTCGTCCGTCAATTCCGTCAGTTCCGCGTTCAGGGTCTTCAGTTGCAGGCGTGCCACTTTCTCATCGAGGTGCTTGGGCAGCACATAGACTTTGCCCACGGCGTACTGGTCACGGTGTTGGAACAACTCAATCTGCGCGATGGTTTGATTGGCGAAGCTCGAACTCATGACGTAGCTGGGGTGGCCGGTGCCGCAGCCCAGGTTCACGAGCCGGCCTTTGGCGAGCAGGATGATCCGCTTGCCGTCCGGGAAGATCACATGATCCACTTGTGGCTTGATCTCTTCCCACTGGTATTTCTCCAGTGAGGCGACCTGAATTTCATTGTCGAAGTGACCGATGTTGCAGACGATGGCGTTGTGCTTCATGCGCACCATGTGATCGTGGACGATCACGTTCTTGTTGCCGGTCGTGGTGACGAAAATGTCCGCCTTGTCGGCAGCCCATTCCATCGTGACGACGCGGAACCCTTCCATCGCGGCTTGTAGGGCGTTGATCGGGTCGATTTCCGTCACCCAGACTTGAGCCGAGAGGGACCGCAGTGCCTGGGCGCTGCCTTTGCCCACGTCCCCGTAGCCACAGACGACCGCGATTTTGCCCGCGATCATGACATCGGTGGCCCGCTTGATCCCATCGACGAGGCTTTCCCGGCAGCCGTAGAGGTTGTCGAATTTGCTCTTGGTCACGCTATCATTGACGTTGATCGCCCGGAACAGCAGGGTGCCTTTGGCACTCATTTCGTTCAGACGATGAACGCCGGTGGTGGTTTCTTCCGTCACGCCGATGATTTGGGCGCTCTTGCGAGTGTACCAGGTGGCATCTTCCGCCAGTTTCGCCCGGATCGCGGCGAACAGTTCGCGTTCTTCTTCGCTGGTCGGGTTGGCGATCACCGAGGGATCTTTTTCGGCTTTCTGGCCCAGGTGCATCAACAGCGTGGCATCGCCGCCGTCATCCAGAATCATGTTCGGACCTTCGGCATCGGTCCCTTTCGGGCCGAATTCAAAAATCCGGTGGGTGTAGTCCCAGTAGTCCTTGAGGCTTTCCCCTTTGTAGGCGAAGACCGGGGTGCCGCGTTCCACCAGAGCGGCGGCGGCGTGGTCCTGGGTGCTGAAGATGTTGCACGAAGCCCAGCGGACCTGCGCCCCGAGTGCTTGCAGCGTCTCGACCAGCACGGCTGTCTGGATGGTCATGTGCAGGCTACCCGTGATCCGGGCACCGGCGAGCGGCTGGCTCTGGGCGTATTCTGCGCGAATCGCCATGAGTGCGGGCATTTCGCTCTCGGCGATGGCGATTTCTTTCCGTCCCCACCCGGCCAGGGTGATGTCCGCGATGGCGTGATCCGTGGCAGCCAATGGTTTTCCTTTGCTGGAAGTTTCGTGTTTCGGAGCAGCGGTGGCGCTAGCCATAGAATGAGTTCCTCTCGTTTATGGGGGGAGTCACAGCCCACAGGATCTGGCCGACCTGCGTGGCGGAATGAATCCGTGACCGAATCTCGGACGTTATATAGTGTCTAGCTTGACTCTCCAACCGCAACCGCGATACCAACCGTAACCAGCACAACCCACTGCCCGATCGGGAACGATGTCCAAATGTCCTCCTCAGTTGGAGCCACGCAAGCGTGATGTCACCACGGTATGATGCCGTCATTGTGGGATCGGGACCGAATGGGTTGGCGGCGGGCATTGTCCTGGCGCGGGCGGGTCTGTCCGTGTTGGTCCGGGAAGGAGCCGAGACGATTGGCGGTGGGTGTCGCTCCGCGGCGCTGACGCGGAGCGGGTTCGTTCATGATGTGTGTTCCTCTGTTTATCCGATGGGCGTGGCTTCTCCCTTCCTGCGAGAATTGCCCCTGGCCGAACAGGGGTTGAACTGGTGCCATCCGGCGATCCCGCTTGCTCATCTGCTGGAAGGCGGAACGGCGGTGGCACTCTACCGTTCGGTCGAGGAAACCGCCCAGCAACTCGGCCCGGACGCGAACGCCTATCGCCGGTTGATGACCCCGCTGGTACGCAATGCCGACATCCTGATCCGAGAACTGGTCGGCCCGCCACGCCTACCCCGGCACCTGTTCGCGGCGCTGCGGTTCGGTCTACCGGCTCTGCGATCAGGGCGAGGACTGGCGGAAGCCTATTTTCGGACAGAACCCGCACGGGCGCTTCTGGCGGGGTTGGCCGCGCATTCCGTGCTGCCGCTGGAAGCCCGGCCCAGTGCGGCGATCGGGTTGATGCTCGGACTCGTCGGTCATGCGCACGGTTGGCCCGTGGTGCGAGGCGGTGCCCAACGACTCGTCGAGGCGATGGCGGCGTACTTGCGAACCCTTGGCGGCACGATCGCAACCGGGTGCTGGGTGCGGTCCTGGGCCGATTTGCCCCCCGCACGCGTGGTCCTGTTCGATACATCGCCCCGGCAACTGCTCGCCATCGCGGGGAATCGTCTGGATGCGGGGTGTCGTCGGCAATTGACGCGGTATCGGCATGGTCCGGGGGTGTTCAAAGTCGACTGGGCGCTGTCCGGGCCGATCCCGTGGACCGCGTCGGTGTGTCGCCAGGCCGCGACCGTGCATGTGGGCGGAACGCTAGATGCGATCAGCGTAGCGGAAGCCGCCGCTTTTGGGGGCCGTTCCCCAGAATCTCCGTTTGTCCTGGTGACGCAGCCCAGTATTTGCGACCCTTCCCGTGCCCCGGTTGGCCAACAGACCGCCTGGGGCTATTGCCATGTCCCGCACGGCTCGGACGAAGACATGACCGAACGGATCGAATCACAGATCGAACGGTACGCCCCCGGTTTTCGGGACATCATTCTGGCAAGATCATTTATGAACGGATCGGGGATGGAACGATACAACCCGAATTACATTGGAGGGGACATCGTCGGCGGCATCGCGGATGTCCGGCAAGTGTTCGCGCGGCCGTTGGTGAGTTTGCATCCCTATCGGATGGGACGCTCCGGGCTGTATCTGTGTTCCGCGTCCACACCGCCCGGAGCGGGAGTTCATGGGCTTTGTGGGTACTTCGCAGCCCAAACGGCCCTGCGTGACTTACGAGCCGGATAACCATGCCCGAGTGACTCCCGGCGGTGCCTTGGTCATGCGATCATCAATTTCTGACTTCCCACCCCGTCAGACTGACTATGATGATGGAAAGCGACCTGCTGGTCGGTCGCGTAACCGCATTCAGGGTCATCGCATGATCGAATCTGACTGGCTCAAGGTCAAAGACCCCGATGCCATGCTTCGACTCATCGGCGAACGACTTTCGCCCCGACGCTGGCAATTACTAGCCTGTGCCGTCGTGCGGCGAGCCGTGGAGACTGTGCCGGTTTCGCACCCGTTCTGGCCCGCGGTCGAGTGGGCGGAACTCCAAGCGGGAAACGTGGCCAATCATCCCCAAACAGCCGCCACCCTGGCCACGATCGCGGAAGCCACTCCCGCCGCGATTCAGGCCGCCCGTGATGCCCAGCGACTCATCGTCGTATCCGCGGACCCGGACGCGGACCCGAACGCCTTCCGAGAAACCTCGGATCGGAAAACGAACCCGAGTGCGCCCCTCTTTCGCGCTGCCAGTCTGCACGCGGGAACGGCCATCCAGCTTGCCGGGGAAGCGGCCGAGCAGGGAATCGCTGCCATGACCTGCCTGCTCCACGACACGCCGGGTGCCGATCATCTGCAACGTGTGCGACAGATCGTCATCGAAGCGACCCGATTGCGATCACACGCTTCGCTGTACGCAACCACGGCACTCGACCTGAAAGTTCGGGGCGACCATGCCGCTGACCGCAATACCGGCCGCAACGTCAACATCCAGTTGGCGGCAGCCCAGGATACCGTGACCCGCACGGAAGAGCACTTGGGTTATCGGGGAAACGACTTACAGGAAGCGAAAGAAAAAGCAGATCGGAAAGCGATGGGGCGATTTCTTCTCGAAATCGTCGGCAATCCGATGACACCATATCGCTTTGAACCGCACTGGCGCACCGATACCGTGATGGGACTGGCCCACGCCATCTATGCGGAACGGGCGTTCGATCGTTTGCCCATTCTGGCGGATGCCCTGCTGGATGCGGATTGTGATGAAGAAGCCGTCTTACGGCATTGCCGGGGCACCGAAGTTCACGCCCCCGATGGCCCCTGCCATATTCGCGGTTGTTGGGTCATCGACCAGATTCTCGAACAGGAACCGGCCCTGTTCCAGGCCAAGACCATCAAGCCGCCCAAGCCGCCCGCCCGACGTTCCCGCAGCACCCGCCCCGCCCCACCAACGGGCTTCCTCCGCTTGTTAGAAGCGATGAACCGGCCTGGCCAACCCCCCAATGAAGACGAATAATCGACGAGGCCGAAGATGATCGAACGGGTTTCCTGTCCGTACTGCAATACCGGAATCCATCCGAGTCACATTTCGGACACGGGGCGTATCTCCTGCCCCCGTTGTGGGGAGTATTTTGCGATCACCAATCCCGCCGATGCGCCCACGGTTCCGGGAGGAGAACGGGGAATCCTACCCGTATCGGTGAATGGGACACCCCCCCCAGCAACCCCGGATCGGCCCATTGGTCTAGGCGGACTGCGATCGCTTGTGCTGCTGTCTGTTGGGTTCATGGTTCTCATTGCCATTGGATTTGTGTTCTTTCTGCTTCCCCACTCGGCGAAGCCGAAGCCCACCGCCGCAACGGCCCCGCAACCCAAACTGGCAACCACGCATCCCCCCGCGGTGCTACCGGGGTTGGGTTATCTCCCGCCGCAAAGCCACTTCATCGCGGCTGTACAACCCAGTGCCCTCGGCATCTACGCCAAACGCACACAGACAGAAGTGCGGGAACTCTTGGTGAAACTCGGACTGCCACAACCCATCATGGCATTCCTGGATACTGCTGCTGTCCCTCTGGAAGATGTGGAATCCTTAGTCGCCGGGTTGATTCTCCCAGATGATAACGCCATTCCCCAAGGCGTGTTCGTGCTGACGCTCCGCAAACCGTTGCAGAATCCCGCTGCACTCCGAGCCGCACTGAAAGCGAAACGATCCGCTGCGCCCGGCACGGGCAAGCACGAGAAAATCGAGATCAACGGCTTGCCACTGGAACTGTTGGAACGCGACGCGAAAACGTACATCATCGCCACCGAGGGGAAACTGCTCACCGCCGCCGCGCAGCAGCCACGCATCGGTATTCCGGCCTTCTCCGGGCATCTGCGTTCCGAACTCACCCAGTTGAGCCCAGCTTCCTGTGCCTGGATCGTGACGGATCAACGCGATTGGTCCAAAAACCCGACCGTGAAACTGCTGGCAGGCTGGAACCGGAACCCCGATTGGCCCGAGCGGTTGTCCCACCTGCGTGCGTTCGCGGTTGGGTTGTCTCTGGAACCCGATTTGCAGTTAAAAGTGCGACTCACCACGGACACCACCGATT
The DNA here is from genome assembly GCA_026931725.1 of Bacteroidales bacterium. Lineage (GTDB taxonomy): Bacteria > Planctomycetota > Planctomycetia > Gemmatales > Gemmataceae > JAIXLE01. Next base: position 55,372 of record JAIXLE010000257.1, read on the forward strand.
CCGCCGCCGCCATGCGAAAACGGATCGCGGCTCACACCGCCAACGTCAGCGGAAATGGCGATCGTCTGGAAATTACCACGCCCATTGATCCCGCGCAAGGGTTCGGCAACCTCAGCGGGATCGTGACGGATTGGGTGCCTGCACCGCAACCGTGAACTTACGGCTGTGTCGGCGGTGTCCCCGGAAGTGGTGTCCCCGGAGGAGTCGGGATGCTGGCTGGTTGTGCGTCGATTGTCTTCGCCGCTGGCGGTGGTGTCCCAGTTTTCTTCTTTTCCTCCGCTTCTTCCTTCGAGTACAGCACAATTGCCACCCCGATGGCCACGAACAGCACGCCGACCCATAGTTTCCAGCCGGGCAGGTCGAACCCGAAATGGAACGGGTTGTCCTTTTGCGGGTGCCACACACTCGAAACCAGTGTGTTGATGACCGGAGCCAGACCAAAAATGATCGGGGCGATGAGGAGCCGATAGGTCGCGGGGTTGAAGTCGGGATTGATGGCCTTCTGGGCCAACCCGGTCTGCATGGCCGCACTGCTGGCGAAGACCACGCAAATCGCCCCAACCGCACCCGCCATCCCGGCCAGGGAGGCGAAGACCAACCCGGTTGACTTCACCGGCGACGGGAATTGCTGCTGCCCGGTCAGGAACAGAAACAGCGGAAACAGCACCCCAATGACGAAATAGGCACCGCCGACACAGAGAATCGCCAGCAGACGGGCGTTCGCCTTCCCGCCCAGCTCGGAGCCGCCATAGAAGATGATCGGGACATACGTTCCCCACGACAGCCCCGCCATCACAACGTAGCCCCACCACGGAATGTTCATCTTTCATCCTTTCGTTCCGGGTTTTCGATTCGTTTAGATTATAAAGTCGACCCCGAAACGGTCGAGATGATGGAATCGGCCATCCCCGTACTTCAACGCTTGCATCCGGGTCTGAGTCCGGTACACTGTTTCTCATATAGCCCAGATGCTGAATACTGGTGACTCCACTGGGCTACCGTCAACGCGCGCGAAATTATGCCGTCTTTGATCTTACTCAAATCCCCCAATGGTCCGGGGACTCGGCAAACTTACCCGTTGACGAAACCCACCACCGTCATCGGTCGGGAAGAAAATTGTGATGTGGTTGTTCCAAACAACGCGGTGAGCCGCCGTCACGCGAAGATTATTCAAGCCGATGGCCAATTCATCCTCGAAGACCTGAAAAGCCGGAACAAAACTTATCTCAACAATCGGGAAATCGACGCGGGGGTTCCACTCAAGAACGACGACCGTATCAAAATCTGCGACTTTCTGTTTCTGTTCTCCGATGAACGCCCCGCCACGACAAAACCCGCACCGCTCCCCCAAGAATTTGGACCGGATCGGAACGACTCCGATATTGATCCCTTCGAGACAGTGGCCACGACGGTTCAATCTTCCGTCCCGCAATCCGCCGCGCAGCAGTTGCTCGACGTTCAACCCACGGAACGACTCCGTGTACTGTTGGACATTAGCACGACGCTCTCGAAAACCTTGGAGCTGGAACCGCTACTCCCGCAAATCGCGGACTCTCTGTTTGAGGTATTCCGTCAAGCTGATCGGTGTTTGATCGTGATGCTCGACGAGACGGGCCGACTGGTGCCCACCTTCTTAAAAGGGCGGCGACCAGGATGGGTCGAAGAAGGGTTTAGTAAAACCATCGTCCGCAAGTGCCTGGAAGCCATGAAAGGCTACCTCACCGAAGATGCCGCTTCGGAAAGTTCATTGGCTGCCGCGCAATCGATCGCCTCGCTGCAAATCCGCTCGGTCATGTGCGTCCCCATGGCGACGAGTGAGGGCAAGCCGCTGGGTGTCATCCAACTGGATTCGCACGACTACTTCAAGAAATTCAAAGAAGATGATCTCAAACTCCTGACCATCGTTGGCAATTTGGCCTCGGTCGCGGTCGAGAAAGCCAAAGTCCACGCGATCATGATGGCTCGGCAAAAACAGGAACAAGAGATCGAATTGGCCAAATCGGTCCAATTGGGTTTCTTACCGCAAAAGGTTCCCGCTATCGGGGGTTACGAGTTTTTTGCCTTCTACAGCGCGGCGTTGTCGGTTGGTGGCGATTACTATGACTTTATCTCTCTTCCCGGCGGGAAAATGGCCGTGGTCCTGGGAGATGTCGCCGGCAAGGGGGTTCCGGCTTCATTACTCATGGCGAAACTCAGCGCGGAAGCGCGTTTCTGCATGTTGACTCAGCCGAATCCCGCCCAGGCGGTATCACTGTTGAATGAACAATTGATCCACGGGGGAATCGGCGACCGATTCGTGACGCTGGCCGCGTTGGTGTTAGATCCGGTTCGCCATGAAGTCATCGTAGTCAATGCCGGCCACATTAACCCACTCCGGTATCGCTCTACCACGGGTGCAATCGACGAAATCATTTCCGATGCGATGAGCGGGCTCCCGCTGGGGTTGGTTCCGGGGTACGAATATCTTTCCGTGACACTGACACTGGACCCCGGCGATTCCCTCATGCTCTGTACCGATGGTGTCACCGAGGCCATGAACCCCGCGGGGGAACTGTTCGGGTTGCCCCGTGTTCACGCCGCGCTGGAAGAAGAATCCGCGATCGCGGACATCCCCCCGCGAGAGATCGGGGAACGTCTGGTCCGTGCCGTGCGGACTCACGCGAACGGTCGCCCACAAAACGATGATATTGCCCTCGTTTGCTTCGGGCGATTGGATGTCACCGGCCCTGTGACCGGGGTTTCATCTCAACGGGTCATAATTCCAGAGTCTCGCCCAGATGGAACCGATTCCGCAGGTTCTCGGTAACAGGTACGTTGAATTCTCCCTGGCACGTTCTGGATAGAACATCGTGAGTCAACCCGCCATACTTCCAGAAATCGAAACCGACCACAAACTTCGGTTTCAACCGCCGTATCACGTCATCCTGTTGAATGATGACGATCATAGCTATCTTTATGTCATCACGATGCTGAAGGAATTGTTTGGGCACCCGGTCGAAAAAGGCTACCAACTGGCGGAAGAAGTCGACAAAACGGGTCGGGCAATTGTCTACACCACAACCCTCGAACATGCGGAACTCAAGCAAGATCAGATTCACGCCTATGGTCCTGACCCCAATATCGAACGCTGTCAGGGTTCGATGACCGCCGAGATCGAACCCGCCGAATGAACGAACGGGTTTGAGGTTTCCAGTTTCAGGTTTCAGCGTGAAACCTGAAACCTGAAACCTGAAACCTTTCGGATTATTTCACCACGCGAATCGACTTAATCACAACATCCTTCTTGGGTACGTTCTCGAACGAACCTTGGCTGCCCGTTTCAACGGCCTTGATTTTGTCGACCACCTCGATTCCATCCGTCACGCGGCCGAAGACGGCATAGCCTGCCGCACTGCCGCGTGCATCCAAGAATTTGTTATCCCCGACGTTCACGAAGAACTGAGCCGTGGCACTATCCGGGTCGCTGGTGCGTGCCATCGCAATCGTGCCACGCAGATTCGACAATCCGTTTGATGATTCATTCTTGATAGCGGCTTTTGTTCGCTTCTGCTTCATACCCGGTTCAAACCCACCGCCTTGAATCATGAAGTCGTTGCCAGCGTTCTCTTTGCCGATGACGCGGTGGAAGATCGTGCCATCAAAAAACTTGTCTTCCACATACCCGAGGAAGTTTTTGACGGTAATGGGGGCTTTGTCCGCGAACAGTTCAATCTTGAATTTCCCGAGGCTGGTATCAACCTCAACGACAGGATTCGCGGCTGTGGGGGCAGCACTCATGGAGGCTCCGATGGTGAAAAGGATGGCGAATGCTGATGTCATATCCGTGCCCTGCAGGATGCGAAAAAGCACCGAATCGGCAGACCCGCCCGCCGGTGTTCGATGTCGACAGCATTCGGATTGTAGGCATTCATTCTCGAATTGGCTGGCGAAAATGTCAGAACGGTTCGGAAGATGGGCGCTTGCCAACACGGCCGCCGCCGGGTAACGTCGGCATCACTGCCCGCAATTCCTGTCATACGGAACAGCCCTATGCGTTGTCGACTCCGGTTTGCGCTCATTGTTTGGGTTTCGGCCCTGGGGTCGGGTGTAGGCTTCGCGCAGCCCCGATTCCCCACACCGAAAACCTATCCGCCCGATGCCGCAACCCTCAAACAAATCGAGATGAAGACCGCGGAATTGCGAAAAGCCGTCGCCAACACGGGACCGGATGTGCAGGTCTACCGGAAAGCGGCTGAGTGGATCGTGCGGCATGGCGATTGGCTACAAAAGGACTCTGCCCAACAGACTTTACGCATCATCAACGCGGGATTCGAGCGCGCCCAGGCCGCCCGAACCGGCCAATCACCCTGGTGGAATGTTCGCGGCAAACCGATCATCTTGGGGTATCAATCCCGCGTGGATGGTTCGACTCAACCCTACCGCGTGACGATTCCCACGGGGTACAAACCGGGTACGGATAAGAAATGGCGGATCGACATTGTCCTCCATGGTCGGGACAGCACAATCAATGAGGTCAAGTTCCTCCATGCTGCGGAGATCGCCAAACCGGGGACATCCCAGGAGGCGATTATCCTCGAACCGTATGGCCGTGGGAACAATGCCTACCGTTGGGCCGGTGAGGCGGATGTGTTCGAGTCCGTAGCGGATTTTCTGTCCCGCCCGATATGGGACATATCCCAGGCGGACCTATCCCATAAAATGGGACGGCCAGTATTACGCGGTTTCTCCATGGGCGGGGCAGGCACTTGGCACATTGGCTTACATCATCCCTTCCAATTTTCGGTCATTGGCCCTGGAGCCGGATTTACGACGACACGCGGATACATTCGCAATCTGCCTCCGAAACTGCCAGAGTATCAGGAAAAGTGTCTCCACATTTACGATGCGGTGGACTACGCCGAGAATGCCTTCAATGTCCCGGTTGTCGCTTATTCCGGTGAAAAGGACGCACAGAAGGCAGCGGCCGACAATATCGAAAATGTCCTCAAGAGCTTCTCGGAACCACTTCGGTTTACGCATCTGATCGCGCCAGGACTCGAGCACCGCATGCCGCCGGAATGGCAGGCCAAAGCGGAAGCGGAGTACAAGAGGATGATGGCCCTTCCCGCCCCCAAAGATCGCCGTGTCCGATTTGTGACCTACACGCCGCGTTATGGCCATGCGGGGTGGGCCACCATTCACGCTTTGGACAAACAGTACGAAAAAGCGGTACTCGATGGCACCTGGGACAAAAGCGGAATGCAAATTCGGACATCCAACATCCGAGCATTGGGAATAACCACAGACGCGGTTGAGATGGGGGGTATCGCATCGCTTACGGTCGATGGTCAATCTGTCTCTGTCCCCAAAGTGGGTTCCTCATCGAACGCAAAGCCGTTCATTTTGATGAAGGATACCAAGGGAAAATGGCACGCGTCGCCCCCAGGGGAAAGATCGGAACATTTACTCAAATGGAGCGATACCCAAGGTCAACTGCAAGGACCAATCGACGATGCCTTTGGAGCGGAGTTCCGCGTTCTGGGACCGTCGCGAGCAGGGCAATCACCGACCACGGATGCCTCGATCGCGGCATCGCTGTCTCGTTTCGGGAAAGAATGGGATAAGTGGATGCGCGGGACATTACCAATGGGGGACAAACTCACTGGGAATCTGGTCCTATTCGGCGATCCGCGGAGCAACCCGCTGATCGCCAAAGTCCTCCCGAAATTGCCGATCACCTGGACCCAAGACAAGCTCATTGTCAACGGTATCACCTACGATGCGCGGACACATGTCCCCGTGCTGATTTATCCGAATCCGCTGAACCCCAAACGCTATGTTGTTCTCAATTCCGGTCACACCTTTCACGATGCCGATTTTCGGGGAACCAATGCCCTGCTGTACCCCCGACTTGGGGACTGGGCCGTGTTGAAACCGACACCCACAAAAGACGATCCCGCAGCCGTGGAAGTTGTCGTCGCCGGGTTATTCGATGAGAACTGGCAGTTCTCCAAAAAGTCCCAATAAGTATCCCACACCCCTTGATTCGGAGCCTGCAATTATGCGTTACGCACTGCCTATCCTCCTGTTGTTGACGGCCTCGGTTTCGGCATCTGACTTGCCCACTTATGCGGCACCGGGTGCCAAGCTCGAAAAGCTCTGGGACAAGGGTGAATTCACGGAAGGTCCAACCCCTGGTCCCGATGGGTGCGTCTACTTTTCGGACATCGGCAATCGGATCATGAAATACGACCCAAAGACCGGGAAAACCACCGCATTCCGTGACCCGAGCGGTCGGTCGAATGGACTTAAGTTCGACAAACAAGGCCGTCTCATTGCCTGTGAAGGAGCCAATACGGGCGGGAACCGGCGTATCAGCATCACCGAGAAAGACGGCACCATTCGGGCACTGACAGATAACTACAAAGGGAAGAAGTACAACTCACCCAATGACCTGACATTGGACGCGATGGGACGTGTCTACTTCACCGATCCGCGTTACGTCGGAGGCGAAGCCCGTGAGATTGACTCAGAGTCGGTTTATCGGGTCGACCCCAATGGGACCGTCATGGAGGTCATTTCCGATGCGACGAAGCCCAACGGGATTGTCCTCTCCCCGGATGGCAAGACGCTCTATCTGGCCGACAATAATGGTGCCCCCAAGGGAAACCGTTTTCTCATCGCTTATGCCTTGAAACCGGATGGCCGTGCCGGGAGTCGCAAGGTTCTATATGACTTCCAGGGTGACCGTGGGATCGACGGGATGACCGTGACTGCGGATGGTCTGATCGTGGCCACGGCTGGGGCCGGAAAGACGGCGGGCGTTTCGATTTTTGCTCCCGATGGCAAGAAGGTCGGTTTTATCCCCACACCAGAAGACCCGTCCAATGTCTGCTTCGCGCCGGTGGGTTCCAAGACGCTTTACATCACTGCCGGGAAGTCCCTCTATCGGATCACACTTACCCTTGCGGGAGCCCGGTAACTGACCCAGAAACGATGTCCCATTTTTTACAAGTAGGTTCACTATGACTCTCCGTCTCGCGGTTCTTGTTTTTGCGATGTATGCCGGTGCGATGGCACAAGATGTCCTGGCCGCGGATCCGGGACGATTGCCCCGCGATCAATTGTTGCTCTACCGCGGGGATGACGGCAAACCTGCCCCGGTGAAAACCACTGATGATTGGCAAAAACGCCGTGCCGAAATTGTTCGCGGCATGGAATCGGTCATGGGGAAACTCCCCGGAAATGAGAAACGCTGCCCGCTGGACATGAAAATTGAAGAGGAGGTCGATCTCGGGAAATATGTTCGCCGACTCGTGACCTATTCCAGCGAGCCCGGCAGTCGGGTGCCCGCATACCTATGTATCCCCAAAGATGTCCTCGCGGGAAAACTCCAAGCGCCGGGAGTCCTGTGTTTACACGGCACGGACAACACGATTGGACACGGCACCGTGGTCGGATTGGGACGCCAAAACCGGGGCTATGCTTCGGAGTTGGCCGAACGTGGCTATGTGACACTCGCCCCCAATTATCCCCTACTGGCCAAGTACCAACCCGATTTGAAGAAACTCGGCTGGGACAGTGGGACATTGAAGGCCGTTTGGGACAACATCCGAGGATTGGACCTGCTCGAATCACTGCCGTTCGTGGCAGGGAAACAGTTCGGTACGATCGGACATTCCCTCGGCGGGCACAATTCCGTCTACACGGCCGTTTTTGATTCCCGTTTGGTCGCCGTGGTATCGAGTTGCGGTCTGGATTCGTACCTGGATTACTACGGTGGAGCCGAACGGAATTGGTTCCCCGAGAAGGGCTGGTGCCAAACCCGATACATGCGTAAACTCGCCGATTATCGTGGCCGTCTCGCGGAGATCCCGTTTGATTTTCATGAAATGATCGGGGCACTGGCTCCACGCAATGTCCTCATTATCGCGCCGTTAAAGGACAGCAACTTTCAGCATGAAAGTGTGGATCGCATCGCCGCAGCCGCGAATGCCGTATACAAACTGTACGGCCATCCTGAACGGTTACGGGTACTGCACCCGGATTGTCCCCACGACTTCCCGCCTGAAATGCGGGAGGAGGCTTACAAGCTATTCGATGCTGTTCTCAGGCAGAAGTGAGACACCCCAATAGCCCCCATGGCCGTTTGGGGACAGGGCCAAATGTCCTCAAACAGTCACGGTTTCGCGGGGGCGGCCTCGTATAATTTCAAGGACTCTTCTACACTCTCAACGAGTTTATGGTCTACTTGTCGCATCCGCGTGAGGAACACTTTTGCGGATGCGTCCGGGCAGGAGAGAGCATAACGCACCACACCCCGTCGCAAAATCGGCGGCGGGTTCGGTGTCGCGGACAGGGCCGCCAACACATCGGGGGTGAGTTCCCACCAACCCCACCGGCGCAGATCCTCGATGACCAAGTCAGCCAGTTCCCCCTGTTGAATCACTTTCCGATAACAGCCTAGAATTGCGAGACGCGACGTTTTCGCGTGGGTGGTCTGGAAGAATCGCACGGTTCCCACTGCTGCAATGCGTCCTGCGATGGGCTGTGTCCCATCACTCAGAAGGGACGCGGTCTGGTCCCAACCGGCTTGCGGATTCAGCAGGATGAACCCCGCCAATAATCCTCCCAGATTACCGCGGACTCGCTCTGGGTGTGGCGACTCTTGCAGCAGTTTCTGAAAGACCTTTCCATCCTCAGCATGTCCACACGCACCCAGTAGCAACGCGAACACCCCCAGACGTTCGGCGGGCGTTTGCGGGTCTGTGAGCCAATGTCGCAATTTTGTTGCATCAAAGACGGCTTTTGCGTTCATCAAGTCGCTGTCGCTGGCTTTGCCGAGTTCCAAGTAGGCATCTTTGACGATGGCGGCATCGGGTGAGTCCAAGTGACGAAAACAGTATCCCAACCGCTGGGTGGTCCCTTCTTTGGGTAGCTGGACGAGCCCTCGCAAGTAGGCGGCTGTCGTGGCGGTAGCGGGGAGTCCATAAGTGACATCGAATCGGCCGTTCGTAATAGTCCCAAAGACCAAATAATCCGATGGGGTGTCCCCGATGATTGGTAGGTATCGTGGGATCACAACCACTTTGGGTGTCCCAAAATTGGCTTCCACTTTGAGGACATGTTCAACATGCAACTCCGTGCTGCCGCCGACACCATCCGGGCTGAATTTTGGGTTCTTGAGGCGACCTTGTAGGACAATCGTGGCCTGCGCGTACTGCTCCCGGAGAGTCTGTTGCGAGAGTAGGCCACCACTACAGAACGTGCAGGCGAGAGCCGGTATGGCCAACCACAGGATGCAGAGAACGGCCAATAGTCGCATGAGGATGTCTACCCGTGCAGATTGGCAAATCGTCATGCGTCTCGGAAGCGATCGCATGGTTATTTGCCCGATTAGTACAAACATTATTCAACCGTGACACTCTTAGCGAGGTTCCGGGGTTTGTCGACATCGCAGCCCCGCAACAGAGCAATTTCGTAAGCTAATAATTGTAACGGAATCGCAGTGATAATCGGTTGCAGATACTCTGGCGCATCCGGCACGGGGATCACCTCATCCGCCAGGAGTTCCACTTCATCATCATTCTCACTGCAGACGGCAATCACGGGTCCACCCCGTGCTTTGATCTCCTGCATGTTCGATAGGACTTTTTCAAATGTCTGCCCGCGGGGAACCAAAAAGACACTGGGTGTCTCGGAATCGACCAGCGCGATTGGCCCATGTTTCATCTCGGCGGCGGGATAACCTTCCGCATGCAGATAGCTGATTTCCTTGAGTTTGAGTGCCCCTTCCAACGCCCCTGGGAACAGGTACTGACGTCCCAAATACAGGCAGTTCTGGGCATCGGCATAGCGCTCCGCGATGGTCCGTACCCGATCATGACAATCGAGTGTTCGCCGGACCAACTCGGGAAGCGATCGCAGTTGCCGAATGATCCGTTCACCTTGAGGCAGGGACAAATGTCGCAAGCGTCCCCAATACAAGGCCAGCATGGTCAAGGTCACAACCTGGGACGTAAACGCCTTGGTACTGGCGACCCCGATTTCCGGCCCTGCCCGTAGGTAGACACCGCCATCCGCTTCTCGTGCGATGGTGCTACCGACGACATTGCAGATGGCCAATGTTGTATGTCCCATCCGCTTCGATTCACGCATCGCGGCCAGAGTATCGGCCGTTTCGCCCGATTGCGTGATACCCAGGATGACCGTATTGCGTTCGATGGGCGGATTGCGGTATCGGAACTCGCTGGCGTATTCGACTTCCACGGGTAGTCGTGCCAGTTCCTCGAATAGATACTCCCCGACGAGTCCCGCGTGGTAACTGGTGCCGCACCCCGTCATGATGACCCGTTCCACTTGCCGCAATTGCTGAGCGGATAGGTTCAACCCGCCAAAGTGCGCCGTCGCATCGGTATCGTCGAGTCGTCCTCGGAGAGCGTTGGCGATGGATTCTGGCTGCTCGTAGATCTCCTTGAGCATGTGATGGGGAAAATCGCCTTTGTCCGTGTCCCCATCACAGAGGACATGGGTGATGTCGTGGGTCACGGCGGATACGGTCAGGAAGTCCGCGTCGCGGATGGTCAAATCGGTCGTGGTGAGGTGCGCGATTTGCCGATCCTGCAGGTAGACGACTTCCTCGGCGTATCCCGCTAATGCGTTCGCGTCCGAAGCCAGATACGTCCCATCAGGTCCAATACCGAGGACCAACGGACTGCCGAATCGTGCCCCGATAATTGTCCCCGGTTCCTGTCGACACATGACCGCCACGCCATAGGTTCCCTTGACGACGCGGAGAGACTCCCGCACGGCGGCGAGTAGATCGCCGTCATAACATTGCGAGATCAAATGGACCAGTACTTCGCTATCGGTATCCGATCGAAACGAGACACCTTCGGCTTGGAGCTGCTGTTTGAGGGCGAGGTAGTTTTCGATGACTCCATTATGAACCAGGGCAAAGTCGCCGGTTGCGCAGAGGTGCGGGTGGGCATTGCGATCCGTGGCACCACCGTGAGTGGCCCAGCGGGTATGACTGATACCGCAGTTCCCCGGTGCGGGTCGGTCGGTCACAACTTGCACCAGTTCCGCGATACGTCCCGCTTTCTTACGGACATGCAGGACCGAATCGAAATTGGTCACGAGTCCCGCGCTGTCATAGCCCCGGTATTCGAGTCGTTTTAATCCTTCGAGCAAAATGGGCGTGGCTTCCCGTTGCCCGGTGAATCCGATAATTCCACACATCGTCGTCGATCCTCCTCAATATTTTGGGGCAGACAATCAGATTGTGGAGAGAGAAATGATACGCCAACGCTTACCCGGTTGCCGCGAGTCCCTGCGTAGGACTCATACCGGGTGTGATCACATCAAAACCGCACCCCTGGTACAACGGACGCAGCGATTCCTTGGACGTGAGCATGACATAGGGCACTTGGTGCAACAGCGCCTGATTCAGGGTCGCTTTCACCAACGCGGACGCGATCCGATGTCCGCGCCGATCGGATCGGACCACGACATAATCAATCTGCCAATTGACCGGCGCGGAGACGAGTAACAAACCATCGACCTCGACATTTTCGTCGCGGTGAACGGCCACATATCGGACTGCGGACCAGATGGCGAGGAACTTGCTCCGGGTGCGGAACTGCGTACCGATCAAGTCCCATAACACCTTGCAGGCGGGTTCGTCGGCCAGGAAATCCTGCACGGGGACAAACTCGACGGCTGATTCTACGGGTGTCTTTCGGACAGGCTTACAAAAGTAGTGTAGTTCTGCTTCAGTCGCCATCGTCGGTCCCTCGTCCCACTTGGGAGGATACCAAGTTCCCGGTTCAGGACTTCATCCGAACGGGGTACAACCTCGTTGGGCGAGTAGTAATAACGATCTGAACCAGATCCCGCAAGCCCAACTGATCGCCGTCGTTTGTCGCTGTTCCTGCTGTCCCCGGTGTTCTGGCACTTCACCTAGTCGTTGTCCGTGATCCCGCGTTACACTGTCGCCGTTTCATCTGGTTCAACAGGAGGTTAGCATCATGCTGGCAGTCGTCTGCCTGCTGTTTCTCATCCCCGCAACCCTTGCGACTGGGTACTATGTCTTCCTCACCCTGCTCGGCCAGTGGACCACTCGGCCCCTGTTGCCGACCGTGCTTGCACGCACACGGTTTGCGGTTCTCGTCCCCGCTCACAACGAAGAAGCGGTACTCGGGGCCACGCTACAAACTCTGATGAATGTGCGTTACCCACGTCATCTCCTGCATGTGCTTGTTGTTGCGGACAATTGTACGGACAATACCGCTGCCGTGGCTCAGCAATACGATGTGGAATGTCAGATTCGCCAAAACCCGGTGGAACGCGGCAAAGGTTACGCCTTGGCGTTCGGTATTCCGTCACTGCTTGCGGGGAACGCGGATGCGGTTCTCATTCTCGATGCGGATTGCCGACTCGCCCCGGATGGCCTGCTGGCACTCGATCAGACGCTCGCGTCGGGGGCGCAAGTGGTTCAAGCGGCGGTGACAATGGGTGATCCCGAAGCGGGGCCGGCGGGGTTGGTCATGGCGGTTGGGTCCACAATCGAAAACGGCGTTCAGGCCGGATTGAGCCAACTTGGTGGAAACGTCCGACTCCGTGGGACCGGCATGGCATTCCGACGCGATGTTCTCGAACAGTACCCCTGGCAGGCGTTCGGACTCACGGAAGATGCGGAATACTCCGCCCAACTGCGGCAAGCGGGCATCCGTGTCGTTTTCGTTCCCACCGCACACTTGCGGAACACGCCACCCACCGATTCCGCGGGACTGGATCAACAACGGCGGCGCTGGCGGGAAGCGATGTTCACACGCACGGCCAGCCTGTTCGATCGCTTGTTGATGAGTAAGCCGTTGATTCTCGCCCAGCTCACGGCGACGCTCCTGGTCACGCTGAGCTGGGCCATCCTGGCTCCTGGCCCGGTCCCGTTGGTGTACCTGGCCTGGGCGGCGGGACTCGGTGCCCTGACGATCGGGCTTTACCTCCAAGCCGCATACCGTGTTGGTGCTTCGCGTCGAGCGTTATTCCGCTTGTGGCAAACGCCGTTCGTGGTCGGGCGGCTGGCGTGGGTGACGCTCGGCGGTCTGTTGCACCGGGGTGGAAACTGGGAACGCACACCGCGTCATGTGGGCGTGGGGTGATTGGGTTCATCGGCTTCCCCTTCAACATCCGCGGCGATGGAGTAGAATTATTGTGAATTCTCCTTGGTCCATCCATCCACGAGTGCGGCGGCCATGACTCCACTGGGTTTCTCCTGGGTTGAACGGCCGCATCTGGCCGCCCTGGCCATGCCGTCGCTGGCGGACGATCTGGATTGGCTGCGCAATCAGGGAATTGATGTCCTGATCTCTCTCACCGAAGACCCCCTTCCGCGTCACTGGATCAACGATGCGGGGTTGCTGAGCGTGCATGTTCCCGTGCCCGACATGACACCGCCAACACCCCGGCAAATGGAGACGATCCTCAAGACCTGTCAACGGGCGAAGCAATCCGGGATGGGCGTGGCCATACACTGTAGCGCGGGAAAGGGACGCACCGGCACCGCCCTGGCAGCGTATTTCGTCACGCAGGGTCTGTCCGCGGATGATGCCATCGACAAAGTGCGGAAACTGCGGAAAGGGTCCGTCGAGACGGATGAGCAGGAAGATGCGGTTCGGCAATTTCAGAAACGCTGGCAGGATCAGATCGCGGATCGAACCGTGTGACCGTTTCGATCCGCGCTGCGGGGATTTACTTCACATCCAGTAATTCGATTTCAAAAATCAGCGTGGCCTTGGGGGGGATGGTTCCCGGAATGCCGCGTTCGCCGTAAGCCATGTGGTAAGGAATTTCTAACCGGCGTGTGCCACCGATTTTCATGCCCGGCACACCTTCGGTCCAGCCTTTGATGACTTGGTTCAAACCGAATGAAATCGGTTCGTTCCGCTTCTTGCTGCTATCGAAGATGGTGCCATCGGGCAGCCAACCGGTGTAGTGGACCTTGACGGTTTGCCCTGGTTGAGCTTCTTTCCCCGTGCCGGTCTTCACATCCCAGACCCGCATCCCATCGTCGCGTTTCTTCCATTCCTTCGCATCGAGCGGCGGCAACTGGAAGGGGTCTTCTTTCGGGTCGGCTGCGCCAGCGGTCATTCCGAGCATAACGATCAAACCCGCTGCCAACATCAACAATCGGATGGTTCCTAACGTCATCATCTTCCGCAATCCTTTCTGGAAAGCACCAACACACGAAACCCCACTGGTTACTGGGAACCCAGCAACTTGACTTCAAAAATCAGATCCGAACGCGGTGGAATGCCGCCCGGACTTCCCGCCTCACCATACGCCCAATCATAGGGGATGTAGAGGCGACGAATGCCACCGGGTTTCATTCCCGGAATGCCTTCCTGCCAGCCTCTGATGAGGTTTCCGAGCGGGAAGGTGGTCGCGTCTCCACGGGTCACGCTGGAATCGAACACTTTTCCGTTGAGTAGCCAACCCGTGTAATGAATGGTCACGGTCGAACCGGGGGCGGCGGCTGGTCCTTCGCCTTCTCGGACATCCCAAACTTTCATCGCGCCGGGGCCGGGCTTCCAGTTCTCCGCATCGACGGGCGGCAAACCGCTAGCATCCGTACTGGACATTCCCGATGCATCCCCCGTAATGGGTGTCTGCGGTACGGGAACCGCCGCGGTTGCCCCTGGTCCCGTGGGTGGGGCACCCGGATCCTTGTAATCGCTGATCGAAACCAACACGCCAAGAAGTACGATCAGCAATCCCGCCATGGATGCGGGCACCAGCCATTGCAGCATTACCTTCCGGTCCATCATGTTTTCCCAGGAGATGACATTCCCCGATAACGGACAGTTATACTGACAGTCTCGATTATAGAACCTGTGCCGGTTCGTCGAGCGGTCGCTGTTGCTCGATTTCCCGAACCGTTGTACGATGGAACCCCGGCAAGAACGGAAGTATGCGGCCTTTCTGGAGACGATACGCATGGCGCGGATCATAATGGCCCTGATCGTCGCGGGTATAACCACCGTGGGAGCGCCCACCGCCGTGTTCGCGGCGGACCCCCTCACGGAGGCACAAACCGCTTTCCAGAAACGGGATTTTGCCACCGCGCGGAAACTGGCCGAGCAAGCCGTGGCCGCGGATGCGCAGAACCCGGATGCCCTCTACCTGCTCGGCCAATCCTGCCTCCGACTCCGCGACAATACCGCTGCGGAAGAGGCTTTCACAAAACTGATTACGCTCGCTCCGCAACTCTGGTTCGCTCACGATGGCCGGGGTGATGCGCGACTCAAACTTGGCAAATTCACCGAGTCAGTCGCGGACTTCGACAAAGCACTGGAACAGAATCCGAAGTTCGCCCCCGAACATTGGCGGCGCGGAATCGCCCTCTACTACGCGGAAAAATTCGCGGACGGTGCCAAACAATTCGAGACGCACAAGACCGCCAACCCGCAGGATGTCGAAAACGCGGCTTGGCACTATCTCTGCAATTCTCATGTGGTCGGCCGGGAAAAAGCTCGTGCCAGCCTCATCGACGTGACCCAGGATCGCCGGGTGCCGATGGCCGAAATCCAAAAACTCTTCGCGGGAAAGCTCACCCCGGCCGATGTGCTGGCTCGCGCCGAAAAAGTCCCTGCCGACACCGATGCCGGGAAAGAAGCTCGCTTCTACGCCCATCTTTATGTTGGGCTCTGGTACGAAGCGGAAGGGGATGCCAAAAAAGCCCGTGAACACCTGACCACAGCGGTCGAGGATTACAAAATCAGCCACTATATGTGGGATGTGGGCCGTGCCCATGTCGAACTGCGGAACAAGCAATCGCAGGAACCGAAAAACAGTGCGAATAAAAGATGAAAATCCCTCTGTTGCATGAAAAAGATCAACAATCGCACGATCTGGGTCGATTTTTCGTGGCAATTTCGTGTATCATCTGACGTATAGTACATGGACATCACGCGAACATCTGTTCTGCCCAACGGAAGTTCGGGGACATTGTGAACGCATCAACTTCTGCTGAAACCTGGACACCCAACGGACCCACTTACCGAAAAACAGCCGGTGAGGAAGTCCTGCCCGGTTACATTTTGTCGCACCCCCTCGGCCAAGGCGGCTTTGGCGAAGTTTGGGAATGTGAAGCACCCGGCGGCCTCCGCAAAGCCATCAAGTTCGTCTTTGACGATGCCCAAGGATCGGCCAAGCCCAGCAACTCTTTCAGCCAGGAATACGAAGCGTTCCAAGCCATCAAACAGATTCGGCATCCGTTCCTGTTGACCCTGGAACGCGTGGAACTCGTCGATGGCCACCTTTTCATGGTGATGGAACTCGCCGACCAGAATCTCGCCGATCGGTTCGATGAATGCCGGATTCGGGGGCTGAGTGGGATTCCGCGTGATGAACTGTTAGGCTACCTCGGCGATGTCGCGGAGGGGTTGGATGTCATCAGCACCAAACACGGCTTGCAGCATTTGGATGTCAAGCCCGCGAACCTGTTTCTGCTCGGCGGTCGGGCCAAGGTCGGTGATTTTGGTCTTGTCCGCTCCCAACGTGCCGCCGAAGCCGCGACCAACCGCGGATTGACACCCCGGTACGTCGCCCCGGAAATTCTACAAGGTCGAGTCGATCCCCGATCCGATCAATAT
>JAIXLE010000240.1 GCA_026931725.1 Bacteroidales bacterium
AAAAAAAGTGGGACATGTCGATTGAACAACAGCGGACAGGGATCGAGCCGACGCACCCCAAACTGAGCGTGCGTCGACAATGCGAATTGCTTGGACTGAGTCGTTCCACGCTGTACTACCAACCGGTCCCCGAGACAGCAGAGAATCTGGCCATGATGCGACTGATCGACGAAGAGTACACACGTCACCCCTTCAAGGGGAGTCGACGGATGGCGGCATGGCTGAGTCAGGAATGGGGACATGAGGTCAACCGCAAACGCGTCCAACGGCTGATGTGACAGATGGGACTAGAAGCGATTTATCCCAAACCAAATCGGTCTACCGGCAGTGGACACAAGGTGTATCCGTATCTGCTGCAGGGAGTTACGGTGAGTCGACCGGACCAGGTGTGGAGCGCGGACATCACCTATGTTGGGATGCCGTCAGGGTTTTTGTATCTGGCGGCGGTGATCGACTGGTACAGCCGCTACGTGATCAGTTGGCGACTGTCGAATACGTTGGACGGGGAGTTTTGTTTGGACATGTTGAACGAGGCGTTGTCCCATGGCCAGCCAGAAGTGTTCAACACGGACCAGGGCGTGCAGTTCACGGCGAACGCGTGGACAAGTCGTCTGGAGTCAGTTGGGACGCGGGTGAGCATGGATGGTCGGGGACGCTGTTTGGACAACGTCTTTGTCGAACGTCTTTGGCGATCGGTCAAGTATGAGGACATCTACTTGCGAGGATATGAGCAGGTCCCAGAACTGCGACAAGGACTGAGGACATACTTCCGGTTCTACAATGAAGCGAGACATCACCAGTCGCTGAACGATCGGACACCGGCGGAGGTGTATCGAGCGGGACGTGGGACGCGGTGATAGGAAGCGGCAAGCTTTTTCCGGCTCCACACCCTCAGCGAACGTGAAGGGTATGGAGCCGGAAAAAGCTTGCCAGGACAGCGAGTACGGCAGGGCGGATTCCTGCTGGGAGCGGTAGCGAAGGATCGCATGTTTTTGGTCTAGACAATGGGGTCCACTTCACCACTATCCGGCTCTCCAGGACGCAATCCCCTCCGCAGCATCGGCTGTTGAGTCACAGCGGCAGTAGCCGGTTGAACCGCATCTGCAACTGGGGCATGTGTCCCCTTGACAGTTGGGACCGCAGGAGAGGTAGAAGTTTGCTCTGGGGCTATGCCGGTATGCCTGTCTACCAAGCGCGGGGCCTCAGGTTTGACCGCAGCTTGTTTTGTGGCATCCGCTATTTCGCTGCCCAGACCCAAATTACAGGGATCGCTGTTGTGGGCGAGTAGTCCAGTGGCCCCGACGGCGTAGCTGTGCAGTCCCTCGACTTCGAAGTTATACACCGGCTGTGGGTCCGTGAACAACTCCACAACCGACACCCGAGCCACGCCCGACCGTGTCAATACGCAGTCATTCACTCGCAACGCCCCGAGCGGAACCCATCGGCCCAGGGTCGATCCCGGCGGCTCGTCCGCCCCATGGTCCGCCGGCCACGGTCGGTCAGGTCGTCCCCTTCGATGACCCAAACAGCGTGCCCATCAGTGCCAGTGATCGTGTCCCCGGTCGAAAGTTGGACCGTCGCCAACCGTCCACGTGAGAAGCTCTCGAACGTTTGCACCACCGGGCGCAGCCGCCACTGCTGCGTCTGCCGGTCGAATGCCCACACCTGATCCGCAGTCGTGACCCGGTCGCCGAAGTGTGCCTATTCGATAAGTAAGCAGTTACTGGATCACCTGTAATTCTGATAATCGACTAACTAACAGTGGGCTCACTTGTCCCGGCGTGATAACAGAGAAATCATCACTGTCGTCGTGAAGCCCATGAGAGAGCAGCAGTTTGCCACCTCCCACACACTCGATTTGCAGACCCACCTCGCATGGATAGGCTTTCCACTTTTCAAGTTCTGGGTGCCGTTGGAAAATTCGGATGGATTCGATTTTCTTGCCGAGCAATTCATGGATGGCCGGGGAAGCCCACTGCTCGTTCGTCGCTGATATCGGATACAGTTCTCTGTCATCGGCAAGTCTCGGAATCCTCTCCCTACCCTCCCGATCGCACTCTAACCACATAATGACAGAAATTATTGATGGATCGCTGGCGACACCAATAACTGCCCCGTCATCTAACCCGATAAGGATTGGTCCAGCTGCAAAGCTGAATAGCAGTTCTTGAGGAACGATATTCCATTCAATCACTGCTTCTTCAGGCGGCAACCAGCTATACCGTATCAAACTTCTTATATCGGATCCGACCACCCTCTGAAGCAAATCGATATTTGATGATGGAATGCCGCTGTCAAAGATCGCATTCGGCAATGTCATCAGTTACCTCCCTTCGCAGCTTGTATCAACAGATCAATCATCTTGAGATTAACCTTGGACGGCGCTTGCCCGGTGAAGACTTTCAGTGGATCGGCAACAACCACATGACCGTCTGCAGCGATTAGAAATTGTAGATCATCGATCTTAATCTTCTTATCGATCATAGTTCGCTTGATGCTTTCAAGATCCAGAACGCTCTGTTGGTTCAGAATCGATGATGCCCCAACAATCGTCGGCTTACCATTTACAGTCTTTACCACACTCTTTGAGCCAAGAACATATCTATCCATAACGATTGCTGGCCTATTCTCTATGACTGTGGTCCCGACAACATTTACAGTCGGTAGTCCTGCATCCTTCAGATCTTGGATTAGCTCAATCTCCTCTTGAAGCGCTTTATCAGGTTTGCCAACCTTCAAAACACCGACAGCTTTTGTTTCGTCGCCAACCACCGCGGACACAATCTTGTTCCCGCCCTCCCCAAGTCGTGTACCTGGGGTCACGTTTTCCAATCCCGGTGTAACAGGAATTATTGGCGAGGTTGGGTTCGGTTTCGGGTAACCGTTCACAGGGGGTAGCCGGTTCGGTTCGTAGCTCGTACTCCATCTGACGGCATGATGTCTCCACCGCCACTCCCCGACACACTGTTCGCCGCCCTGCCGCCGGTCGTGCAGGCGTACATCCGCTCACTCGAAACCATTGCCGCCCAGGTCGCCATCCTCCAGACCCGCGTCGCCGAACTCGAAGCCCGGCTCGGTCAGAATTCGTCGAATTCGTCCAAACCGCCCTCATCCGATGGCCCACAGGTGAAGCCAGCCCCGCCCCAAACACCGTCTGGCAAGAAGCGGGGCGGCCAGCCCGGCCACACGAAACACACGCAGGTGATCCTTCCGCCCGATGAGATCATCGACCACAAGCCGACCCACTGCCGTCACTGTGCCACGCCTCTCGCCGGTGAGGACCCGGACCCAACTGTCGACCAGGTGCTCGACCTGCCGGTCCAGTTGCGACACGTGGTTCACCACCGCCGCCATACGCTGACCTGTCCCCAATGTCACACCCCGACGATCGCCGTCCCCGTGTCCCAAACGATCAGCGGGTATGGTCCCAAACTGACCGCGACGGTGGCCTACCTGAGCGGGGTCGGCCGGCTGAGCAAGCGGGCCATTCGCACGCTGCTCGACGACGTGTGCGACCTGCCGATGTCGCTTGGGACCGTGAGCAAACTGGAGCAGACTGTCAGCCGGGCATTGGCCCCGATCCACGCCGATGTCCTGACCCAAACCCGGGGTCAGGACGCAAACGTCGACGAAACGGGCTGGAAGCAAGGGAAGAAGAAGGCGTGGCTGTGGGTGGCGGTGACCGCTGTCCTGACGGTCTTCCTGATTCGTCCCGGCCGCAATCGGGCCGCCTTCGACTCCCTGGTCGGACCAACTCCGGGGGTGCTCACCACCGACCGGTACGGAGTGTACACCCACTTGGCTGGGACACGCCGGCAGGTCTGTTGGGCCCACCTGCGGCGGGACTTTCAGGCGATGATCGATCGGAAGAATGCGGGAAGCGAGATTGGGACCGCGTTGTTGTCCCAATCCGACATCCTGTTCACGCACTGGCAAAAAGTGCGGGACGGGACGCGAACTCGACAGTGGTTCTGGCAGACACACCAGTCGCGGCTGCGAGCGAGGGTGAAGACCCTGCTCGCGCGGGGTGTCGCGTGTTCGTGTCCGAAAACGGCCGGGGTGTGTCGGGAACTCCTGGGGGTAGAGGAGTCGTAACCGTTCACAGGGGGTAGCCGGTTCGGTTCGTAGCTCGTACTCCATCTGACGGCATGATGTCTCCACCGCCACTCCCCGACACCCTGTTCGCCGCCCTGCCGCCGGCCGTGCAGGCGTACATCCGCTCACTCGAAACCATTGCCGCCCAGGTCGCCATCCTCCAGACCCGCGTCGCCGAACTCGAAGCCCGGCTCGGTCAGAATTCGTCGAATTCGTCCAAACCGCCCTCATCCGATGGCCCACAGGTGAAGCCAGCCCCGCCCCAAACACCGTCTGGCAAGAAGCGGGGCGGCCAGCCCGGCCACACGAAACACACGCAGGTGATCCTTCCGCCCGATGAGATCATCGACCACAAGCCGACCCACTGCCGTCACTGTGCCACGCCTCTCGCCGGTGAGGACCCGGACCCAACTGTCGACCAGGTGCTCGACCTGCCGGTCCAGTTGCGACACGTGGTTCACCACCGCCGCCATACGCTGACCTGTCCCCAATGTCACACCCCGACGATCGCCGTCCCCGTGTCCCAAACGATCAGCGGGTATGGTCCCAAACTGACCGCGACGGTGGCCTACCTGAGCGGGGTCGGCCGGCTGAGCAAGCGGGCCATTCGCACGCTGCTCGACGACGTGTGCGACCTGCCGATGTCGCTTGGGACCGTGAGCAAACTGGAGCAGACTGTCAGCCGGGCATTGGCCCCGATCCACGCCGATGTCCTGACCCAAACCCGGGGTCAGGACGCAAACGTCGACGAAACGGGCTGGAAGCAAGGGAAGAAGAAGGCGTGGCTGTGGGTGGCGGTGACCGCTGTCCTGACGGTCTTCCTGATTCGTCCCGGCCGCAATCGGGCCGCCTTCGACTCCCTGGTCGGACCAACTCCGGGGGTGCTCACCACCGACCGGTACGGAGTGTACACCCACTTGGCTGGGACACGCCGGCAGGTCTGTTGGGCCCACCTGCGGCGGGACTTTCAGGCGATGATCGATCGGAAGAATGCGGGAAGCGAGATTGGGACCGCGTTGTTGTCCCAATCCGACATCCTGTTCACGCACTGGCAAAAAGTGCGGGACGGGACGCGAACTCGACAGTGGTTCTGGCAGACACACCAGTCGCGGCTGCGAGCGAGGGTGAAGACCCTGCTCGCGCGGGGTGTCGCGTGTTCGTGTCCGAAAACGGCCGGGGTGTGTCGGGAACTCCTGGGGGTAGAGGAGTCGTTCTGGACGTTCGCGTGTCGGGACGGGGTCGAACCGACGAACAACGCGGCCGAGCGGGCGGTGCGTCACGCGGTGTGCTGGCGGAAGACGAGTTTTGGGACAGACAGCGAACGGGGCAGCCGGTTTGTGGAACGGATGCTGACGGTGGTGGCATCCTGTCGACAGCAGGGGCTTGGTGTCCTCGATTTCCTGGTGCAGGCCGTCTCCGGCCAGAACCCGTCACTACTGCCCGAAAGGGCGTGAACGGTTACGAGGAGTCGTTCTGGACGTTCGCGTGTCGGGACGGGGTCGAACCGACGAACAACGCGGCCGAGCGGGCGGTGCGTCACGCGGTGTGCTGGCGGAAGACGAGTTTTGGGACAGACAGCGAACGGGGCAGCCGGTTTGTGGAACGGATGCTGACGGTGGTGGCATCCTGTCGACAGCAGGGGCTTGGTGTCCTCGATTTCCTGGTGCAGGCCGTCTCCGGCCAGAACCCGTCACTACTGCCCGAAAGGGCGTGAACGGTTACCTGCGACGGCTCCTGTCATCATATCTCGAATATTATCATACATCACGTTGCCATATGGCATTGGATGATAACAGTCCGGATCCGCGTGAGATGGAATCACCAGATCAAGGCGAAGTCATTTCCATTCCGATGGTTGACGGCTTGCATCATCGCTACCGACGGGTTGCGTAAACGGTCCCGATTTCTAACTCATCGTGCCAGCGATTCACTCGAAATCGCCCGAAGGTGGCTGCGCGGTATAGCAATTCTTCTAACAGACGTGTGCATAACAACCCTGTGCCGAGTCGATGAAAACAACATTCATAAATCTATAATCGTGTTATTTGCCGTCCCGACTGCCAGACTGGCATCTCCCGCTGTGTCCGACTGCCAAGACGGCTTTTTCAGGAGGGACACGTGTCCCGTTCTCGCGGTCTGAATCGCGTCACACAGAAAACCCAACGCGATCCGCCTCTGCTGACGACACGACCACCGTCAATATCCGCTCCACGAAACGACTGCCCGCATCACTGTCGCTACAGGGCAATCGCATTACCGCCACACCTTCCGATTCGCGGAAGTACCGGATTCCGACGAATGACGTGGTTCACGCGATGGCAATTGTCCGCCCGGCTTCGATTAGCGCATGTGCTGCTGCGACATCAACTCGCCACCCATGCTCGCGAAAGTGCCTCCGCTTGTTCCAACACGGTATTGGTCGCCTTTTCCTGTTTATCCGGTGGGTAGCCGTGCTTGCGGAGGATTCGTTTGATGATGACCCGGAGATTGGCCCGCACATTTTCCCGTACCGCCCAGTCGATGGTGAGGTTGCTCCGCACCGCCTTTACGAGGTCTTGGGCGATCAGTTTCAGAATCTCGTCGCCGAGGATTTTTACCGCGCTGTCGTTCACTTCGAGGGCATCGTAGAAGGCGATCTCGTCTTCCGTCAGGCCGAGTTGCTCGCCGCGTTGGTGGGCTTCGCGCATTTCTTTCGCCAACCCGATGAGTTCCTCGATCACCGCCGCTGTTTCAATGGCCCGGTTCTGGTAGCGTTTGATCGACTTCTCCAGCATCTCCAGAAACGATCGCGCCTGCACGACGTTTGTTTTCGACCGCTGCTTGATCTCACCGTCGAGCAGTTTCTTCAGCATCTCGACGGCCAGGTTGCGGTGCGGCAGCCCACGCACTTCGGCGAGGAACTTGTCATCCAGCACGGAGACATCCGGCTTCTTCAACCCCGCCGCCGCGAAGATGTCGATGACTGCATCCGATGACACCGCCCGTGAGATGATTTGCCGGATGGCGTGGTCGATCTGGCTGGGGTTGCGTTTCTCGTTGCCGTCAGGATCGGTGAGTTGCTTCACCAACGCGGCCTTTACCGTTTGGTAGAAAGCCACATCGTCACGACAGCCATCACTGCGTCGGCAGGCACGGCCAGCGCGAACGCCTTCGACAAGTCATCGACCGCCTTCACGAAGCGAGGCTTGCCATCGGTTTGTTTCAACACATATTCTTGTGCTGCGGGGAGCAAACCGAGCTTCTGCGTGGCGTTGCCGGTCGCCCACGCGGAGTGGTCGAAGCCGTGGAAGAACGCAGCACAGACTTCGTACTTCTCCTGGAAGACTTCCAGTGCTTTCGTCTGATCGAGCGTCGTTTCCCCTTGGCCGCCGCTTTCGGTGTAGGTGGCGAGGGCTTGCTTGAGTTCCTGTGCGAGGCCGAGGTAATCGACGATCAAGCCGCCGGGCTTGTCCTTGAAGACACGGTTCACGCGGGCGATGGCCTGCATCAGCCCGTGGCCGCGCATCGGCTTGTCGGCGTACATCGTGTGCAGGCACGGGGCATCGAAGCCGGTCAGCCACATGTCGCGGACGATCACGAGCTGGAACGGGTCTTTCGGGTCTTTGAACCGCTTGGCGAGTTCCTCCCGGCGCGACTTCGAGCGGATGTGTTGTTGCCAGTCGGCCCCGTCATCCGCCGAGCCGGTCATGATGACTTTCAGCACGCCCTTGTCATCATCGGGGTTGTGCCAGTCGGGGCGAAGGGCGATGATCCCCTTGTAAAGGTCGATGCAGATACGCCGGCTCATGCAGACGATCATTGCCTTGCCGTCCAGCGTTTCGAGCCGTTGTTCCCAGTGCTGCACCAGGTCCGCCGCGATGAGTTTCAACCGCTCCGGTGCGCCGACCAACGCTTCCAGCGCGGCCCACTTCGTCTTGAGCTTGTGCTTGGCGCTTTCCTCTTCACCCTCGGTCGCCTCCTCGAATTCCGCGTCGAGTTTCGGCTTCTTCGCCTCGTCGAGTTTCAACTTGGCGAGGCGGCTTTCGTAATAGATCGGCACCGTTGCGCCGTCCTTCACGGCCCGCTCGATGTCGTAAACGCTGACGTAATTCCCGAAGACAGCTCGCGTGTTGGCATCGGCCTGCTCAATCGGCGTGCCGGTGAAGCCGATGAACGACGCCTTCGGCAGGGCGTTCCGCATGTGGGCCGCGAAGCCATCCACGAAGTCGTACTGGCTGCGGTGGGCTTCATCCGCCATCACGATGATATTTCGCCGGTCCGAAAGCACCGGGAACTTGGCTTCGTCCGCCGCGAGGAAGAACTTGTGAACCGTCGTGAAGATCACGCCGCCGGAATCCGTCTTGAGCAGTGCCCGCAGTTGCTCGCGGTTCTCGGCCTGCACCGGTTCTTGCCGCAGCAGTTCCTTGCACTTGGCGAACGTGCCGAATAACTGGTCGTCGAGGTCGTTGCGGTCGGTGATGACCACGACCGTAGGGTTCTGCATTCCCGGATCGAGAATCACACGACCGGCGTAGAACGCCATCGTCAGGCTCTTTCCCGAACCTTGCGTGTGCCAAACGACACCGACGCGACGATCCCCGCCCGCGCCGGTCGCGCGTAGCGTTGCGGCCAACGCCAGGTTCACCGCGTGGAACTGGTGATAGCCCGCCACCTTCTTGACGAGTTTTCCGCCGCCGGCATCCTCGAAGACGATGAAATGTCGGAGCAGTTGCAGGAACCGCCGCTTCTCAAAGATGCCTTCCAACACCACTTGCAATTCCGGCATCGACGACGGCGCGAGTTCCTCCCCCGCGATGGTCCGCCACGGCATGAAGCGTTCCTGATCCGCCGTGAGCGTCCCGATGCGGGCTTGGATGCCGTCCGAAATCACCAGCGCCGCGTTCCAGGTGAACAGCGTCGGGATTTGCTGCTTGTACGTCT
>JAIXLE010000062.1:0-1390 GCA_026931725.1 Bacteroidales bacterium
TCGACCTTCTCGTACACGTCCATGACCAGGGCCACGTTCTCGGCCCCGACGGCCTCGACCAGCATCCCCTGGACGCTGTCCCAGTCCAGTTTCATGACCTTCAGCAGGAACTGGACCTGGGCTCCCGTGGTCGACAGGTCGGGCAGGTTGCTCAGGTCCACGCCCGGAACCTTGCTGCTCAGCCACGTCATCAGGACATCCGGTCAGACTTCTAAAATAGCGGTTTGTCACTAGCGATTCGATCCAGTAATTGTCGTCCAGAAATGTATGGCTCAGAATCGGAAGATGTCATAATCCACAGTTCGAGTGTATAAATAGACAGCAATTTGAGAACGTCTATAATGTTTTCATATCCTTTGTGTTCGATATTAAGTCTACTGCACGATAGTCGCTCGAGCGAAGTTTGGCGAATCGACTCTGTAAAATTTATCCAATCAATATCATATTCGGCATCGGCTGGCGTGTATATATTGAGATCGACGACGCAGAATGTACGGTAACTATCGATACAATTGTACCACGCGCAGTTCGACTGCAGAGATGAAGGAGTGTAATTTAATTTCGACTCCAACAGATCGCAAACCATTTGCAGTGTCAGCTCGTTACTTGCATATAATGGACAGTCAAGCATATAAGCAATCCTGCGGCACGTATATACTATGCGTAGCGATGCCACCAGTATTAACGGCGGCATCGATGGTAGATATCATAGCAACTTGATCAGTTCGCTGATACTGCCGACGATGTACACGTCGGTGTAGCCTTTTTGTCTTAATTGCTGAGTGTAACTTTTTACTTTGTCCCGGTGCAAGTTTTCACAGTAAAATATAATGAACCTTTCAGTTTCCGGATTTGAGCATTTCGTTGGATCGAACACATTCTTGTACTTCTGAACTTTATCGAAAATTGCAGCCATACTCACCCCTTTGCTTTTTGTTTCGATAAGCGCAACAGGCGTTAGGATGTCGACATCGGTAAGATCTTGTCCGGCATATTGCGTCCCTGGCGCGTGGTACTTGCGGACTTCTACATTGATAATATAAGTCGCACCATATGTAGCAGTAATTGCATCGCTCGCTCGCTTGAGCGGATTGTCGGTAGATAATTGCGATGGCCCGTAAGTCAATCGATCCTGCGATTGCAGTGCGGACAAGTGCGATTGAGCATCATATACTGTTGCGAATGACAAGAGCTTCCCTGCACTGTCTAGCACCTGCAGACCATTCGAATAGGTGTTGCTTTGATCTTCTAGGATCCACTGACCATTCAATGGACCACCTGTTACTTGCTTAGGCGTGTAATACGCATTATGCACCCACGCCGCCCAACCCCAGCCCTCGCCGCCGACGAAGTAGGTGTGCCAGTCGGCGACGCGCAGGTTGTACACCAC
>JAIXLE010000062.1:1964-3584 GCA_026931725.1 Bacteroidales bacterium
GTATCCCCGATCCCGTCGAGCATGATCCGCAGCGGGCCGCCGGGCGTCTGGGCCAGCCACAGGGTGTGCGTCTCCGTCCCGACCGTGATCTGGTGGACCTTCCCGATCAGCCCGGCCGGCGGCTTGAGCTTCGCCTGGAGGGTCGTCTTGAGGCTGCCGAACAGGGTCTTGAGCCTGGCCTCAAGTTTGTTGCTCACGCCCTGCAGGCTGTCGACCACCTTCTTCGGCAGCGTTTCCAGGCCGGGAACCTGCTTGACCGCGAAGTTCAGAGCGAGCGGGATGCCACCCAGCAGGGCGGTCTCGATGGTCGTGGCCAGGTTCGCCCCGGCCTCGCCCCGGGCCACCGCCCGGACCCCGTCGATAGCCGCCCCGACCACGCCCTGGAGCTGGTCGGCCGTTTGCGGATCGAGCAGCCAGGTCAGGCCCCGGTACAGGCTGGCCACGGCCCCCAGGCCCGGCCCGGTGGCCAGCTTCTCGACCACGAACCGGAGGGCCGCCGTGGTCGAAAAAGGATGATATTCCAGTCGTGGCATCAGGTCGATCGTACACTAATCCAGATGCCAGCTAAGGTTTGGATCGAGCTGGCCCGTGAGAAAGAAAGTGTTTGCCGCCTGTGCCACCTGTTGGCGGCTAACCAGAAATCGCCGTGGCATTTCAGTATTTACGCCTCCCACTACTATCCAAGCCATCTCATCGCTCAAATCATCGCCTAGCAGTTCGTAGGGTCCGTAATCGCTACCAAGAACGGTAACTATGAACAGATCAGGCCCACCTCCAATAGTCATGCTTTGGTCGTCAACTCCTTCTATGTCCATTTCAGTTCGTGTTTTGCCGTCAAGAGACCCGATCAAATCAGCAACTTGGCTCCAAGACGGTGTATCAACTGGCTCGTCGATACGCCGATTGCGTGAGTCGTAGTATGAAGTGGAACTTCTTGCAATTTTCCACATATCGAGTTTCTTTCCTTGTATGGTTTCAGATACTGAACCGAACTGTATACACAGTTTGGAATGCTATCCTGTCGCATGTTCGATCGCCAGATTGCGAGAACAAGTCAAAGTACAATCTGGCCAATCCCTCCGGTCGGGCACCAGATCGTTACGCTCCTTGCACCAAGCAATCTGGCGGCGTTTTCGATACCACGCTCTTTGTCGCAGTATTTACAGGGATCTCGATCCGTGAAAATCACAATATCTTGTCCGGCGAAGGAAACTCCAGCTTGAACAGCACGTACCATCGCTTTCACTTCAGCGTGATAGCGGGCTCCGTTGTTCACGCCTTGACCTTGTGGTACTTGACCAGCACCTACACTTGGCCAGTTGTAGTGAACAGAGTCCGTGTTGCTTGCGAAGACCCTTTGCGAGCCCACCTGAACATACGCTAATGTGCAGGTATCATTGGCACTCCCTGCTGCGGGCATGTGACGAACGATGCGTTCGGCTTGCAACAGCAGATTGGCAGGATCGGTGATTGTCAGTTCGTCCGGTGCGCGGTTGTAAGATGTATTACGGGCGGTCGGGCCTTCATGTACACCGCAAATCTGGTTATGCACCCACGCCGCCCAACCCCAGTCCTCGCCGCCGACGAAGTAGGTGTGCCAGTCGGCGACGCGGAGGTTGT
>JAIXLE010000062.1:3594-8982 GCA_026931725.1 Bacteroidales bacterium
CGCTACCACAGACCCAGGGTTGTTACGCTGCCACCGGGCGATCTCACCGGGGTTAACGGTCCCGCCGCTGTACCCGACGATCTCGGTGGGCAGCCCAGAAATGCGCACTTCAGCGTATGCTACCGTTCGGCGGGCACCGACATTCAGCCCGGTGGTCGCGTCACGAATAGCCAGTGCCCTTGCGGTTCCTTCTGCCGCACTGATGCACCGGTTATGTGCCCAGACGCTGAAGCCCCAGCCCTCACCGCCGACGAAGTAGGTGTGCCAGTCGGCAACGCGCAGGTTGTACACGACCTCGACGGTACCCGTGTCGACCACCGCCTCGACCAGCACCGTCGACCCGTCCTCGCACACCAGACGGTCGCCCGCGGCCAGCTGGAAACACGCGATCCAACCCTTCGTGACCTCCTGAAACGGGTGCTCGCCAGTCGTCCGGATCAGCCGACCGCCGGCCGTCAGGTGCCAGACCCGGCCAAGACGCTCGAACACCTCCTCGACCACCTTGTAGTCGTTCGCACTCGACCGATCGTGCTCGTCCCGGCTCAGCACCCGGTCGCCGACTTTCAGCGTCTCAATCGCCTGCAACCCGCCCGGTGTCCGCAAGAGCGTGCCGGCACAGAAGCACGCTACACAGTGTGACTGAGAAAGATCATGTCACCGGCCACGCGCGATCCGAGAACTGACCGTCTACCAGCACATCGCCCTGGAGAAGCGATACCAGGACACCATGCGGAATATCGATTTGTGTGACGGTATCACATATTTACTCCGATACCACCAACAGGATGAGGCTTACAATTGATAGATTTCGTACCAACTAACTTTCACCTCGAGCATTCTCTCGCTCAGTGATTGCAGCGATTGCTGCTTTTGCGATGTCACAGACTTTTCTTCCTTCCTCATCTGTGCCCTGAACATCCAATACCTGCTGTAACACAGGTATCTGCTCGCCTGTCCCGCACTCACCTAAATAATTCGCGCAACTCAGCCGAACCGTTGCGTCCGGATGAGTCACTAGCATTATGCTGGCAGGTGCTATCCCGTCTCTACTTCTTGTTTTCCAAAGTGTGTAAAGAGCGTCGGCATGGTATTCTGAAACAACATCGTCAAGTATTTGTAGTGCCAGTTTGTTTGCCAGTTCAGGACTGTAATCCCGCAGTGGGTTCATCATCCTCGCTTTAACGCGACCAGTGTGAGACTCGGCGATAGCCCAGATCATGTTTACGACCTCATCTTGTGGCAAGTTGTGCAGTTCTCTAACTGCTTGCAGGTAGGCTCTATGGTCGTCGCTCTCCAGTCGTTGGCGGATGGTGTCCATATTGTCCTCGGCTGATTGCTATATGCCCCAGGTAGCACGCAAACTACCCGGCCAAACGATGTTGTAGTAGTTGTGATGGGTGAAATAGTTCCTACAGATGGAATCACACGGTCCAGTCGGATTGCTGATGCCGATGACTGCTACGTTCGGATACTGCATATGGATTGCCATCTCGGCATGTATGTTGCCAGAAGTGTGGATTGGCACCCATCCCGCCGCCGTCGCATCGGCCATAAAGTCGTTTACCTGCTCTTGAGTGAACTGACGCGGCCCGTCTCCGATATTAGCATACAGCGCCACATATCGCGTAGTGCCAATCATCGTCACTGCAACGGTTGCACCGCGCCGATTGCCGTCGGGCAGTGTTTCCCACCAACCAGAGGCCAGTGTGGCGTATCCATCGCCCTGCACACGAACTGCTGGATTGGACAGCCCCAGGTACGCATTATGTGCCCAAACGCTGAAACCCCAGTCTTCGCCGCCGACGAAGTAGGTGTGCCAGTCGGCGACGCGGAGGTTGTACACCACCTCGACGGCACCCGTGTCGACCACTGCCTCGACCAGCACCGTCGACCCGTCCTCGCACACCAGACGGTCGCCCGCGGCCAGCTGGAAACACGCGATCCAACCCTTCGTGACCTCCTGAAACGGGTGCTCGCCAGTCGTCCGGATCAGCCGACCGCCGGCCGTCAGGTGCCAGACCCGGCCAAGACGCTCGAACACCTCCTCGACCACCTTGTAGTCGTTCACACTCGATCGATCGTGCTCGTCCCGACTCAGAACCCGGTCGCCGACTTTCAGCGTCTCGATTGCCTGCAACCCGCCCTGTGTCCGCAGGAGTGTAATTCGTTATCATCAGACTCGGAATGCGATCGCTCGCAAGTCGCATCGAAAACGAATGTGTGAATTGCAAACGTCGCTGAAGTTGTAGATACCCTCTTGAACTTTATCCGCCTCTACAACGAATACGCATGTAGGGCCACTACCCCGAAAGAAGAGCTAATTGGGCACGCACTCAGGAGGAACAGGTAGATACTTCCATCGTTCATTCAGCAGGTTTGAGGACAAGTCCTCGCGATCCCTATTCGTCATCTGCCTGCATCAGCCTAACAACCTGGGATTGCAGTTCTCTGATCGACCGCGTCCTGTACTCAACTACGGGACTGTTCCAGTTGTATCGTTTATCGGCACCGAGGGCATCTTCACCGCCTATGAGTCGTGTGCGGAACGAACCCTCGGGGTCAGCGTGAGGATACCACCCCACGTCAATCAACCGTGGCTGTAGGGTGTGCTCCAGCAGTAGCAAGTCTTGTCCGAAGTATAAATCCCAGACAGTAAAACCTGGGGGCAAGTCCACTTGCAAAATATCAGGAAGCGTCGGGTCCAAATCGAATAGGCGGTGATGCTCGACCTTCCAGCCAGCCATAGCCGGTAGGTCGAGCAACTTGGGGGTGATGGTACTCTCGGTCGACATCGACAGCCCTTTCAGTAGGGTTAGAGTCCGAAATGGTCGCGGACAGCCTGGGGTAGCCGCGACTCAGACATCGGGTGGCCGTGCCGGGTGAACGGACTGCTCTTGCTGACTTCCGCCCTGATCCAGTATGTCGGCTTCCCGCCATCGTAGCCAACAACTTTGTCGAACTTGATATAGGCAAAGTACGACCCGCCGTGGTCGACGATGAAGCCGTGCATCAGCGCCGTTCGCTCAAGCCCGTTGTTCGTGTTGTTGATGGCGAACTCTGGACTGTACTGAGCATCTCCAGAGCGGCTGTACCTGATCGCCGCCTCCACAGTCCTCGCTTGCAGATGCTTCCTGCGGTACTCGGTGTACACCGAGCCGCCGATCAACCGACGGTACGCAGCCTGCTTTACTGCCGTATCGACGCTGGCAGGGTAGGCATAGCCGTCCGTTCCATTGACAGGGCTGGCATACGCATTATGCGCCCAGACCGCAAATCCCCAGTCCTCACCGCCCACGAAGTAGGTGTGCCAGTCGGCGACGCGGAGGTTGTACACCACCTCGACAGTACCCGTGTCGACCACCGCCTCGACCAGCACCGTCGACCCGTCCTCGCACACCAGACGGTCGCCCGCGGCCAGCTGGAAACACGCGATCCAACCCTTCGTGACCTCCTGAAACGGGTGCTCGCCAGTGGTCCGGATCAGCCGACCGCCGGCCGTCAGGTGCCAGACCCGGCCAAGACGCTCGAACACCTCCTCGACCACCTTGTAGTCGTTCACACTCGACCGATCGTGCTCGTCCCGACTCAGCACCCGGTCGCCGACTTTCAATGTCTCGATTGCCTGCAATCCGCCGTGCGTCCGCAAGAGCGTGCCGGCACAGAAGCACGCGGCCAGCAGGCGTTTGCACGGGGCCCCGACCAGGGCATCGGCCAGCCTGGCGATCGCCTGGCCCAAAAACCCGGTCTCCGCCTGGAGGGTCTGGGCCTCCTTCAGCTTCGGCGGCTTCGACCCGAGCAGGGTCTTCAACTCCTCACCGTACGTCAGCACGGCCTTGACCGCGACCCGGACCTTCTCCCGCATCTCCGCCGACAAGTAGCATCGCGGCAAACTGGCAGTGCTCAAGCTAGCCAGATCGTGAGCCGGGCCGCTTGAGCCGCGGCCAGTCGTCGCTAAACTCGGGTGGGCTGTGACCCCTTAGCCAGTGCCGCGAATAACCGCACGGCATCGGCTCGACGCACAGGGTCGGGGTGTTCACCGGAAGAGCGGCCCCCAGTTCAGGGTTGATGTCGATGGCGAGCATGCGATGTCCACTTGCCGCGAGGTCGTCGGTCAAGATGAACTGATACCCCCCGTCCGACGGTACGAACTGACGGTGCATCTGGTAGTGGCCTTCAGTCACGCTGGTGAGCACGTACGCGGCCCCAGCCGCCCGTGCAAGTGCGAACAGGGCGTTGTTCGCGGCCTGGAGCCCGTCACCGCCCAGCCCCCACCGGTGCGGGTAATGGTAGACGAACTCGATAAGCGGGTCAGCAGGGGCATGCGGGAAGTAGTATACCTCAATACTGGGAGTATAGAACGACGCGCTCAGCGTAACCTTCGCACACCGGCCCGCGGCGAACGTAGCGATCGTGCCCGGATCCGACGTGTCGAACTCGACGTGTTGGCCAGCCGTGTAGAACGGGACACACTCTGGCACCGCGGGGTTCCAGGTGTCGATCGCCCACGCCAGATCGTACTCAAATTTCCCGTCCGCCGCGAGCCACGCTCGAAGTCCAGCGATAAAGTCGAGCTCCCTGCCAGGCATTGGGTATAGAGCGATGAAATATGGCTCACTCATGGGAACCTCTGGAAGCCCTCGAAGTATCGCGTCAGCGGAGTGTCGTCAATGTACGCTTCGGGGTTCGACACCAGTTGCCTTAACTGGGCCACGATCGCTGGGCTGTCGAACCGGAGGGCATTGAGATGCTGCATGTATCCTTCGAACCGGCCAGGGTTATAGTCTTGATATACACCGATTACGGTTTGGCTCTGGCCACGCACGCGGGCCACCACGCATAGCCGGATGAGTTGGTCGAGCTTTCCTTCAAAGCTGGTCCCGACCTCGTAAAGGTTCTTGGCGGTCTGGATGTCGATCTCGCCTTTGATGCTGGCGTCGAGACCCATGATGACCTCGGCCACTCGGGTGACCTGGCGGCCTAACGAGGCCGCCACCCGCCGCTCGAGCCGGTCTCCCGGTTCGGTTCCGGTATGGTGTTTGGCCTCGTAGTTCGCCTGGTGACGGGCCACCTCCCGGGCATCGAAGTCCTTCCTAAAAGCAAACACTCCACTCGCATCGGCGTACTGTACAACACGGTCGGCGCTCGGTTGCCGGTTGGCCCCTGGGATCACCCGCCAGTCATCGAATCGTTGAATGACTGGGCCAGTGTATCCACCTTCTTCGATGTATTGTACTGAATACTCATTATGCGCCCAGACCGAGAAGCCCCAGTCCTCGCCGCCGACGAAGTAGGTGTGCCAGTCGGCGACGCGCAGGTTGTACACCACCTCGACAGTACCCGTGTCGACCACCGCCTCGACCAGCACCGTCGACCCGTCCTCGCACACCA
>JAIXLE010000004.1 GCA_026931725.1 Bacteroidales bacterium
CTGTATACTCAGATTGAATATGAACTTCTTCCTGAAGTTCGCGGAGCATCCCTGTACGATAGGGGTCCATCCCACCGGCAGCGTCTTCCGCACTGATGTGGCCACCCACACCCAGTGAACGCCGAGCGGTTAGGCGTTTCTCGGTCCCCGCACTGCCACGACAATAATGAAAGAGTTGCTCCCCACAGCGTAATATCACATACGGAATCAACTGCTTCCATTCCGGGTTCAACTCGGCCTCGACACGCGGCACAAAGCGAAAAGCGGCCGCATTCAGCAATTGATTTTGATAGGATTCCTCCGCCGGTCGCAAGCCGGTGAACGCACCCATCGTGTGAAAATGTTCCGCGGAGATGCACAAAACCTGCTCATCAAGCGACATAACCCGCGTCTCATGGCAAGAACAGGATCAAGGCGACTCGCCCCATACTGTCAATCCGTGTAGGTTATTCTTCAGTTCCTACCTGGCCACCGGATTCTTTCGGACTTCATCATGCCACACGCGTATCACCTGAGCAATGCGGCGGAACTCTTCACGCCGTCGTTGGTCTTCTTCCCGGAACTCATCCGCAAAAACATCGCCCGCACCGTGGAGATGGCCGGCAGTGCCAGCCGGTTGCGTCCGCACGCCAAGACACACAAGACCCGTGAAATCACCCGTATGCAACTCGAAGCGGGAGTGACCAAGCACAAATGCGCCACCATTGCCGAAGCCGAAATCCTGGCGGATAGCGGCGTTCCTGATGTGCTACTTGCCTACGCCTTGGTTGGCCCCAATGGCAAACGGTTCGGTGCCCTGGCCAAAAAGTTTCCGAACACCCGATTCGCGGCACTCTTTGATTGCTCCATCAGCCTCAATACTCTGGCCGTCGCGGCCCAGGAAGCCGGTCGGCCTCTCGGAGCCATGATCGACCTGAATGTCGGCATGGATCGCAGCGGAATTGTCATCGGTGACGATGCCCTGGCACTGTACGAACAAGCGGCGAAAACACCCGGATTGTATGCCGATGGGCTGCACGCTTACGACGGTCACACACGCCATTCCGACCCCGCGGAACGGTTGGCATTCGTGCGGGGTATCCTCGATTCGGTGCTGGCTTTCCAGAAACGCATCGAACAACGGGGATTGTCGGTTCCCAAAATTGTTGCCGGTGGTACGCCTTCGTTCCCCTGCTATGCCAGCATCCGTGATGTGCCCCATTTGGAATGCTCACCGGGTACTTATGTTCTGCACGATCACGGTTACGGTGCAAACTTCCCGGATTATGCGATGATTCCCGCCGCCGTCCTGCTCACCCGTGTTATTAGTCGCCCGACACCGACGCGCGTTACGTTTGACCTTGGAAACAAGTCGGTTGCCCCCGATCCGATTCTCACCAAGCGGGTTTACTTGCTGGATGCTCCCGAGCATACGGTTGTTACCCACAGTGAAGAACATCTCGTCATCGAAACCGCGGAAGCCGATCGGTATCAGCCGGGAGATCTGGTGTATGCCTTGCCAGGGCACATTTGCCCGAGTGTGGCTTTGCATCAGGAAGTGTTCATCGCGGAAGGTGGCCGCGTGGTGGGACGTTGGGAAGTCGCAGCCCGCAATCGTTTCATCACGGTTTGAGTGGAGAATGGATGGGGACTGGCTTGGCTCAGAACAGCCTCATCATGATTTCCGATGCATTCATCCCGATTCTGTTTGACGGGCTGGGAACAATGGGTTAGGTTCGTCTTTTAAAAAACGAAACCAACCTGGTCATGCTGACAGCCTCTCCCTTCTGTCAGCATTCCCAGGCGGTTTGTAACCCGCTTATCCGTTTTTGTAACAGCCTGCCTCTCCCCGCAGTTTGCTACTGAGCGGCATCACTCAGGTCAAACAACACTATCGCAGCGATCATGCCGAAACGGGGCAGAGTCTCTCCCCTCTACCCAGCTTTGATCGCAACTGCTTATTCAGAAACGGTTTATCACTTTTGATATTTTTGATCCCGTCACACCATCGCGGGCGTGGCTAAAAACTCTGCCCGAGAATGCAGCATGATTTCGTGTTCGTGCCCACAATTTGCGCAAGGACATCCGCATTCACCGCATCGGCTACCGGAACGAATTTTCTGGACTTCTTGGTCTAAACCGCCGAAGGGATACGATAAGGAGAATAAGAGACGTACATAACCCACTCATCTGGATACTGGAACATGGCCACGGATCTCCGATTGAAAGAAACGGAGTTGCAAACGATCACGGAACAACTGGTGGAATCCTATTCCGACTGTGGACGGATGCACCATCTGGGCCATGAACCGTTGCCGGGCCGAGATCAGGTCGCCGCCATTCTGAACGATCTCCACGAAGTCCTGTACCCCGGCTACGGAGTCCGCAAAAACCTCCACACTGGGAACATCGGCTACCATGTTGGTAACCTGATTGATCGGCTGCACGATCAATTGACGGAGCAAATCCATCGCGCCCTTCGGCATGATCGCTGCAAAAGCGACCCGGATTTTGACTGCGAAGGAGAAGCCCAGCAAAAAGCCTTTGCCCTTCTACGGCGATTGACCACGGTACGAAAAACGCTGGAATCGGATGTCGAAGCCGCTTTTCGGGGTGATCCCGCTGCCCGCAGCCAGCACGAAATCATCTTCAGCTATCCGGGTCTGGATGCGATTACCACCTATCGGCTGGCCCATGAACTGTTCCTGCTGGGGGTTCCGTACATTCCCCGCATCATGACGGAAATCGCCCACAACAAGACGGGGATTGACATTCACCCTGGCGCAACGATTGGTGCGGGGTTCTTCATCGACCACGGAACCGGCGTGGTGATTGGTGAAACCACCGAGATCGGCGAAAACGTCAAACTCTATCAGGGTGTCACCCTCGGAGCGTTGAGCTTCGATCGCGATGATGCTGGTGAACTCGTCCACAGCAGTTACAAACGGCATCCGACACTGCGGGATAACGTCATCGTCTATGCCAATGCGACCATTTTGGGCGGGCAAACGGTAGTTGGCGAAGGAGCCGTGATCGGTTCTAACGTCTGGCTGACGAAATCGGTGGAACCATACGCCGTGGTGGTGTTAGACAATCCTCAACACAAGGTCAAAGGTGGTCGAGGTCGCACGGTTCATGAAGCTCTGATGTATCAAATCTGAATTCTTCATCCCATTGGTCGGTCGAGCGGAGTACGCATGACCGATCACGGCTTCACTCCGCTGATGCCGTCCTGCTTTCGCTTCCGTGGCACTTTTTGTCAGCTCATTCCCGATCGTAACGCATCCATCAGTCGTCGTGATCCGCGTGACCGTTACAGCCTATCAAATCGTCGCACTTCCTGGGTCAGAACCAGCCAGATTCTTTCAAGTGGCTGATATTGGCATCTTAGAATTCTCATGGAAGAAATTACAGGACCGCGGAGGAGGCGGGCCATGTTACGTCGTTTATTATTCCTGGGTCTTGCGGTAGGATTCGTCGCGGAATCCGGGTGCCGACACAGTTGTAAGAAACCGCTGTTTGGCCGTTCCGTCACGGAGCCCGTCGGCGGGTTCCTGGGTGCGCCTGTGGCTCCCCCACCAGGGGGCGGGGCCATGATCCCGCCGCCGAATGTCCCGACGACACCGTCCGCCCCACCGCCTTCCATTCCCGATTCGAGTGGAAGCCTACGATTGGACCCTTCGTACCCTCCGCCGGACTACCCACCACCGCAGGCCGCAAATCGGTCAATGCCGCCTCCGGCGACCCAGGAACCACCGCAGGCCGCTCCACAACCACAACCCCGCAACAAGGTCGGGCCAGAATTGCTGCTGCCCGATCCGCTGCCGCCAAAGTCGTCTTCCGCGTTTGGTCAGCCACCGGCCTCGTCACCGGGTTTGGAAGACCCGTTGTTGCCGAAGAATCATCAAAAAGCGCCCAGTACCGTACCATTGCCATCCGGGACTTCGGACCTACCGCCGTCACCGATGCCGTCCCAGCCCGTCCCGCAAGCCCGCACAGACTCCTCACCGATCGGTCTGGCAGGCTATACATCCGTCGCTGAGAATCCCGGCGTATTCGCGGGCCGCCGTCCGACACTGGATGGGTTCGATTGGCTGAAGGCGAACGGGTTTCGTACCGTTCTTTTCCTCCATGCGCCGGAAACCGATGTAACCCCCGCACGAGAACTGGCCGAAAAGCACGGCTTGCAATTTGAATCCTTGGCCGTCACGCCCGCCGGGTTGCCTGCCGCCGTGACCACGTTCCGTTCCACGCTCGCCAACCGGGTCAACCGACCGTTGTATGTCGCCGATGAAGATGGCTGGCGAGCCGGGATTCTCTGGTATCTGCACTTCCGCACAACCGATTTGCTGGGTGATGATGCCGCACGCCTCCGGGCACGAGGGTTGGGCCTCCCTTCTGCGGATTCCGAACTGGGGAAAGAATTCTGGGCCGCCGCTCAACAGTATCTGGCGAATCGTTGATTCTCCCCGCGTCGGTGGAATACAATCACCGACATGAGCCACGATCCTCGTTCTCCCCGCCCGCTTGTTCCGCCGCTTCAGCCAGCAGCGGTGTATGTCTTCCCCGATCTGGACGCGGTTGATGCCGTCTATCACCGGGAAATACCGGGATATATCTACGCGCGTGATGGGCACCCGAACGCCGCGGAACTCGCCGCCACACTCACACAACGGGAAGCCGCACACTGGGGAATCGTCACCGCATCGGGCATGGCCGCCATCTCCGCAGCGATTCTGGGCATCGTCTCCACAGGCGATCGCATTCTGGCCAGTGATCGACTCTACGGTAAAACAACCCGACTACTGCGGAATGAATTGAGCCGACTCGGTGTCGTGACGGAGTTTGTCGATATTTGCGATCGGGATGTCGTCAGAGAAGCATTGAAAAAACCGACACGCATTCTATTCACGGAAACAATTTCCAACCCGCTCTGCCGCATCGCGGATCTTCCCGCGTTAGCGGAACTCACTCAGCAAAGCCATACCGAACTGATCGTGGATAACACATTCGCCACGCCGGAATTGTGCCGACCGCTCGCACTGGGTGCGACCCTCGTTGTGGAAAGTCTCACCAAGTTGATCGCGGGCCATTCGGATGTCACATTGGGATATGTCGGCGGCGTGCAGTCGGCGAACCCAGAACGCATCATCAGCGGGGTCAGTACCTGGGGGCTAGCTTCCAACCCGTTTGATTGCTGGCTGGCGAGTCGGGGCTTGGAAACCCTCACGCTCCGTGTGCAAGCAGCGACCACGAACGCGGGCATCGTGGCCGACTGGCTCGCCGAGCAACCGAACGTGGCGCGAGTGTTCTATCCGGGTCGGATCGATCACCCCGATCATGGGATCAGTTCACGATTGTTGCCACAGGGTCCGGGGAACATGCTGGCATTTGAACTGGTCGGCGGTCGCGCGGCCGTCAACCGCTGGATGCGGGCCTGTCCGAACATCCCGTTCGCACCCTCACTCGGGCACACCCGCACAACGTGCAGCCATCCCGCCTCCACCTCGCACCGCTTCGACCCGCCAGCCGAGAAACAACGGCAAGGAATTTCCGATGGCCTCGTGCGGTTATCGGTCGGTTGTGAGCCCATCGCGGAATTGCTGGCAAACCTTGCTGGAACGCATCTCGAACCGTAACCACCCTTCCCTCTTTTCCCACAGGTTTTGCAATGCGACTTTGTCGATTCGGCGATGGGGCGAATCCGCGTGTGGGTTTCTACGACGAACGCGGAATCATCCCGTTACGGGAAGCCCAAACGCGATACGCCGCCGAGAACGATACCCCACTGATGCTCCCGGATTCCACCGATTTGCTGGATTTCCTGCCGCCCACCGGCTTGGCTTCCGCCGCCGCGCATACACTCGCCGATTGGGTGGAATCCCACTTCACACAACTGGCTCCCACTCTGGCGCTGGCCCCCACGGAAGCGCGGTTGCTGGTGCCGATCCCACGACCAAACAAGATTTTCCTGCTGGCCGGTAACTACGCCGATCACATTCGAGAAGGCGGCGGCAACGCGGCGGAACGGGCAGAAACATTCCCCTACGTCTTCATGAAGCCTGCTTCGACCACGCTCACGGCCCCGTTTCAACCGATTCGCATTCCGCGAGCCGCGCCCGATGCAGTCGACTGGGAACTGGAACTCGGTGTGGTCATCGGCAAGCCCGCCAAACATGTGACAGAATCAGAAGCCTTACACTATGTAGCTGGGTACACCGTCATCAACGACATCAGTCAGCGGAAGTTTCGCCCCAACTCGAACCGCAAGAAACGCGACCGCGACCTGTTCTTCGACTGGTTGCACGGCAAATGGTTCGATTCCTTCTGCCCGGTTGGTCCGTGTGTTGTCTCCTCACACACCGTTCCCAACCCACAAACATTGAAGATGACCTTGAGTGTCAACGGCAAGACTTGGCAGGATGCGAACACCAGCCAGCAGATTTTCCCGGTAGCGGCGGTGATCGCCTTCATCTCGCAAATGGTCACACTCGAACCCGGCGACCTAATTGCAACCGGCACCCCAGCGGGGGTCGGTAACACCACGGGAACGTACCTCCACGCTGGTGACACGGTTCACGCCAGTATTGAAAAGATTGGCGTACTCGTGTCACCAGTGGAAGCAGAGTGAATCCACGCGATATTCAGGGAAGCAACCCGGCCACCCGTTCTTCGGTCAACACGAACGGTTGACTGGGAATGGAAGCCCATTGAAACAACGACAACAAGGCAGATGGCGACACGGGCCGATCGTCGGTTTGCCATCCGCACGACCACGCTAACAAACCCACAAGCGATTGCGGTGACACGCCACTGTCACGCAGTTGAGACAATCGCGTGTCACCGTGCCGCTTGGCGAGCCGCTTTCCATCCGGCCCCACGACCATCGGCACATGCGCGAACCGAGGCGGTGTCAGCCCCAGTGCCTGATACAGCATCAGTTGCCGTGGTGTCGACGGAATCAGATCATCGCCGCGTACCACTTCCGTGATCCCTTGTGCGGCATCATCGACGACCACGGCCAACTGATACGCGGGCATATCATCATTCCGCCAGACCACAAAGTCCCCACCAGCCAGCGCTGGGGCCACGTGGATTTCCCCACAGTACAAGTCGGTAAAAGCCGGTGGCTCCGATGCCCGGAAACGCCAAGCAAAGGGCCGATCCAAACGGTTGGCATCCGCCGGGGTGCGATGGGCACAGGTGCCCGGATAAACCGGCCCGCCCAAGTCCGCCGCGTGTGGGGCACTCGCCGCCGCCAGAATATCGGATCGCGTGCAAGTGCAAGGATAGACACGGTTGCGAGCTTTTAGTTCCTCCAGAGCCGAGCGGTACACTGGCAGGCGTTGCAGTTGCACCCACGGTTCATCATCCCAGTCTAACCCGAGCCAGCGCAAGTCTTCCAAAGCCTGTTCCGCGGCACCCGGTTTGTTCCGCCAGGTGTCGATGTCTTCAATCCGCAGAACCACCCGGCCACCGCGACTCCGCGCGGCGAGCCAGGCAATCAAATAAGTGCGAGCGTTCCCGACATGTTGCGCCCCAGTCGGTGACGGTGCCAGACGGCCAGTCACACGCATCGTCCTGGCCTCGCATCAAGGAATCAGCATGATACAAGATGGGCTTTTCTGTGCCACGGGTTCCCCGACGGCTTGCAACCGTCCGGTCTGCGCGTCAATACGGAACACCGCCACGTTGTCTCCGGGCATGTTCGCGCAAATCAGCCAGCGATTATCCGGCGTGATGGCCAGATTCTGTGGCCCTTTCCCCCGGCTCGGTTCAATCGCAATCCGCGTCAACCGGCCATCCGTGCCAATCCGATAAGCCGCGATGCTATCGTGACCACGATTGGTGCCGTACAGGTAGCGGCCATCGGGTGTGATTTTCACATCCGCACAGTAGCTCGTACCTGAGAAGTCCGCTGGCAAGGTAGAGATGGTCTGCTTTTCGTTGAGCTTACCTGTCTGAGCATCATAGTCAAACACCGTGACGGAGTTGAGCAGTTCGTTAATCGCGTACAGATGCTTGCCCTGAAGGTCGAATGTCAGATGGCGTGGTCCCGCCCCTGCCGGTGTTTTGGCAAAAGGTGGATCATGAGGCGTGAGTTTCGCGGTTGCGGGATCGAGGCGGTAACAGAGAATCTGATCCAACCCCAGATCGGCGGCATACACGAAACGGTTATTCGGGCTGATAATAATGCAGTGGGCGTGCGGTTCCTTCTGCCGTTTCGGGTTCACGCTGGACCCAGTGTGCTGAAAGAAAGAGGCGGGTTCACCGAGTTGGCCATCAGCCCGGATCGGCAGGGCGGCGACGCTCCCAGATGTGTAGTTCGCCACAAGTACCGTCTTCCCAGTCGCATCGACTTCCAGATAGCATGAGGCCCGCCCTTTCGACGAGGCCCGGTTCAGCAGTTTCAGTTCCCCATTCTTACCGACGATCTCATATGCCGCGACCTGTTCATCGTCCTTCCCACTGAACTGCTGCGCATGAATGGAATACAACCGTTTCTGATCCGGCGACAGTGCCAGGAAGAACGGATTTTGCACATCCGCAGTCCGTTGGGTCGGCTTCAGTACCCCTGTAGCACTCTCCAGACGGTACGCTTGAATCCCGCTCTTGTCTCCTGAGGTGAAACTGGTCACGAACAACAGCGGATCAGCGGCCGGAATCGCCGATGCCGACAGCACCGCCGCGATACCCGCCACGGCAAACACCCAGAAGCCGGTATTCATATGACGCATCCCTGGGAAAGGTAATGGCCACACTCAGAACCGGCGTGGCCAGTCGAACAGAATCAGAGAGATTTCGTCAGCCCACCATGATGGAAGGGGCATCCCATCCGTCATGGCGAGACATGGCGAGAGAGAGTTTTAGACGTTGTAAGTCGTGCTAGCGGTGGTGCCGCCACGGCCAGTCCAGTTGGTATGGAAGAATTCGCCGCGTGGCTTGTCGGTACGCTCATAGGTATGGGCACCGAAATAGTCTCGCATCGCTTGGAGCAGATTCGCAGGCAGACGTGCGGTACGGTAGCCATCGTAGTAGGCCAACGCACTGCCCATCGCCGCCACGGGAATACCGTTCGTGACCGCCGCCGCGATGGTCCGCCGCCAGCCATGTTGTGCTTTGCCGAGTTCACCGGCAAAGTATTCATCCACCAGCAGGTTTACCAACTTGGGGTTCCGATCGAATGCATCCTTGATCTTGCCGAGGAAGGCACTCCGAATGATGCAACCGCCCCGCCACATGAGGGCGATTCCCCCCATGTTCAGCTCCCAGTTAGAATCTTTAGCCTGAGCGGACATCAGGGCGTAACCCTGAGCATAGCTGATGACCTTACTGGCATAGAGCGCCATTTCAATATCGTCGATGAATTGCTGTATATCGCTGACTTTTTCCGCGACGGGGCCAGCCAGTATTTGGCTTGCGGCCACACGCTCATTCTTCTGTGCCGACAGGCAACGAGAAAAAACGGCTTCGGAAATCAGCGTCAACGCGGTTCCGGTGTCGGTCGCGGCATCGACGGTCCATTTACCGGTGCCCTTCTGCCCTGCGGTGTCGAGGATGAGATCGACCATTTCCTGGCCGGACTCGGGATCTTTGTAGCCGAGGATGT
Organism: Bacteroidales bacterium; assembly: GCA_026931725.1. Lineage (GTDB taxonomy): Bacteria > Planctomycetota > Planctomycetia > Gemmatales > Gemmataceae > JAIXLE01. The sequence goes on from JAIXLE010000004.1 coordinate 9,590, forward strand.
CCGCAGTGATTTCGATGAGGTAACTGTCCAGAACGCCTTTGTTCCACTTCGTGAAGACCTGCTGCATCTCCGCGTTCGAGAGTCCAGCCAAATCCTTCAGCAAGTTATAGGCTTCGCAGATGAGTTGAATATCGCCGTATTCGATGCCGTTATGCACCATTTTGACGAAGTGCCCGGCTCCTTCGGGTCCAACCCAATCACAGCAGGGGACACCACCATCGACTTTCGCGGCGATGGCCTGGAAAATCGGCTTCACCGCAGGCCAAGCGGCCACTTCTCCGCCCGGCATGATCGACGGACCTTTGAGGGCACCTTCTTCCCCGCCGCTGACCCCCGTACCGATGTAGTGGATGCCTTTTTCGTTCAACATCCGCATCCGACGGGTGGTATCGGGGAAGTGTGTGTTCCCGCCGTCAATCAGAATGTCGCCTTTTTCCAGATAGGGCAGCACGGATTCGATCGTCGCATCGACGGCGGATCCTGCTTTCACCATCATCATGACTTTCCGTGGCCGTTTCAGGCTGCCGACGAACTCTTTGAGATCGTGGGCTCCGATGATGTTTTTTCCTTGTCCACGGCCATCTTTGACGAACTCATCCACCTTGCTGACGGTACGATTGAAGACAGCAACCGTGTAGCCGTGCGATTCCATATTGAGAACAAGGTTCTCGCCCATGACAGCGAGGCCGATCAGCCCAATGTCGGCGGTAGGGGTGGCCATGTGTACGATCCGTTCCGGTAAGTTAAGTGTGCCTAACCGGCGCAATTGTAGCCAGAAAACCGCAAACGGCGACTACCGCGGTTCGGGTTTCCCAGAAGGAAAATGATAATCATACAATTATTGAAACAAATTATCATGATTTGATGATGTTGTATTGGTCAATAGATTTTTATAATATATCAGTGTGTTCCTAACGTATTTCCCAGTATGCTGTTTCAGATTATCACATATATTGTCATTTAGGATTTTGACGCATCGACTCGATTTTGTACCAGAAACCATTCTTCAGCCACACCCAGTTTCGCCGCCCATTCCGTGACGTAAACGCGATCCAGTTTCTGCTCCAATATTTTCATCATCCCAGCAATATCACGAAGGTGTTTTTCACTGATCCCACCGCCAAGCTGAAAATAGACCAACTTAATCAGCAGCACATCTTCGGGAGACCCGAACCAGGCATCATACTCACCTTCTGCGCGAATCCTCCTGACACGAGATGCTTCTGAACGAGCAAATTCTGTATCAGGAGGAAGGATGACATCAACTTTTAACCCTGAGGCAGGATGGAGTAGATTGAATTGAAAACGACGCAGAATTGCATCACGCATGGCTGCTTCCGAGACATAATACTCCGGTTCTGCAAAGTGCTGACAAAATCGTCCAACCTTCATCATTGGAATGTCTGCAACGATGTCTACATCATTGGTGAATCGGGGCTCACCATAGATCATACTGGCCATAGAACCAACCACACGATAGGCGATCCCCTCGGACTCAAAAAAATCAGCCATCCGTTGCATCAATTCATGCGGTTGTAATTCAGACGGGGTCATCGAATCACTCCATGACTAATTCGTCTGGCAATTTCTCGATTGACTTCCGTCTCATTCCAGTCGGGATGCTCCGTAATAATTACGCCCCGCAGCATCACACGCGCCGATTTCCACATCCTTGCCGCGATCCGCAATCTTTCCACCTCGGTCTTCTGGCGCAGTACGGCAGCCATCGCATCGTCTAACATCTCGAACTTCTGCAATAGTAGGGACATGTTCTCACCTCTCTCAATGATCAAAATTATCGAGGAATGAGGTAGCTGAGTTATTCACACGGTTTCCTCCTACATCTATCTCACAAAAAGGAAAGGTCGCAGTTCCTACCGCGGTTCGGGTTTCCCACGGGCACGCTCCTCGGCACAATGGTATCCGATCCATCGGATCTCTCGGAGGGCAACCATGCGATTTCGGTTGAGTCTACTCAGTATCTGCGTGTCGGCGGTGTCCGCGTTGGCCCTGGAACCGGCTCAGGTGGTTGTGGTCTACAACTCCTCTGTGCCCGCGTCACGGGAAGTGGCCGAGCATTATCGTGCGAAACGAAATATCCCCGCCGCGAATCTGATCGGCATACCGTTGCCTGATCGAGAATCCATCGAACGATTAGACTATGAACGACGCATTGCGGCACCCCTCCGCGAACAGTTGCAATCACGCAAAAATCAGGTGAAAGCGTTACTCCTAATTTATGGAATGCCGCTCCGCATCGGCGATGTCATCCCCAATGCCGAGGAGAAGGCCAAACTCAAACAACTCCAACCAGAATGGGAGGCGGCCCGAAAAACCGTGGCGGAACTGGAAAAAGCCACACCGCGTGACCCGGCCAAAATCACCGCCGCCCAGGCTGCCGTGGAACGCCTGACGCGGATGCGCCGATTGTACTCACACGCGGAAAGTCGGGCATCCGTCGATAGTGAACTGATGCTCCTCTGGTGGCCAGAATATCCGCTGACCCGTTGGGTGCTGAATCCGCTCTATTTCCAGGTTGCGGAATCGGTGCGGGCGGGTAAAGAACCCGTCCTCATGACGGCCCGACTCGACGGCCCCTCGGCTGCCATCGCCAAACGACTCGTCGATGATGCCGTGGCAGTCGAAGCCCAAGGGCTGAAAGGGAAAGCCTATTTCGATGCCCGCGACATCCGTTACGACTCCAAATCGAACCGTGATTACACAGGTTACGGAGGATATGATGAATCGTTCCGCGAAGCCGCACAACTGTTGAAAGCTGGTGGCATGGATGTGACGCTCGACAACAAATCGGCTTTGTTCGCTCCGGGGACATGCCCCGATGCGGCCATTTACGCGGGCTGGTATTCTCACGGGAAATACATCGACAGTTGCCGATTCGTCAAGGGAGCCGTGGCCTGGCACTTAGCCAGTTCCGAAGCCACGACCCTCCGAAATGGGGAAAGCCGTGTCTGGTGCCCGAATCTGCTCAAAGCCGGTGTCGCCGCGACACTCGGCCCCGTGGCGGAACCGTATACGGTCGGCTTCCCCAAACCCGCTGAGTTCTTCGGCTTCCTCGGCACGGGAAAATACACCCTTGTCGAGTGCTATACAAAGTCCCTGCTGTTCGCCTCGTGGATGGGCGTACTCGTGGGCGATCCGTTGTACAACCCGTTCCAAAAGCACCCCATCGTACCGGAACGCGATGTGGTGCCGAGCCCGAAACGGCGATGATAACCCATTATTGTTGCATCGACTGTTTCAACCGCTTGAGTCCCTCTGCAATCGTAATCCGCGGTTCGTAACCGAAATCGCGCCGCGCCGCGGAGATGTCGTACCAGTGTGATGTCGTCAGTTGATCGACCACAAACCGCGTCAGCGGCGGTTCTTCCGCAAGCCGCAAGTTCCGATACCACCATTCCAGCACCCGCCCCGCCAGTTTTGCTTGACGGACAGTCACGCGGCGTGTCACGGGTGACAACCCATTGTCACTGAGTATCCGATTGATGAACACCCACAACCCAATTGGTTCACCATTCGAGATGAAGTACGCCTTCCCCGCGACCACGGAATGCGGTGCCAACCGATCCGCGGCAAGAAGGTGCGCCTCCGCCGCGTTGTCGATATAGGTCACGTCCACCAGCGGATCGCCCGCGCCGATGCGCCGCAGTTTCCCGCTCTTGGCCCGCGCGACGACCCGAGGAATCAGGTGCGGATCGCCCGGCCCCCAAACCAGATGTGGCCGCAGAGCCACCGTGGCCAATGTCGGACTGTTCGCGGCCAGTACGGCTTTCTCCGCGAGTGCTTTCGTTTCCGGGTACGCCGCTTCAAAGTGATCGGGGTACGGCAACGATTCATCACCCCCCGCGATGTCGCCTCCGGCGTGAACCACACTCGGGGTACTCGTGGCAATCAACCGACTCACGCCATGCGCTTGACAAGCCGCGATCACGTTTTCCGTGCCGGTCACGTTCGTGGAGTAGTAATCTTCGTACCGACCCCACACACCGGCTTTCGCGGCAACATGAAAGACCACATCGCACCCGGCCACCGCCTGCTCCACGGCAGAGCGATCGGCAAGATCGCCGAGTACCTGTTCCACATCGATTTCATCCAACCACAGATAGCGGGATCGGGTGAAGGAACGCACCGCACAGCCACGTTCCTGGAGCAGACGCGCAATCGCTCCACCGAGGAACCCCCCACCGCCGGTGACAAGCGCTTTCATGATGTCACCTGAAAAGTACGGGCAAGAATCGGACCCACCCAGACGGCCAGTTTCTCACGGTTGATCTTAGCATTGTGTCGAATGTCCACTGGGAACCCTGGGTGCGGTACGAACAACGAGATACCCCGCGTCTGATCGCATGCCGACCCGCGTTCGCGTAAATCCAATTCGATCTGCTTCCAGGCTTCGGAATCGTGAGTAATGCGGTTGTCTGTCAATTCGACACAGACGATTGGCAGAACGATACCATCGCGTCGGAATGGCACCAACGCGGTGCGAGCCACGCCGGGCACCGTGTTGAACACGCCTTCGACCATCTCGGTAAACAACGTCCCCGCAGGCGTGACCACCCGATGACTCTTGCGGCCACAGTACCACAATCGACCCGACTCGTCGAAGTAGCCGACATCGCCCATGCGATGCCAGATGGTGTCACCATCCCGGATTTTGGCGAGGTTCGTCGCTTCCGGGCGGTTCCAATAGGAATGCGTCACCATCGGGCCACGCACGACGAGTTCACCGATTTCTCCAGTCGGAAGTCTCAGTGTATCTTCCCACTCAGGAATCGGCGTATCCGTGATACGGATGATGCGAACCTCCAACCCAGCCACGGGGCGACCCACGCAGACACCCCGACCCTGATCGGTCAGATACCGAGTTTCCCCGAGGATTTCCCGACTGCCGATGACTGCAACCGGGAGAGATTCCGTGGCCCCGTATGGAGTGAACAGCTCAGCAGAATCTGGCAAATGATGGATAAATCGTTCAATCACCGTTGCGGGCACCGGCGCACCGGCTGAGATGACCCGCTTCAGTGACACCAACTTGCCACCAGCAGATGGGAACGCGCCGAGTCGTCGTAATACCGCGGGTGAACCGAACAGGTTCGTCACGGCGAATTGTCGCAATTGGGCAAACGCTTTCTCCGGGTCGATCCGCCCCGGTCGGGTAAAATCCATATCCGGGACCACGCAGGTCATTCCGAGGGCCGGGCCGAACAGGGCGAACAGTGGGAAGGTACACAAATCCATCTCGCCGGGCCGAATGGCGAACGCCGTTTTGAGGGCTTCCACTTGGGCTGCGAAGTTGCCGTGCGTGTAGACCGCACCTTTGGCCGGGCCAGTGCTGCCGCTTGTGAACAACACCGCTGCCGGGTCCGAGGGCTTCACACGGGGCGGGGTAAATCCGCGTGAGGTATCCGCCAAGGCGGTCAGTTCTTGAAGGGAATGATGGCAAAAGAACCGCCGCCGACCGACGTTGACGGTCAAACGGAGAGAATGCCGTGCCCAGCCGAAGAGTCGGCGTGCGAGGTGCGCTTTCGGCACACCGATGAACGCGGTCGGTTCGGCTTCCTTCAGACAGTTGCCAACACCACGGATTCCCAAGCCGGGGTCGATCAATATCGGAATCGCGGCCGCTTTGAACAACCCGAAGACCAACGCGAAGAACTCCAGATTCGGCGGCACCATCAGTGCCACGCGAGTACCCTGGCCGATGCCGACCCGGTTCAACCCCTGCGCGATGGCATCAGATTTTTCGTGCAATTGTTGAAACGTATACTGATCGTAATGGGTCTGCCCGTGCGGTTGCACGCCGTGCGGGGGAAAGTAAATCGCCACACGTTCCGGGCACTCCACCGCGAGACGGGCCAAATGTGAGGCGACGTTCACGTCGGGAACAGTCTCAGGGTTCATGGATATGCGTTCAGGCGAGTGGGTGCCGGGCCAGGAAATCGCGGATGCGGGCGATGGCCTCGTCGGGGGCATCTTCCAGCAGATAGTGCCCGCAATCCGGCCAGGAATGCGATTCCGCGTGCGGGAACTGCCGTTGCCACTCGGCCAGAAAATGCTTGTCGAACACGAAATCCCGCAACCCCCACAACAAAAGCGTGGGAACGTGCGAGAATCGTGGCAAGGCGGTTTCCACCCCTTGAATGATGTCATAGCCTACATCAGTCGGTTGCAGGGGGATCGTCTGCACGAACTTCAACACAGCAATCCGATGCTCGGGGGAATCATACGGCATCAGGTACATTTGTCGAACATCATCGGATAATGGCTTACGGGTTACACACCAGTTCACGGCCGCGCGACAGAACGTGTTCTTTTTCAGAATGAGCCATGCCCCGAGGCGGGTATTCCGGCCCAGCCATAGCGACCACGGAAACCGCTTCGACTTCGGCAGGCGAAACGCCCCCGTGTTGATGGCAATGATCCGTTTGATCCGTTCTGGGTGCCGGGCCGCGAAACCCATGCCGATCATCCCGCCCCAATCGTGAACGATTAGGGTGAGGTTATCGGTCAATCCCAGGTGGTCTAGCAGTGATTCGACATCGTCGATACGAGATTTTAACGCATAATCGTAGCCAGATTCCGGCGGTTTGTCCGAGAGTCCGCAACCGATGTGATCGGGAACAATGCAACGGTGCTGTTCACGCAGTGCGAGAACAACATTCCGATAATAAAAGCTCCACGTCGGGTTGCCATGCAGCATCACCACGGGATCGCCCGTTCCCTCATCGAGGTAACTGAGTGTCTGGCCGTGGCGGGCAAACTTTTGGGGCGTGAAGGGGTAGAGTTTCTGCATTCCGGGTTCCACGTTCGGCATTCCGTCTACCACTCCACGCCGAGCATCAGACAGTTCAAGCCACTGCCAATGCCCAGGAAACCGACGCGGTCACCGGGCCGCAGGAACTCGCGTTCCTCCGCAATCGCGGCTGTAATCGGCAAGCTGACCGTGCCGATGTTGCCAAGGTAGGGGAACGTCGAAAAATCCTTGTCCGGGTCGATCCCAAAACCCTTCAAGACCGCATCCCGATGGCCCGAACCGACTTGATGACAGATCACCCGATCAATCTGCTCTTTGGCCCAACCCAGTTTACTGAGGAACGTGCCCCAGGTCTTGAGGCCGAGATCGACACCGTGTTTGAGGACATCGCCCGCATGGGTTTCCATGAAGGGCAACATGACATGCCGCATACCCAGATCAAACCCACGTTGGAGAATGGCCCCAGCCTGCGTGTCGAGTGCCCGCTGCATCGCGGCGGTAAGATTCTCTTCCACCACCCGTGTGACATTCGTGGACAGCAACGATTGCACGCCCCATCGGCATAAATTGTGGTGTTCCGGCGCGTTCTTCGCCGCACCGCCGACCAACCGCCGCCGCCGTTCGGTTGCCAGTTCCTCATTCGTGACCAACACGGCCACCGCGCCGGACCCACCCGTAAAGGTGGCCAGCGATTGTCGGAAGACATCCACGGATTTCGATCGGTTCACCCGGTCAATCGCGGTTTCGTTGATGTCGCGTGCCGATTCACATGATACGACGAGCCCGGCTTGGGCTTGCCCCAGTTCGATCCGGTTGGCGACTTCCACAACACCGTTAAGTACACCCAGACAGGCATTGCTGAGGTCATACATCATCGCATCGGAGCTGATGCCGAGGTTCGCCGCCACGGCACACGCGGTCGCTGGTTCAAACTGTTCCCGGCAAACACCCGCATAAATCAGCACATCGACATCCGAGGCTTTCAATCCCGATTGGGAAAGTGCTTTCCGCCCGGCAGCGGTCGCACCGTCGGAGAGGCGATAGCCGGGTTCCCACCAGCGCCGTTCGGTGATGCCGGTCAACAATTCCAGTTGCCCAGTTGAGAGCTTGTGCGAGTCGTACATGGGCCGCAACCGAGCTTCCAGCTCATTCGTGGTCACCACGACAGGTGGCAATTCGTAGCCGATGGCATCGAGATAGACCCGGTTGTAGCGCATGGCACTCGAACAATGAGGGTGGGAATGATCGGGCGACCATCCGTGGGCCGCAGCCGATGGAATCAGTTTAGGGTAAATCGGTTCATCTGGTAGATAATTCGGCCATCGACCGTCAAGAATCCGTCCGCAGTCAACCGACGGGCGATGTCATCGACTTCCGTAATCTCCAGAACCACGATCACTTCTTTGTCTGAGGGTACAACCTGACCACGGTAGGTCCATTCGTGCTTCTGATGCAGCGACACGGTTTGCCAACCGCCTTCCGCAGGTGTTCCCCAGCGTTTCCAGGCCGCGAACTTCAACAGTTGCAGGAACGATTCCAACCCCAGCGACCCAGGCCACACGGGATCCTGATAAAAGTGTGCCTGGAAGAACCAGAACGACGGATCGACGGTGATGCGTCCCTGTACCAACCCGAGTCCAGCCCGGCCCCCTGTGGGTAAATAGCCGTCGATGCGATCGACCATCCGCAGCATCGGCGCGGGGAATGGCGGTTCGTGCGGCAACAAGCCCGTTTCAGCGATGCCCCGCTGTTCCGGTGTCAGGAACGGCACCTTGGCTTGTGGCATCCCAACCTGATTGGCCAGTGCCTCCTTGGCGAAAAATCCGAAGTACGTTGTCCCTTCATACACCGTGCCAGATGCCGCGACGACTTTCATGGCGAAGTGTTGAATAATCATGCCGCCGGATTGCGAGACATTCGTCATTTTCGCGGTCATCGTCAGCGTGCCGATATCCGGGCCGATGGGCAAGAACTGTACGGCCTGCCCACCGAGGTTGCGGAAGGACAGGTCGATGTCACTGGTGAGAGCGGAACCGCAGTACGCCGCCAACCAGCCACACGGTTGCAGAGCGATTTCCAACAGGACGCTGAACGGCATCCGCGGGCAGCGGTTCGCCTCAAAATACCAAGCATCTGTAGGAACATCGTACTGACATTCACAGGCCGCTCCAGCTTTCAGGACGAACGGTTCGCCGGTCACAGCCGTCACGCGGTCGAGGAACTGGAACGGCGGGCCGGGCAAGCGAGCAATCTTCCGTTCCGCGTCGAAGATGCGGTACTGTGGGCCGAACGCCTCAGACGGGTTGCCGTTCGAGTACGCCAGGATTTTATCCGGGCCGTACAGTGCCGGTTTGACGACCGATGCCGAAGATGCCGAGGCAGGGGAAGCCGGAGTTTTTGACCAGATCGCTTCCAGCATGGCACGGGTGAGCCCCGTCATCCGCAACGACATGTTCGTGATTTCCACGATCGGCTTGCCATCCGCGTACATGAGCGCATCCGCGATACAGTACGGTTCGGGGCCGTAGCCCAATTCCTTGATGCTGACCTCGTAGGCGACCTCGCGGGTGGAGGCGATCACCTGCCCCCGGCACTTCAAGCGACTGCTCACGCCGGGTACGGGTTCCGTGGCCACCGCGCCCTCTTCGCCGACCCACCCCATCCGCATGAGCAGCACCCGGAGCGTATGCAGGCAGCATTCAAACATCAACGTACCCGGCATCACCATGTCATCCACGAAGTGACAGGTGAGGAACCAATCGTCCGGGTGAACATCATACTCAGCTCGCACGAAACCGATGCCGAAGCGACCCCCCGTGGGGTCGATCACCGGGACACGATCGAGCAACCGCAGCATGCCGCCGGGCAACTTCATCGGTGAGCGGAGTCTGGCATGGCGAAACGCGGGACCGAATGCAGAAACCAAATCCCCCCGCCGCAAAGCCGCGACTTCGGGGGGACCGAGGGTACAGCGTTCCAGCGGCACGAACTCGACCCAATCGGCTGGCTTTTTGCCCGGCATCGGCTGGCGATCCAGTTTCGTATGGATGATCCCCTGCCCTGAAGCCAACGCCTCCGCCGTGAAGAACCCCGCCACCCCGTTGGACATGGACAGCAACGGTTCGCCGTTGATCGTCGCTTCAAACCGGAAACGGAATAACCAGACATCACTTTGTTGGATAAACTCATCAATATGGATGTCATAACGAATCGTCTCATCAACAACCGGCAATCCGCGATGAAACTGGATGACGGCATCAATGAGACGGTAGACGGACAACCCCCGCGTCTGGAAGTCAATGCCCAGAAACCCAGACAAGAACAGGTCCGCCTGACCGGATTCTACCGTTACGCACGTCGGGATCCGCCCGGCATCGAGATACCAGCGTTGCGCGTGAACGTGGTGTTCCGTCACCACCCGTCCGCGAGTCATCGACTTCGGTTCCCCTTCAATCGTCAAGATGCGATCGACCAGCATGAGCGGGCCATCGGGCAGGCGCACCCGTGTCGGGTGCTGGTCGATCGCTTCAAAGAGCGGCCCGAGGACGTTGCCGATCTTCCCACGGGCGAATTCAAAGCATTGTTCCCGATCGAGCGACCGAGGCACTTGCAGAGGGCGAGTGCTGGGCGGAGTTGGTACTGATGCAGGAACGGGTACGGGTGCTGGCCGACCGTCCCCGGCCTGGGCCAGTTGTTGCATCAATGTCGTGTGCAGTTGCAGCGCCGCGGCCGTGGTTGCCGTGAAACTCGATTGAATGCGGAGGAAGACATTGTGCGCCTCACCTGCCGCCGCCTGGGCATCCGCGCACGCGGCCACGAACGGTGCGAGATGGGTATGGCGCAAAGGAACCGGACGGGGAATCGGTTCCACACGGATGGGTTCTGGTTGTTGCCAGTGATCCTGCGGTTGCGGGTGGACGGCGTAGTGCGGTGCGCTCACGGATTCCTCAGTTTCCCCGGATTCTTGCGGGAGTTCAGACAGTTCTGTGAGGGGTTTTTCTTCATCTGGTACGATGGTTTGTTCGGCAATCGTTCCTACAGATTCTGGTTCGCGTGCTGGTGGCGGAGTGCCGATGGGAATGGTCAGCGTGGGGCCAGAAACCAGGGGCGTTTCTCGCCGAGGCGGCGATGCGTACAAGACATCCAGATTGACGGGCACCTGCTCGGACACGAGCGCCGCCAGACAACGCATCAGCAACGATAACTCATCCTGCCGAGCCGCCGTGATGGCACGGGCCATGTGCGGCCACCCCGCCAGCGTGGCAGAAATCATTCGCGTGGTGGAGTTCCCTGGCCCCACTTCCAGGAAGATGCGTACGCCATTCTCATAGGCCGTGTTTATCGCACGGGGAAAATCAATCGTCCCGACCAATCCGGCAGTGATGGAATCGGCGCAGTGGCTGGGGCTGGCTGCATACACTTGCCCCCATGCGCCACTGATGAGCGTCAATCCTGCTGGCGGAGTCGTCGGCAGGGTATGCAGTTCCCGATACGGTTGCTCGACAGGCCGGCCGACCTCACAATGGGCGAGCGTCACGCCACGGAGCGGGAAGAAAGGAGCATCAAACTCGGCAGCCAGTTGCTCGACATCGGCCCGCAGACCGCCAATCACACATTCCGTCGGTGTCGTCACAATCAGCAGATACGCCTTCCGATCGACTCGCAATCGGCTACGCACGGACTCGGCTGGTACGGCGAGTAGGCCACTGATCCAGTCTAGCGGTTCGTGCGGCGGCCAATTCCAGAACTGGCGAGCGGATGCGTAGGGTGGAGCGAGGTCGGAACCGAACAGGGTCGACTGCTGGATACGACCCAGCATTTCATCACGGTCCAACCAGACTCGCAGACCGAACAACCCGGCGGATTCTCCGAGACTTTGGCCCAACAGAACATCAGCGGGAATGCCGAGCGACCGTAGCAGATCGGCTCCGAGCGTGCCGTGTGTCACCTGGCCGAACAAGAACTGTTTCGCGGTCGTCCCGGCGGGGATGGCATCTGCCCAAAAGCGATCCGGGGCATACTGACTGCGGAGTCGTCGGTTTTCGCTCTGTTGTTGCCGCAGAATATTGGGGAAGTGCGCGGAAAAATCCCGTCCCATCCCGGCAAACTGGTTGCCCGAACCGGGAAAGACGATCGCCACTTTTGCGGAGTTCCCCAGCGGTTGCGGGTTGTAAAAGACGCGATCCCGCACCGTCGGTCGCAACTCCTGACTTTGTGGGTCTGGGATCGGTGAATCGGGGTTTCGTGTTATCGCAGACACAGCGCACGCGATCTGTTCCCGCAGTTCCATCGTGTTGCGGGCACTCAACCCGACAGTGCGTGTTCCCGTGCGGGGTGCCGCGGCGTGCCATTGTTCCGCCAGTTGCTGGATCGGCTGCTCACCGTGTGACAATGCTTTGTCACTCAGTTCTCGCAACCGTTCCACTAGATCGGCTACATCCTGGCCGCGCACGGCAAACACGGCTTCCGGGCGCGCCCCCAATGGTTGCGGATCAACGCTGGTATGCGTGGACTCTTCCAACACCACATGGCAAACCGTACCATCGGTTCCCGTTGCGGTGATGGCGGCTCGCCGGGGACCGTCCGCGTCATCTTTCAGCCAGAAACTCGGCCCCGATGCGGCGTGACATTGCGGTGTCACGGCAATCGACGGCGGCAGAATCTGATGGTGAAGGGCCAAAGCCGCTTTGACGAACCCGGACAACGCCGACGCGAATCCAGTATGTCCGACCTGCGTGCGGCTATTCCCAACAGCCAGGGGATAGCTTCGCTCCTTCGCATCGAGCAGCGCCGCCACCGCCTCTATCTCCGCCTGTTCTTCCTGAGATTCGGAATGCGTACCACCATCCAGATAGGCCACCGTGCGCGGGTCAATGACTCCATCCGCACAGGCCCGCAAGAACGAAGAAGCCACCGTGGCCGCGTCCGGTCCGGGTTGTGTCACGGTCCCGCCGACTGCGGAACCGATACCACGAATCACGGCGTACACCCGGTCGCCGTCCCGTTCCGCATCGCTCAACCGCTTCAACACAACTGCCGCGGCCCCTTCTCCGGGGACACGTTCGGGCGGTTGTGTCAGCACAACTCGCGGATCACCGGCGAGGTCCACGCCGCCGACAAGAACGCGATCGACTTCACCCAGACGCAACGCCTGCACTGCCAGTTCCAAAGCACGGCCTGCCGAGCTTTCTTCGCTACAACAGGTATGACTTGGGCCACCGAACCGGAAGGCGCGCGCAATCCGGGATGCCGCGATGCTGCCCAATGCCCCCATCGTGCGATCCGCCGTCAAAGGCGGGCTGACTCGATCACCTTCTGGCAGTGTGGCCCAGCGGAGGTGAAAGTTGGTCGTATTCAGATCGAGCCCCAACCCGACAAACACCCCGGTTCGCGGATCATCGTCTCGCTGTTCCGGCGACCAGCCCGCATCTTCGAGTGCATCCGCCGCGATTGCGAGCATCAGCACTTGTTGCGGTAGAAGTTCTTTGAGTTCATTCGGGGGAATGCGAAACCGGGCAAGCGACACCGTCAACTCATTGAGGTAGAACCCCGGTGGACACACTGCGGGAACACTTGACCAGCCGTTTTGTCGTGCAGTCGGACTCGGATGATCTCCGCCTCCCAGCACATGTTCTTGGAACGACCGCAAGTTCGACCACGGCCCGAACCGGGCCGCCATCCCGACCACGGCCACAGGTTCTGCCACAGGCAAAGCAGGGACCGTAACGGATGTTCCCTTGGCCCCTACGGGTTGCCCAACATACTCTTCGAGCAGCACATGCGCATTCACGCCGCCGAAGCCAAAACCACTCACGGCAGCACGCCGCGGGGCCGTCGGTTTCTGGGGTATCCACGGCTCCGCCTGTTGCAGCACCCGGAACGGCCCGCCGGTGTAGCGTAACCCGCTGCCGGGTGTCTGGAAATTCGCCTGCGGAGGGCGTTGTTTCGCCGCGAAGGCGCACAACACTTTGGCCAATGCCGCGACCCCGGCTCCGGTCAGCAGGTGGCCCACCGTGGATTTGACGGAGCCGATGACACACTGACCCGGTTTCCAGCCGCTTTCCCCCCACAGTTGCCGCAGGCTGTCGAACTCGATGGCATCGCCCACTGGGGTTCCCGTGGCATGACATTCGATCAGTTCCACATCAGAAGGTTTCCAGCCCGCGCGCTCATAGGCCGCGTGCATCGCCCGGAGTTGCCCTTCGACCGCCGGTGCCAGCAGGTTCCCATGCATGTCATTGGACAAGCCCCAACCGCTCATCAGCCCGAGAATGGTATCGCCATCACGCACCGCATCCGCAGCACGCTTCAACACGACCATTCCCGCCCCTTCCCCGACCATCAGACCATCGGCGGCTCGGTCGAACGGAGAACAACGCCCCGATGCGGAAATCGCTCGCAGTTGAGCGAACCCCATCTGGGTGTACTGCGGGTCCGCCCCGTTCGCCCCACCGGCAAGCATGGCATCCGCCCGCCCGGCCAGCAGTTCATCGCAAGCGAGTTTGATCGCATAGAGCGAAGACGCACAAGCGGCATCCAGCGTGAACGAACTCCCACCAAAGCCCAGAGACTTCGCCAGAATCCCCGCGGGCAACCCCGCCACATAACGATTCCACGGATGCGTTGCGGAGGCCGCTGGCGTGATGCCGAACCGTTCGCGGGCTAGATCGGAGACTTTAACAGTTGGCAGACAAATATTACCAAGAATCACCCCAACTCGGCGGCGATCGACCCCAGCCGTGCGGGCCATCCGCCAGGCGCGATGCCCCGTATCCAGGATCGCGTGAAACAGCGGATCAAGTTGCCCCAACAGTTCCGCGGGGACGTTCCACGCATCCGGTTCTGCCGTGAACGGATCTAAAAAGTAGCCGCGAGCATGGGGCACGGAATCCGGGTACAGGCCACCTGCATGGACACAGCGTTCTGGTGGGAGAAACCATCGCCCCGCTGGGACTTCCCGCGAACAATCTGCCGCGGTCGAGACATTGTGCCAGAACGACTCCAGTTCTCCCCCCGAACCGGGGAACCGGATGGCGTGCGCGACAATCGCAATTTTTTCGGACTGTGCCATTCTGACGATTCCTGACTCTCGACGAACGCCAAAACCCACGGCGTGATGTCCGTGGGTTTTGGGTGGTTTTAGCGGATCAGCCATCACACCCCGGATCCACCCAGATCACACACGGGCTTTCGGGGCAAACTGGTTGCGGCGGAATGCCTGATCGAGTCCACGGTCAATCACGCATTCATAATCGTTCAGAGTGGCAATCACCTGCCCATCCACATCACAGAATTCGATATCGGCCCGTGCCGAGCTACCCAGATCTCGCTTCACTTGAATAACCACTTGTACCGGGTGCGTCGGGAACGCCCGGCGGAATTGGCGGTAATGCCCCGCATAACAGGGCAGACTCCCGGAACCATGCTGGGCAAAGCTCCAGAGAATCATCATCTGGAAGGCGGTATCCAATACCAAGGGATCGGCCACCCAGGAACCGCGCAAGGGATTCTGCAACCATTCTCCCGGTGGCGGAGCCGTCCGGGCGGACCCGACAAAGGCCGTTTCCGTCAATCCCTCAACTTTTTCGATCCCGTGCAATTCCGGGCCGTGGAACAAGAAATACCGATACACCTCTTCGACAGGGTGCGGGTACGGTTGCACCACGGGTTTCGGTGAGGCTTCGGGCGGTTTCGGCAACGCCGCCGTCAAAACGATTTCCGCCTGGCTATGCGTGACCTCGCGGCCATCTCGCCGTTTGCCACGCAATTCCACGGGAACATGGAAGAATTTATCCACCTTAACAGCACGCCCCGCGAGAACCGTCAACGCGGGATGGTAATCCTCTTCGACCATGACCCCGTAAATGATTCGGAGATCGTTCAATCCATGAAAGACCAGACCAGGATTGCCGTGCAGCGCCGCATGCGCCAGCCATTCGACATGCAATGCCATCGGCAACACCGCGCGACCGGCCAGAACGTGCGATCGCAGGATGGGATGCGCGTCAATGTCTACCGTTCGCTCAAATGCCACGGATAACCCGGTTGGGGGAATCGTCAGGTTATTTGGGGGTAACGATCCTGGTGGAATTGTCGGAGCGCCCAATACCGGAATTCCTCCTGGAACCGGAGTCCGATGCGTCACATTACGAGACGGAGTGCCGGAACCCGATGTGGAACCGCGCGGCGGTTTTCCCAAGGCCACGATTTCGACGAGATTCGAGCCGGTGACCAGTTCCGCCACGGCGAATCGGCCACCATCCGCCAACGGAATCACCCCGACACCTTCCGCATCAAAGACTTTCCGCAACGCGGGTGTGACCATGCCACCATCCCACGGCCCCCAGTTGATCGCGACGACGCGCGTGTTGGGCCGTTTACGCGCTTCCACCTGAGCGGTTTTGTTCAACACCTCGTTCGCCACAGCGTAGGCCAGTTGGCCCGTGCGACCCAGACGCCCCGTGGTCGAACTGAACAACAAGATACCGTTCAGATTTTGCTGATGACCCAGAAGTTCGAGCAGATGTCGTAAACCGTCCACCTTGGTCGTGTACACATGATCGAACTGTTCGACCGTTAAATCTTCGATTCGTCTATCCGCCAGGACACCGGCTCCGTGAATCAAACCGCTGATGGCACCGAATTTCACTTGAATTTGATGCAAGAGATCCGCCGCTTGCCGACCGATGCTAATGTTCGCGGGAATGTACGCCACCCGTGACCCCGCTGCCTCAATGCGAGCCAGCGTGGCGCGAATTTCCCGTTGGGCCATCACGCGATTGTAATACTCCCCAACAGCCTGTAGCGTGGCAGCGGCACCGAGATGATCGGCAATCGCTTTTTTCATCCCGGTTTCTTGTGTCTGATCGCGGAGCCAATCGGGTTCTGGCCCGGTCGGAGCCGGGGTTCGTCCCGTGAGAATCAGCGTGGCATGGCTCGCCTCCGCCAGCGCCACGGCCACCTCGGCTGTCACGCCACGGGCACCCCCCGTAATCAGGACAATATCCTGCGGTCCAAACACGGGCGGACGATCGGGAGAACGTCCCACGGATCGAGCGAGTTCCAGGGTGCAGCGGTGCGAGGCCGAGATTCCCACTTCCACAGGGCCGATGGTCAAGAGTTCATCACAAATCGCTTCGACCGCGCCATCTGGGGCGTTCTCCACAAATGCCGGTGCAATGTCGATGGCTTTACAGGATGTTTCGAGCCATTCTTGCCGAGCGGTTTTCGCCAATCCCGCGAGCCCGCCAGCCGTGGGGTCCGTGTCGGGTTTCAGATCACCCAGGCCAAAACTGCCATCGAGCCGGGAAACCGTAGCCAACACAGCCGCCCCAGACTTGCGAGCAGACTGACGCAGTAAGGGGCCAACCGACTGCAACCACTGGAACGCCACCCGATTGAGTGCCAGATTCGGTGGAATGCGAGCGGGCGTGACCATAAGCAATCCTGCGACCTCCGCTGGCAGTTGCTGCGTCGAGGGCACAACCCACGGAACCAAATGGGCGGTCAAACCCCGTTTGTTGATTGCGGAAGCCACCCGCTCCGCCAGAGCGTCCCCCGCTCCGACGACAACCACAACTCCGCTGGTGGGAAGCGGCAACGGCGGTCGATTCCGGTTGGCATCAATATCGACCAACTGTAACGTACTGCGGTCAATACTGTCCAAATTGGCGACGATGGGCAGCACGATTTCGGGATTGGTCCCTTTGTAAGGCGTCGATTCCAACAGGTCCACACCATAGATCGAAGCCGATGTCTCCGGGGGAAACGCCGACGCAATGGTGGCACTACTTGGGATTTTTTGCGTTTCCGGCTCGACAGCACCTGTTCTGGGAACAGTCGGCATTACGGGTCGCGCGGCCGTCAGTTTCGCCGTGCTGGGTGGATGTTGCCCCGCACCGGCCAGGAAAGCCGCGACATCCCGCAGGGTGTGCAGCGTCCCCAGATGTTCGGGTTTCACTTGTGGAGCTTGCGGCAACTTCTCCTGCAACGCCGACAGAATTTCCACTCGTTTAATCGAATCGACACCCAGGTCCGCATCCAGCGACATTCCCAGGTCCAGCATCTCGACCGGGTAGCCCGTCTTCTCGGCTACCACGGCCAACAGTGCTTGTTCTGCAACGGCTGGTGCAAGTCCTCCTGCCAGTGTCATTTCAGAACGAGGCAGTGGGAAAGCCAACGAATCCGTCAAGGACGGTACAGGTAAGTTAAAGTCAATCCCCCCGGTTACGCCAGTATCGACCACCGAGGCCGCCCCGTTGGCCATAACGACGGCGGAAGCTGCGGCACCAGGAGTCGAAACCGCTGCACCGGGAACGGTCAGGAAAGCCGCGACATCCCGCAGGGTGTGCAGCGTCCCCAGATGCTCCGGTTTCACTTGTGGAGCTTGTGGCAACTTCTCCTGTAACGCCGACAGAATTTCCACTCGTTTAATTGAGTCGACACCCAAGTCTGCATCCAACGACATCCCCAGGTCCAACATCCCCACGGGGTAACCTGTCTTCTCGGACACAACTTCCAGCAACGCCTGCTCGATGCTGGCATCGGATGAGGCAGCCACTGTTGGTGTTGCTGGTGGAGTGGGCGCAGGGCGAGATTCCACCGCCGGAAGTGGATTCGATTCCTGAGTCGTGGGAGTAGCTGGCACCACGGTAGCCGTGGTTGGTGCGGGACGCTCCAGCGTGGGAACTGGCATCGGAGCAACAGGCGTTGGCACAAATGCTGGAGCGGGGGGAACCGTCCGCGGTTGTGGTTGCGGAGTCGCAGTCGGCGCAACGCTCGTCGGAATCGGAGTCGGCAGCACGGCCGGAACGCTCATCGGGTAGACCGGAGCCGGTACAGAACCTGTGCCAGCCAATCCACCGGGGAACAAAATCCCTTGTTGATGCGTCACCAGGGTGAATAGCGTGCGTTGGGCCTGTTCCTGAGTTTCCAGAAATTGACGGTGCAGTTGCGCCGTTTGTTCCTGCATCCGCTGGAGAGCGGTCAGCGTCTCCTGAGTCATCTGGAGCGCCGGGGCCAAGGCGGCGGGATCGGGAACCGGGCCGCGAACGGGCTCGGGCATGTCAGTGTTACCAGCAAGGACCACGGATGAATACGAAGTTGAAGACGCAATCGACAACGCCGGTCGCGGTTCTCGTTTCGCGCGGGGATGAACCACATTCGCCCCGCTAACGGCAACCGTCAAACCGGGCTTGGCTTCCGCTGGGGCCGGGGAATCATTCTCCGCTTCCCAAGCCGTGAGACGGACAGCGTGTCCCCGTGCTGCCAACCGGGCCAACGTCGCGGCGAGATCCAGCAGACCAGGGCGTTTGCCGGATGAACTGTCCACCGAGAAAGCCACCGCGTCAGAGAACCCGGATTCTGTAATGGTTCCTTCGGCCAAACGCGCCAGAACCGAAGCTGGGCCGACTTCCAGGAAGGTACGGATACCCACCCGGAGCATCGCGGCGATCTCATCGGCGAACGCAACCGGGTTCGCCAGTTGGTGGCCCAACAAATCTCGTGAGGCTCGGGAATCGTGCGGGTATTGCGCAGCCGTTGTGTTGGCAAAAACGGGAATTGTTCCGGGCGGGAACGGCACATCTTCGAGAGCGGCCCGGAATGGCATCGCCGCGTCCGCAACGAGCGGGCTATGGAATGCAGCCGCAACCGATAGCCGAACGCTCCGCACTCCCCGAGCCGAAAGGGCCGCTTCCGCCCGTTGGATTTCCGCAATGGAACCGGAAAGAACGGACTGCATCGGGGCGTTCTTATTCGCCACAACCACGGCAATCTGTTCCGATCGCACCACCTGTTCGATTTCCGTCAACGGCGCGAACACCGCCAGCATCCCTCCAGGATCACCTGTACGTTGCTCCGCCATCAAGCGTCCTCGCAGACGCGAAAGCCGGAATAATTCCTCGCGTGTCAACCGGCCCGCAGCCGTCAGTGCGGGGAGTTCCCCATAGCTGTGCCCAGCCAGAGCCGTAGGGGTGATTCCAAACCGATCGCGGAGTACCTGATACAACCCGATACTGACAGCCCCCAGGGCCGGTTGCGCGTTCTCAGTCGCTTTGAGCTGCGCTTCCTGTTCTGCTTTCCGGGCTGGATCAAATGCGGTCGGAGGGTAAATTCGATCGGTCAGCCGTCGACCGTCGGTCTGATCGGGCGACACCGCCGCCACGATCGAATTGGCCGTTGACAGAGCATCCAAACATTCTGGAAACAGCGTAGCAATATCACGCAGCATCCCGACATACTGCGAACCCTGGCCGGGGAACAAAATGCCCAGTCCGCCCGGTGATTGTCCCTGACCGAAGAATGCCGATTCCGCAACCTGCCACTCCGAAACCCCGGTGGGTGCCGCCAGTTTCCGTTTCACTTCCGCAAGGACAGCGGTAAGATTCGTGGCCCCCTTCTGCACCACCAGAACCAATCGGCACGGTGCCGACACGTCGAACCGGGATCGCGCCGCACGGGCTTGCTGTGAGAAGGCGTACCAGGAATCGGATTTCCACGACTCCACCTGCTCCAGTATGGCGGTGGGTGTCGCCCCCGATGCCGCCCAGATCTCAACGGAACCATCCCAGTCAGGGGCCGTTTTTGCGGGCTGATACTCTTCCAGCACCGCGTGAAAGTTGCTACCGCCGAAGCCGAACGCCGAGAGCGCGGCTCGCCGAGGATGTTCCGCCCGTGGCAACCACGGCCGCGCTTGCGTGTTGACGAAAAACGGGGAATCGGCTGCCAAAAGTGGCTCCACCGGCTTGGTCACTTTCGCGGTCGGTGGCAAGACTTTGTTGTACAACGCCAACGCCGCCTTGATGAGCGAAGCCGAACCCGCCGCGGCCTTGGTATGTCCAATCTGCGATTTCACCGAACCGATGGCACACCAGGGACGCGGTTTCTGAGCCGCGATGGCACCGTACACCTCGGTCAACGCGGAGACTTCCACCGCATCGCCCACCTTCGTTCCGGTTCCGTGGGCTTCGACCAACTCAATCGTATCGGGAGACACGCCCGCCAGACGGTAAGCATTTTGGAGACATTTCTTCTGACCCGCAGCACTGGGGGCGTAAATGGCGTTCCCTTTTCCGTCGCTGCTGGAGCCGATCCCCTTGATCACGGCATAAATCCGGTCGCCATCCCGTTCCGCATCCGTCAGTCGTTTGAGGACAACCACTCCCAAACCTTCTCCGAGGATCGTACCGTCCCCGGCGGCATCGAACGGGCGTGAATGCCCCGTCGGCGACAGGGCGGGCGTTTTGCTGAAGCACATGAACATGAAGATGTCGTTAAATGTATCGACACCCCCCGTCACCGCGACATCGCATCGCCCCGTGGCCAGTTCGAGTGCGGCCAGGTGAACCGCCGATAACGAACTCGCACAAGCCGCATCGACGACACAGTTCGTGCCACCGAGATCGAGTTTATTGGCGATCCGCCCGGCTACGACATTCCCCAGCAAACCCGGAAAGCTGTTTTCCTGCCAGGGAACGTAACTTTCCGCAATCCGGGCTGCCGCCTCTTGAACCGCATCTTCTGGGATGCCCGCCTCACGCATCGCCTGTTTCCACTTCGGATGTCCCAATCGGGCACCCAATGGGATCACCAGTTCCAGCGTCCCCGTGACACCCAGAATCACGGAGATCCGGTTGCGGTCGACGGGCTGTGCGGAAGTCGGTCGGGAGGCAGATTCCCGACCCCCGCTGATGATCCCCGCATCGCGGAGGGCCATCTTCGCGGCCACCAAGCCGAGCAATTGGGACGTATCCGTGGCCTCGATGTCACGGGGAGCGATGCCGAATTCCAGCGGATTGAACGGAATCGGCTCCAGAAACCCACCCCGGCGGGCGTAGGTCATATCTGGAGATTTGGGGTCTGCATCGAAATACTCATCAGGGTTCCAGTGCGTCGCCGGAACCTCGGTGATGCAGTCCGTTCCGTTCTTGATATTGGCCCAGTAGGCACCCGCGCCTTCCGCCTGGGGGAACAGGCAGCCGATCCCGACGATCGCCAACGGGGTCGGTGGAGTTTCACGGGCTGCAGATTCGGTATTCAACTTCATCTCTCATGGCTTAGCCCTTCCCCGGAACGGAAGAAGGGGGCAAATATTCGTCCCGGTTATCCTAACCGATTTTCCACTTCTGACTGGCTCAATGGGTGGGATGGGAACACGGAATCGGGAAGTTTCACTCCTTGTTGCCGAACGGCCGCTCGACGGAGCTGCAAGCAAGCCCCGTACAGCAAGTTCAACGCAATACCCACCACGGTACGGTGTTGGGGAGATTCCAACGGTGATCCTTTCGCCCACTCGTTGAAGGCACCCATCGCGGGACCGCACCAGATTTGATAATCGACCTGGCGATCCGGTTCCCCGATATTCGCCCACCGGCTACTCAAGCCCAGATACCAACGGAAGACCAAGGCCATCTGATGCTTGGGGTCCGTCTCCGCTCGGGGCAGTTGGGTCGGATCACGGTTCAGCCAGAACTCGCGTGTTTGCTTCCAGACTTCCTCATACGAGGCCCGGAACAGATTCTTTTCCACCTGCGCGCGATCACCGGCAGGCACCGCCGCCCACTCTGGGTATTGGCGGTAGATTTCGTACAGTTTACCCGCTCGCATGGGGAACATGGTCCCGCGCTTGAGAACTTGGAGCTTGACTCCCAGCTCAAACATGTCCGCTGCGGGTGCCATCGTCACATCAGCTTGCCCAGCTTCCGCCAACAGCCGCCGTACTTGATGAGAGCTGCCCGATTCCAAACAGGCTTGATTGACGGACCCTGTAACAACGTAGGCCGCTCCCATCCCAAACGCCGCGGCGACAGATGCGGGTGTCGCAATCCCGCCCGCCAGCCCCACTCGCACCGGCTTCGTGTACCGGAACTCCGCTTGCAACCGATCCCGCAGGGCAAGCAGGGTTGGCAATAAGGTGATCGCAGGTCGATTGTCGGTGTGGCCGCCACTGTCCGCTTCCCCGGTTAAATCATCACACATCGGCACACGCTGCGCGAGTTGCGCTTGCTGTTCCGTGATCTGCCCGGATGCGACGAGTTCCGCAACGATTCTCGCGGGGGCCGGGGAGAGGAACCGCGTGGCGACTTCCACCCGTGAGACTTTGGCAATGACGCGGTTCCGAATCACCACGCCGCCATCTGGCCCCACGCTGAGCCCAGCCAATCGGTAACGGACAATCGCGGGGGATAAATCGAGATACGCCGAGGCTTCGACGCGCTCAACTCCACGGCGAATTAAGAGTTCCGCGACGGCCATTTCATGTGCGGGTTCACCGGGGCTGTGAATCAGATTGACGCAATACGGTCGACCCGCCAACGACGATTGCATCCGTTCCACAGCTGCAGTCACACGGGCCACGGACAACCCCGCCGCTCCAAAACTGCCCAGCATCCCCGCTCGGCTCATAGCTTCGACAATCTCAACGGAGGCAATGCCATTGGCCATCGCACCCGTCATGTAGGGGTATTGCAAACCATGATCGGCCAAAAACCCCGGATCACCGAGCTGAGCCGGATGTAACGGAGGAAGGTACGCCAACAGGGGAAGTGAATCGGGACTCACGGCGGAAAGCGGCCCGAGCCCGGCGGTTCCTCCCGTGGCAACGGCATCGCCCTTGGAGGTGCGGACCACCGCCACAGCGCTCCGCAGATTCCCGAGAACCGCTGCCATCACAGCGGGGTCCGTGGTGGGGGCAAACGAACCCGCACGCCACCACCCTAACGGGGGACAAGATGTCGGAACGGCACTTCCGAAGGATTCTGTCATTGTGTCAACGTCAAAGATGCAAACCCTGTAGTAGCTATCGGTATACGGCTCATGCGCTGTCGGGACAATACCCGAGTTGCCGCTCACGATGCGATCCGGGCGGAATCCGCTCGGGAAAGCGTCCGCAGAATGCCGGATCACGACGCACCACCCATTTCCACATCTTCGGAAGGGTTCAGAATCCTGGCTGTGCGATTCGCTGGGCATGTCAGACAATAGGGGTATGCAGTTCTCCGCGCATTGCGGCCTCAGAGAATCGCCATGACCCCACCGACGCTGGCCGAGTTGGCCAAAATGTTCGATCACTCCTTGTTGAAGCCCACACTCACCGATGCGGAATTAGAGCAAGGATGTTGGCTAGCCCGGCAATACGATGTTGCCTCAGTTTGTATCAAACCCTACGCCGTCAAACTCGCCGCAAAACTCCTCGCGGGCAGCAGCGTGCAGGCGAGTACGACGATCGGCTTCCCGCACGGCGGCCACCGGACACAGGTGAAAGTGTACGAGGCAGAACTGGCTCTGGCGGATGGAGCCACGGAACTCGATATGGTCGTCAACATCGGCAAAGTCCTCTCGGGGGAGTGGAATGCCGTGGCTTCGGACATTGCCGCTGTGGTGGCCGTGGCCCACGCCAACGGAGCCAAGGTCAAAGTCATTTTTGAGAATGCATTTCTGAAAGACGAACACAAAATTGCGCTTTGCCGCATCTGCGGCGAAGTCCGAGCCGACTGGGTCAAGACCAGTACCGGCTACGCCGAGACGGGAGCCACCATCGAGGATCTGAAACTCATGCGACTCCACAGCCCGGCATGGGTGCAAGTCAAAGCAGCTGGCGGGGTCCGCACTTTCGAGAAACTCATGGAAGTCCGGAATATCGGTGTCACCCGCATCGGCGCGACCGCGACCCAGGCCATTCTCGAAGAAGCCAGGGGCAAACTACCCAGCACAAAGGCCGTTGAGTGAGGAGCATTCCCCACGGTGGCGCAGTCCTCCCTTCCCGTGGGGGGAGTGCGTGCGACACTCGAACGTGAAACATTGTGTCGACAGGATCGAATACCTTATTTCTCCATCCCAACGACTTCGCAACATCTCTCCGATGCACGATCGGCGCAAGGATGCGCTCGGCCCTTCCAGCCGATCGGTTTGCCACACCAGACCCGGAAGGTGGCATACCATTGTATCGCCAACAAAATCGCCACACCAAACGGATGCAACACGGCCCCGAACATCGAGGCTCGGAATCGTCGCGCGGTATCGAGTCGAACCGCCAACGATAACAGACACGCGATCGCCGATAGTTTCGTAATGATTTCCCCTGGATGCTGGAGAGCGCTTGGGTTATCGGGGGATAGGATCTGTGCAACCATCCCGGCATACACCCAATCCAGCCCCAACGCCAGCAACATGAACGGGAAGATGTGACCGAAACTCAAAAGCACAGTCCACACGCAAATCGACGGCCAGGCACCGATTCCCTCTCGGGCATTCTTCGACAAACCGTTCCAGACTTGCTCACCATTGTGGTACATTCGGCAAACAGCGATCTCCGTGGCATCGGCAATGTCCGTCTGGAAACCACATCGCCGGTAGACTCGTGGCAACGTCATCCCATCATGCATCGAGTGCCGTACCGCAGCATGGCCGCCAACCGTTTCGTAAGCATCCCGTGTCGTCAGGAACCATTGCCCACACCCCGCGGCGAACCGGGGATTCCGCGTCGAACGCATCTTATACATCGGCAAGTAGTTCGTCAGTAACCAATGGATGAGCGGAATGATGAGCTTTTCGAGCAGGGATCCCGTTTCCTGGCGGGGAAAGCCGCTGACGAGTTCCGCCCTTGATACACGCTGGAACGCGATCATTCGCACCAACGCATCTGGTGTCAGACGCACATCCGCATCCAGAAACGTCAAAATATCGTATTGTGCCAACCGTGAGAGCGTAAAGCAAGCGTGCTGTTTCCCGCACCATCCCGCAGGCAGGGACGGCGCAACGGCAAGCCGAACCCGTGGATCGTTTTGAGCGATCGCGTTCACAATTGCGGCCGTGGCATCTTCTGAGTGATCGTCCAAAACGATGACTTCGAGTTCCACCCCCGTACTCGCTAGCACCGCATGCACACACGCCCCAATGGAATCAGCTTCGTTGCGTGCGGGGATGAGTACCGAAACACGCGGTACAGTCCCAGAGGTATCACGCACAGTCGGCGGCGGACGCAGAAGCTGGGTGTTGAACAGATACAAGAGGCTCGGAATGGCGGTCAGCACCAGGCACCAGGCCGCAAGTTCGATCACGAATCGACCTCCAAGGATTCCGTTCCGTGGGCAGGGTCAAAGCGACGGCCACGGCCCCAGGCTTTCACACGCCGCCAAACATCGTAGAAACCGCCGATGCCCGTTTTGCCACCAAGGACCGTTTCAAAAAGCGCGGGATTGCGGGTGATCGCGTCAGCGCTCAAGGCATCGAGTGTCTGGGTCAAGGCTTCTTCAATCCGAGTCGTCCACTCTCGACCATTGCCACGATGAGCCGAAATGTCGAGTGGTTCCCCAAACCGCGCGAGCGCCTCAAGCGTACTTTCGGACCAGAACGAATATTCCAACGCCAATGGTACAATGTAACCCCGTTCCAACCGTGCTGCCAAATGCCCGACACCCGCTCGCAAAGCCAGCGGACGTTCTCGCACATCGCAGAATCGCCCCTGAGCCGTCACCCACATGACCCGATTCGGTTGCGACATCAGCGTTGTCGCGGTACGCAGGAACGAGGCGGCTCCCCGTAATGAGGTGGTATCGACTCCAAAAAAGCCCAACCAACGAAAGAAACCATACTTCTCGACGGCCACCCGATCAATCGCGGCGTACTGCTCGCGCGGTTCGAGTTGCCGACTCAGCACGGTGCAGATCAGCGGATCCCACCACGCGGGATGGTTGAGTACGATGATGATCGGCGCATCACCGTTCGGTAAAGGCGCACTCCCTCGCGCTACCCGCACGGCGTGAAACCGCTTCCGCACATAACGGAGCGCGTACCGATCCCGGAACCCCCGAAAAAACCAGGCACGGCGCGTGCGGGTGGGGTCTTCATCACCGACCCGAAGCGGATCGGCAATCGATGCAGATTTCATGGAGAGTGTCACAGTTAAGCCGTGGCATATTCCGTGGCACGCGGTTTGACCCGTGGGGCGGCCCGATCCTGGTCGAGCGTGTCCGCCGCGATCCAGCCGGACATTAGCACCATCGGCATCCCCGGTCCAGGGTGAGCGGCACCACCTGCGAGGTACAGCCCTTTCAAATCCGGGGAACGGTTCGCGGGTTTGAACGCGCCGAAGAACTTCCCATGACTGGCCAACCCGTAGATGGCTCCGTTCAGTACACGATACCGATCATGAATATCCTGCGGTGTCAGCGTGGATTCATACACGATCCGTGATTCGATGTCCGGCATCTGTCCGGTGGTCTTGAGCTTTTCGATGATGACCTTGCGATACTCGGGCAGCATCCGTTTCCAGTCGTGGTGCGGTCGGAGATAGGGCGTATGAACGAGGACATACAACGCATCACCACCCGGTGGCGCGGTGGCAGGTTCCGTACGACTTGTGGAAGCGAGGTAGCAAGTGGGGTCCGGGGCCGGTTCGCCTTTGTTATAGATAAAGTCGAACTCTTCATGCGGATCCCGGCTAAAGACGAAATCGTGATGCAAGAGATGATCGTACATCCGATTCAGGCCCAGATAGAGGACCACGCCGGAGCAAGCCGGTTCGTATCCCCGGCGCTTCTCGAAGCGTGAAACCGCTCGGGGCGCGGCACTGCTCACCAACTCACGATGGGTCCGCACGGAATCCGCATTCGAGACAATGGCCGCCAGCGGGACTCGTTCACCCGTGTCGGTTTCGACCCCCGTGACGGTATCTCCAGCACCATTGGTCAGAATCCGTTTGATGCCGACACCCGGCCGCAGTTCGACACCGAGTTCTTCCGCGAGTTTCACCAGGGCATCCGGCACCGCGCGAATACCACCCATCGGATACCAGACACCGCCTTCGGTCTGCATGTGGGCGATCCCACACAGCACGGCGGGCGAACCATAAGGCGATGAACCGACATACTGCGTGAAGTGATCGAGCATTTGCGCTACGCGGGCATCGGGTACGAACTTCCGCACCGTCCCGGCGACGGAATGCCCCATCCGCATACTCATCACATCGGACATGATCTGGGGTGAGAAACCCGCCTTGAAGTCGATCATGTCCTTGATGCCGCCGATCGACTTCCAGAAGAAATGTTGATCGGAAATACGATTGAGTCGCTCGGACAATTTCAAGAAATTGCGATAACCCGCCGCGGAACCCGGCGCAAAAGCCTCCAGGTTTTGGGACATGGCATCGACATTCCCCACGAGATCCAGGACGTTGCCATCGGTGAAGAAGCAGCGCCACTGCGGGTCGAGCCGCACAAGTTCGACGTAATCATCCAGGTTCTGCCCGGCTTCGGAGAAGACTTTCCGCAGGACGTTGGGAATGGTGAGGATGGTTGGCCCCATGTCGAAGCGGAAGCCCGATTCGTGGAGTTCTGCCGCCTTACCGCCCAGCCAGGGGCTTTTCTCGAACAGAACCACATCATACCCGCGCGCCGCCAGCGTACAGGCCGCCGCCAACCCGCCGAGTCCGCTACCAATCACACCGATACGATCCTTCGTAGCCACGGTCGTTCCCTCTGATTGTCTAAGATGCCACCGCCATTTGCGCCTGACGGCTTGACACAATGTCCAGCAAAATACCTGCAAGTAGCTCAGGTTGATTGATAAAGAAACCCTCACGGTCAATCGTTACTTCCGTGCCATCCAGTC
The DNA here is from genome assembly GCA_026931725.1 of Bacteroidales bacterium. Taxonomy (GTDB): domain Bacteria; phylum Planctomycetota; class Planctomycetia; order Gemmatales; family Gemmataceae; genus JAIXLE01. The sequence goes on from JAIXLE010000004.1 coordinate 37,971, forward strand.
GGAGAAACTTCCAATCCATTCCGGTTGTGGAGATACCATAGATCGAATCTTCCAGCCCGGTTCGGCGGTTGTATTCGGCCGCGGCCACCATCGTCGCTATGCATTGGCCAAATCCATTCCAGACATTGTCGTTTTTAGCCTCAACTATGATCAGAACAGGTGGGGTCAGCAGATACGTTCGGGACAGTGGAGTAATCATAAAGTCGATATATCCATTCAATCCACGAGTCTGATCGACGTTGAACTCCGTGCCCGAAAAGAGACCGAATTGCTTGGGAGCCATCCGCCGGAGTTCGAGCAAGAATGGGCCGATGATAAATTCTGACCGACCTTTCTCCATGTTCAGACCCTGAGCCAAATCTATACCATCACGGAGTCGGGTCAGAAATTCGGGATGGATCGGCGCCGGTTTCGGCTTCGGAAACAAAATGGTGTCCAGAGCCACCGTCAAACCCAGGTCAGCGACAACTTTGGGGTATGTGAAATCTTGGTACGCCACTTCATCCCCTCTCGGAACTGCCTCGCTCGCTACGATTGTACTGCAACAGAAGACGGAGAGAAATCACCAACCGCGTCCGACAGCCAGTTGGTGTCAACTCCGAGATCACCCAGCAGCAAGCGACTCGTGATCCGTGCGGATTCGTAAATCACCGGCAACCCGCTCCCAGGATGGGTGCCGCCGCCGACCAGATACACGCCATCGAGATCTTCAAAACGGTTCCGGGGTCGCAGATGCAGCATTTGCCGCAGATTGTGCGCCAGGTTGAACGTGGCCCCTTTGAACACCTCATAACTGCCAGACCAATCCGCCGGGGTCACCATCTTCTCGAAGCGGATTCGGCGTTCGTCGAAATCCCGGATACCGAGTTTCGGCAACTGGGCCAGCACCCGTTCGCGGAACGGGCGGGCTTCCCGCGACCAGTCCAGATTCGGGTGCTGATGCGGCACCGGAGCGAGAATGTACAACGCACTGCACCCCGGCGGAGCCAACGAGGGGTCTGTCACGCTCGGGTTACAGAGATAGATGGAGGGGTCTGGCGACACCCGACCATTCTTTTCAATATCCGCGAGGTTCCCTACATAATCATTTGATGTATAAATGGTGTGATGTGGCACATTTTCCAGTACACCATCATATCCAATATATAGCATGTATGTTGAACAGGAATACTTCTTCTTTTCCAACTTCTCATCGGTCCAGCGACGGCGAAGATGGTTCGGCACCAGTTTCGTCATCGCCTGGGCAAAGTCCGCGTTGATGACCACGGCATCGGCCCGGTATTCCCCTTGCTCGGTCACGGCACCGACGACCCGCTTGCCATCAAACAGCAACCGTTTGACTTCTTCGCCGAGTGAGAATTGCACGCCGAATTCTTCCGCGAGCCGGGCCATCCCTTCGGAAACCGCGCTACACCCGCCAAAGGGGTGCCAGACACCGAAGTCATATTCAAGGTACGACAAAATCGAGAACAGGCTCGGGCAGTTGAACGGCGACATGCCGAGATATTTTGATTGAAATGTGAATGCCAACCGTACCCGTGGGTCCGTGAAATAACGGGCCAGTTCCCCATCGACAGAGAGCCACGGTCGCAGAATGGGCAAGCATTTCAGCAGTTCTGGGCTCAGCAAATCCCGCCAGGATTGGAACGGATTTTCCAGCACGGGCCGAAACCGTTCGAGCTTCACCCGATTCTCGTTGATGAATCGGCGAACATTCTGGGCATCAGTCGGCGACAGTTTCGCCACCTCGGCCGTCATCCGATCCAGGTCTGGTGTACAATCAAGTTGACCGTTCTGTCCGAAGATCACGCGATATTGCGGATCGAGCCGGACCATCGGGACTTCGCGGTGCAGGTCACGCCCGACCGATTGATAAATGCGTTCCAACACACGAGGATACAGGAAGAACGTCGGCCCGAGATCGAAACGAAAACCGTGCGATTCGATGGCCGAACAGCGGCCCCCCACCCGCGGCAAACGCTCCAGGACGCGGACATTCAGCCCCGCGTGCCCTAACAAAATCGCGGCCGCCAATCCACCCGGCCCGCCGCCAATAATCAGGACCGATTTGCGCCGAGGTGGGCGGTGCGCGGATCGAACAGGAACCGAAAGCGTGGGAATTGCGATCGACATGGGTTGCTTCGCCGGGGGAAAAAGGCCCGCGGCACCGATCCATCGGTACGCGAGGATGTCCTTATCGGGAACTCATATCTTATGAACGCCTCCAGTATCGGCGGCAAAACTCGCAAATCAACCCCAATTGGATTTTTCCTGGCCCGTCACTTGCACCTTGAAACGATCGTGCAATCTGTACATTCTGCATAATCGGTAAATATATTGGTTGTTGTTCTCATTTTTCACAATGCGACAAGATTATGGATTGGGGTAGATCGGTAAGCTGGCGGGGAATTGTCGTTTGTATCCGTTTCCCGGTCGGTAACCGTTCTTTGGAGTCGTCATGGTCCGCGATCACTGCCCCTTGCGCCCGACACTTGAGCAGCTCGAAAATCGTGATGTTCCTGCTGCGTTTACGGACTATCCAGTCATCCCGGAAATCAGTTCCGAAATGAAAGCGCACTTGCACGATGTCTATGTGCGTGGTCAAGCATTGGGTCAAACGGCAAATACATTCGCCAAGATCGGGGACAGTATCACATCGAACCTCACTTCTCAGTCTTTCACCCCATTGGGCAATATCGGATATAACCCCATTGTGAATGGATTGAGCCAGCCGGATCTACTGAATACATTGGCAGTCTATCAGGCTCCTGTCACCGCCTTCGAGAATTCCTGGTCCCGGAACAGTTCTTCCGCGATACCGGGTTTCCGGGTGCAAGATATGTTGTCTCTTGCGCCGGGCGAGTTGGCGGCGGTTCACCCGGCCATCAGCCTGATTCTCATTGGAACAAACAACGCTTTGCTAGGCGATCTCGGTGCGTTCCAATCGCAATTGGGGCAACTGGTCGAATATCACTTGGCGCGGGGTGTCATTCCGGTTCTCTCCACGATTCCACCCACAACGTATCAAGGAAACGCTCATCAAACCGCCGTCAATCAGGTCAATCAGGCGATTGTGGATGTGGCAGAACAGTACGATGTCCCGGTCTGGAATTTCTGGAAGGCAATGGTTCCGCTACCGTTCGCGGGCTTGGCGGATGGCGTGCATCCGAACACGGCCCCGCAAGGTGGCGGTTACTTTGGTCCAGGCGGCCTCGGATTTGGCTACAATGTCCGCAACTTCACCGCGTTGGAAGTGTTAACCAAGATTCGGAAAGTCGTTTTTGAAGATGCGCCGCCGGATCGTTTTTCTTATCCACCGAGTCAACCCTGGTCTGCGGTATTGCCAGAGCAGTCCATCATGGCCATGGGGGCGGTTGCGGGATCGGCACCGTTGGTCGTGCTACGAGATGCGAACACGGGGGCGGTCATCCATCAATTCCTGGCATTTGAACCCGCGTTCGGTGGTGGCGTGCGCGTTGCGGTCGCGGATGTGAATGGCGATCATATTTCCGATGTCATCACGGCGGCGGGTCCAGGCGGCGGGCCGGTAGTGCGGGCCTATTCTGGCGTGGACGGCACGGAATTGTTCAGTTTCTACGCCTTCGAGCCCACGTTCACGGGGGGTGTGACGATTGCGGTGGGCGATGTGAACGGAGATGGCATCGCGGAAGTGGTCGTAGGTGCTGGTGTCGGTGGCGGCCCACGCGTCCGGGTTTTTGATCCGATGACGCAAACCATCGTGAGTGAGTTTTTCGCATTTGAAGAATCGTTCCGGGGCGGTGTCAACGTGGCCGTTGGGCATTTTGGCGAGGAACTCCCCACGGCGGTCGTGGCGACACCGGGAGCAGGCGGCAGCGGCCGGGTGGCCGTGTTGGACCCATCCACGGGCGGCATGATTGCTTCCTACTTTGTCTTTGATCCCAATGAGCGGCAAGGCGCGGAATTGGCGACAGGTGATGTCAATGGAGATGGCATTGATGATTTGATTGTCAGCAACAGTGCAGGAATCGTACGGACTGTTCGCGCTCAAAGTGGTGATATTATCGGCGAATTCTCCCTGGGATTCGGGACCGGCAACACACGCATCGGAGTATTGCCGGGTGAACCGGGTCAAATCCTGGTCAATCGCCGAGGCGATCCTGCGGGGTTCCTCAGCGTTTTTGATGGGAACGGCACCCGCCTCCGTTCCTTCGATGACCCCATTGATGATTTCGTCCCGACGGGTGTGTATGTCGATGCGTAATTATCCCAGTATCCACTTCACGACATCTTCGGGAATCATGCCGCCTTTCTGCAGGGTGAGATGGTCTTTCGCTCCCGTGGCGGCATAGGCCGCCTTGGCAGTCTTTCCGATTCCCGTGCCCGCATGATTCCAGACTAGAGTCGGTCGCGGAGCGCACAGCGCCAGGAAGGCACCGAGTCCGCCATACTTCACGGCACCGGGTAGCATCATCGGATCATCCAACTTCGTGATAGCATCAAACCGGAATTGATGGATGTCGGCCGCGGTTTTGGTCACGGCCTCGCCAGCCAAAGCACTCGCCAGGATGGCCACGGGGCCGAACGCTCCCCAACCCACGATGGCAATATGATTCCCATGAAGTGCGGACTTCAAATATGCAATCGCCGTCAGCGTGTCATGAACGCGATTGGCTAAGACTGTACGATTGTAGCCATAAACGTAGCCGCCGAACACATGCCCATGCTGCGGTTTCGCCGCTGTCGAATCGGGCAACGGCAATTCTCCCGAGCCGAACAGATCCGGCGCAAGGACACGGACCCCCGCATCGACGAGTTTTTCCACGGCCGCCGCCGGTTTCCCGTTCTCGATCAGACTCGATTTCCCATCCGGGTGCAGCCAAAGGACAGCGGGTTTCCCTTCGCGGATTGGCCCCCCTACCCCAGCCACGGGAATCGCATCCTGGCCGTTTACTCGGCCCAGCACGGCCCGATGCAACGGCAAATTACCTATTTTTGAATCGGGCAGCGCAGTCCGCACGGCAACGACCGCGGGAAGGGAATCCGTTATCATCACACGCAGAGCCGTACCAACGATCTTGCGGAAATCGGCGTGGAGTTGCTGATCATTCTCTTTCGGAAGAATCCTAGCGATTTGCGCATCGGATGTTTCGGTCATCACGAGGCGGAGTTTTTCTGCGGATCGTTCATCTTGCGGGCGGGGGTGCTGGGCATCGTAGACCCGAAGTTCCTGCGGTGGCACCGGCACGAACTTCTGTTCCGTGACCTTCCCTGGCTTGCCAAGGAGATGCTCGGAGAACCACGCATACATAAACTCGCGCGATGGCCGACTGTAATTGTGGGGGAACTGGACCCATGCCTCCGCGGCGACGTTCTGCTCCGCGTCGTACATCTTGTAAAGCTGTTTCAGTTCGGGGAAACCTTTCGTCAGGATTTCACGGGTCCAATCGTTCGCCCCGGACATCGCCAGCGGTTTCGGCGCAAACAACCCCGCCAGTTCGATGTTGCCCGTATCGACACGCAGGTACGAACAGTTCTCACAGACACACCCGCCCTGCATCGCGGTGCTGACCATCACGGCCGGAAACAACGCCGCAGGGCGATCATCGACTGCGCCGAGCAAAAATGTCTGCGTACCACCGCCACTCGCACCCGTCACGCCGATCCGTTTGGGGTCCACTTCGGGAAGCGATTCCAAAAAATCCAGTGCCCGGATGCAGTTCCAGGTTTGCAGCCCCATGAAGGACTGTAACCGCAACTCCGCGGCCACGTCTTTGAAACCTTCGCTGTGCGGAATGGCGGAACTTTCGGCGTAGCCCACCATATCGTGATGGAAAACGACGAACCCCAACTTGGCGAGGTTCGCACAACGAGCCTGAATCGGATAGCGGGCCGCCTCCCGTTCCGTTTCCGCTTTCAGACCCAGATCACGAGAGATGGTGCCTTCGGGCGCTTCGTACAATCGTCCATTCGCCCAGTGGCCGTGAGGACTCAGGACGGCTGGCCGCTTACCCGGAGTCGGTGCCGTGGGGCGATAGAGATTGCCACTCACATAGTGCCCCGGCATCGCTGCAAAATAAACCTTCTCCACCGTGTAGCCATCGCGGTCGATCTTGCCGTGGATGACCGGATGTAATGGTGTCTTCTCGGGAAGCGGCCACAAACCTTGAGAAACCAGAACTTGCTCACGCAGTTCCTGACGGCGTTTGGTCCATTCGGCAAGGGATCGCGGCGGCGTGAACGGGAAGTAACCGCCAAGCGTCTTGGGTGGACCCAACCGGGCATCGGTGGGTTTTTCTCCCGGTTTGAAGATGCGAGTCAGATCGGTTGATGTAGCGGCATGCCCACGGGAAGCGCAAACCGGAACGAGAGACGCGGACAGCCAAAGGGCATCTCGGCGATTCAACATGGCGACCTCCAGAAGCGGGGATGGGCAGGAACCGCCAGCGTACGCGGCTCGCCCCGTCATCGCAAGGGTCTACAATGGGAAACGGGATCGGGGGTTTCCCACGATCCCGACAAATTCGATTGAACGTCTGTATTTTCGATCAGTCGAAGTTGACCATGTCGCCAGCACGGCGAGTTCCCATGGCCCCCCAAACACCGTAGGGATTCGTCCCAGAAGGCGGCGTAAGAGCCGCTGGTTCACCAACCTTGATGGCAGGGTTGCCCGCGTTCACGCTATCCCGGATAAACCGCACGGAACCATCCAGGAACACGGCATTGACACCGCCAGTATGGTAGCTGGTCGGTGGAAGAATCGACACGTTATCGTAAGTAACAAAGCAACTGGCATGGTTCGGAGCCGCGTTGGTCGTGAAAGTAACATAGTGCGTTCCACCGCGTGCCCAACGGTTTCCGGGGCCATCTGTAGTGGAGTTCCCCCAAATAGTCATTGGATAGGTGTATCCGCCCGCGCTGATGGATGTGTTGTTCGCGGGATACTGCTGCGTGTTAAAGTCATAGGTCGCATCGCACTGACTGGGGCTGAAGTGAGGGGAGCCCGGATTAAAGCTGTTAGCGACGTTTCCTAAATCGCGGGTGGTGTTCCCACGAATGCGCTCGGAAAGCCCGATCGTGTTACTGGTCCCGTCTTTGATGTCCGAGAGTTTTAGTTTGACATTGACACCGAATGCACCACGGAACGATGCAATATTTGTGCTATTGATATTACTATTGTCGCCGCCGTTGGCCACATAGTTTGTTTGACCCGAGTTGCCACTGGGCCAGGGAGCATCCGCTGGACAGAGAAGAGTGGGGATTTGCGTTTTGTATGCTGGGAAAATCCCGTCGTATTGCTGCGGTTGCGGATAGGGAGGTAAGGGGATGTTGACATTTTGTGTCGGCATCATGGCTCCCATGTTCGCGGCATAACCGACGTTTCCACCACTTTTAATGGACTCCGCAATGGCGTTCTGTTCGAGATAGGGCAAGAGATAGACGAAAATCGAGAAGTAGTCCCCGCCTCCATAGAGCGTACTAAAATTCCCTGGCACCGAGACTGCGCCCATGGGTATTCCCATGTTGGGACTCGATGAGGAAGCCGTTCCCCATTGTCCGCGACGAGGCGGCATTTTCATGGTGGAATCATTATGATTGTGGACAGCCAACATCAATTGTTTCAGATTATTAGAGCATTTGGCTTTATCCGCTGCTTCGCGGACTTTTTGCACGGCTGGTAGTAATAAGGCATCCGGTAGGTGAAAATTTACCTGCCGGACGCTTGTTTGGGGCGGATGGTGATGTCATACTTGGGGAGCGTCGCGGAGCGGTCCAGGCGGGCTTCGATCGGCTCCATTTCCGCCTTCGTCAACTTCACCCCGTCGACGTACGTCCCGCTCAGTACCCCAACCGTGGGGTGGCGACCCTTCCACGTCATCCGTCGCGCGTAGCTCAGGATCACCTCCAAACTGGTCAGTAACGCCCCGCCCCACTTCCGTTCCAAACTTGACCAGCACCGCTCCACCGGGTTGTACTTGCTGTGGTACGGTGGGTAGTACACCAGTCGCACCGTCAATCCCGTCGCGTCCACGAACGCCACCATCCGCTTCAAGAACTGGGTTCGTGTGCCCGCGTTGTGGGGGCCGTTGTCCAGATAAATCACCAGCGTGCGGACGTGTCCCAACCCGCCCCGGACCTGGTCCCACCACCGTCCCAATCCGTCCACCCAGAGGTCACTTGTCTCCCGTGTCCCAAAGAATAGGGACAACGCCCCCGTCGCCAGGATCAGGATACCGAGCGGTGTCCATTTGGTCTTCGCGGGCGGGTCATGGTCAAGCCCCTTGGCCGATGTCCCGTCCGATGCCGTCCGGGTTTTTTCCCCCACGGGCGTATTCGCCTTCGCTCACCTTCGCCTTCGTATCCATCGAGATTTCCAGCGTATGGGGATCGCCCTTGACCTCCGCTTTCACGGCCGCCACGTTGGCAAAGATGGCATCGGTCGAGGCGATCTTACGAAGGGGTTTGGCCTTGCGAATCCGGGTTAGCCGATATCCCATCCGGTTCAGGATGTCCCGCATGGTCCGCTCGCTCGGCACGGCATCGTCGGCGTAGCCCTTGGTCGTCCGCAACAAGTCGCACACTTCGCGGGCGGACATGTTAGTGTACACACGCTCGGACTTCAGTTCGGGGTGGGCCTGGGTGCGGGGCTCGACCAGGTCGCGGATGTCCGCGGCCAGTTGGGGGCGGGCGACCTCGGTGGGCACCTTGCCACGGTCGGCAAAGCGTTCGACACAGCGGATCCCGGTGGCGAGTTCGCGGAGGCCGGTGTCAACGGTGCCGCGTCCCCACCCGAATCGGCGTTCGGCGGCGCGGGACGAACCGCCGCACAGTACCCGAGTGACCTCGGCCTGGAAGATGCGGCGGCGGTGTCCGGTGAGGGTCCGAGCCGCCAGTCGGAGCAGGTCGTCGGTTGGGTCGCAGTGTTCGGTGCGGTCCATGGCCCGTCCTCGGGGTGTGAAGTAGGACCATTATCCCACGCCACCCGGTCCAGCGAAAGGCGAATCTATGGGTATAAATCCACCCACCGGATGCCTAAGCCAATCAAAATGGCGATAATTGCGATCACTACCAACAATTCAATCAGTGTAAATCCTTGTCGAACCCGAGCATGATGCGAAAAGCTGCGAGTCATCACACGCTCCTGAGACGGAACACAAAAAGTGGCAGCACAAAAAGGAAATCCAACACACGCCGAGAAACCAACTTACCTCGTATACTCGTTCTTAAGGAACACATCCGGCGAGAATTTATGATGGTCCCTCTCGAAACGGTATCCTCGTTCAAAATTGGATCGGCGAAATCAGACCAAACAACCGTAAACTCAACTCTCGATCCATCCCCTACGGAGTTTTTGATTCAGTGGAAAGGATGGCTAATAGAAAATGTACACCAAGTACCGTATCGTGAAACAGCTTAGACAAAAATCAACTATAACGTGAACAATACCCGACGCAAGAGAAAAGAAATCAACAGATTCGGAAGGCTGTAAAGGCTAATTTCCACAAGATTTACGGGCCGACCATCAGGATCAACCCGTTGAGGGGATGACAGAATTTCCGCACGCACTCCGTTCATTCCCATTATTTCCAGCGCAGCACGGGTTCTTTCGCCGCCTTAACCTCATCGGCTCGGCTAATGATGTGTGTGTGCGGGGCGGTACGCAGCATGTCGGGTTCTTCGTTCCGAATCGCCAGCAGAGTATCGGCGAACGCATCTAGCGTTTCACGGCTTTCCGTTTCGGTCGGTTCCATCATAAGAGCTTCTGGTACCACCAAGGGGAAATAGACCGTGGGAGCATGGTAGCCATAATCCAGTAGCCGTTTGGCTATGTCCATTGCTCGGATTTTCTTCTCGCGGAGCAGTCCGCGTGCGGAGGCCACAAACTCATGCATACACGGTCCCGCGTGCGGAATGTCGTACCCTTCCGCAACGCGGGCTCGAAGGTAGTTCGCGTTCAACACAGCTTGTTCGCTCACATCTTTCAAGCCATCCGGCCCTAATGTCCGAATGTAGCAGTAACCCCGGAACAGAATACCCACATTCCCGAAGAAACTCCGCACCCGGCCGATCGACTTCGGCATGTCGTATTCCAGACGATAGCGGTCACCGTCTTGCACCACAACGGGCGCAGGTAAATAGGGAGCCAAAAACTCCCGCACCGCGATCGGGCCGGAACCAGGGCCACCGCCACCGTGTGGGCCGGTAAAGGTCTTGTGAACATTGTAATGCTGCATGTCCGCGCCAAAATCGCCTGGGCGAGTGATGCCCAGGATGGCGTTCATGTTCGCGCCATCGAGATAAACCAACGCACCTTGTTCATGTAGCAACGTGGTGATGGTCTGAATCTGTTTCTCGAACAAACCGAGCGTGTTCGGATTGGTAATCATGAACACGGCGGTATCGGGGCCAATCTTCGCACGCAGGTCATCCAGATCAACCAGACCTCCTGGCGTGCTTTTTACCGTGACGGCCTCGAACCCAGCCAGTGCCGCGGAGGCCGGATTGGTGCCGTGCGCGGAATCGGGAACCAGCACCTTCTTGCGCTGTGTTTCACCCTTGTCTCGGAAATACGCCGCCGCGACGAACAAGGCCGTCAGTTCCCCTTGCGCCCCGGCTGCGGGTTGTAAGGAAACCGCAGGTAGACCGCTGATTTCCGCGAGATACTCCTGCATGTGGAACAAGAGTTCCAGCATCCCTTGCAGAGTTTCGTCATCCTGAAGCGGGTGCAAAGCCGCGAAACCCGGCAGACCGGCGAACCGTTCATGCCGCTTGGGGTTGTACTTCATCGTGCATGAGCCCAACGGATAAAAGTTGGTATCAATGCTCATATTTCGGGTCGATAGATTCGTATAATGCCGAATCAGATCAATCTCACCCACTTCGGGCAACGGAGGCGGTTCTGCGGCACGGTGGGCATCCGGCAACAGAGATTCTAGCGGTTCATCAACGGGAACATCACATACGGGGAGCCGGTGACAGCGTCGGCCGGTCTTGGAGATTTCAAATAGAAGCTCTGTGGACTGGGTATTATTCATGGCTCGATTATGGTCAAACTGTGTATGAAAGAATGTTGTCGCATCGGGAATCGGAATTTCGTCCCCAATCAGGCGAGGCGTGATTGCATGGCCTGTGCTAATCCGTCGATTTCTGATTTTGTGCGTTGTTCGGTAACGGCCACGCTGAAGCTATCACGAAACGCGGGATACCAGCGCCCCAGCGACAAACCGGCATGGTAACCAAGCCCCCGCAGTTGTCCCAACAGACTTTCGACATTCCCTGGTACTTGGACCGCGAATTCTTTCACGAACGGCCGACCGGGGAACCGCAAAGCCACACCGTCCAACTGACCCAGTTTCCGGGCTGCGTAATGCGCTTTGCGGAGGCAGAGTTCCGCAGTTTCCCGCAGTCCCTGCGGCCCGAGTGCGGTCAGATACACAGCCGCCCGGAGAGCAAATAGACCCTGATTCGTACAGATGTTGCTCGTCGCCTTGGCACGGGCGATATGTTGCTCACGCGGTTGCAGGGTCAACGTCCAGCAGCGTTTGCCATGACGATCCACCGTTTGACCAACCAATCGGCCAGGAATCTTGCGGACATATTCTTTCCGACAAGCCAGAATCCCCAGATATGGCCCACCGAACCCCAACGGTGTGCCGAGTCCTTGCCCTTCCGCGACGGCGATGTCGACTCCGTAATCAGCGGATCGTTTCATCAGACCGACCGAAATGGGATCGAAACTGTGAATGAAAATGGCACCGGCTTTCTGGGTCACGGCACCGATAGCGTGCAGTTCTTCCAGATGACCGAAGAAGTTCGGGGACTGAGCGACCACGCAGATGGTCTGATCGTTCACAGCCGCCGCGACATCATCCGGGTTCAGGAACCCTTCGGGTGTCGGCAACGTCACGACGCGACAGCCAAGGTTCGCCGTGTAGGTTTCGACCACTTGCCGATACTCGGGGTGAACGCTCTCCGCCAGGAGAATGTCACCCGAACGACCCGTAATCCCCATCGCCATGAGGACCGCTTCCGCGACTGCCGAACCACCTTCGTAAAGGGACGCATTGGCCACATCGAGCCCGGTCAACTGGCACATCAGCGTCTGATATTCAAATATAGCTTGCAACGTCCCCTGACTGGCTTCCGCCTGATAGGGGGTGTAGGCGGTATAGAACTCACTGCGGCCCGCAATGGCATCAACAACGCTCGGGATGAAGTGATCGTAAGCACCGCCACCGAGGAAGCAGACCGCGCTGGATGCGGATTGGTTGCGGTTCGCCAGCGTGTGCATGTGGTGAGAGAGTTCGACTTCGGACAGTGCGGGAGGAATGTGCAGCGGCCGCCCGAGTCGTAGTTCCAACGGGATCGGTGTGAACAAATCCTCGATCGACGATACCCCAATCCGCGCCAACATCGCGGCCTGGTCTTCGGGGGTGTTCAGCACATACTCGGACATTCGCGGATACTCCGGGAAAACAACCACTCTCTACATGGCTTTACGATGGACCACGCCACTTACGGACACGCAATCGAAAAGAATTTATCAATTCATTGTCGTCGCGTGTTCGGCCCCACGCGACGCATGCCGCCAGTTCCGTTGCGGGTATCCCAGGAAAATGCGGGCTTTCGCGGACTATTCCATACTCGCCGGATTCCTGAAGAACGCACACTTCCAGTTGGCCATCCTGGCAGTATCGCCATAATTCGGGGACTTTCAGGGCGGCATACACGGGCAGACGATCGAGGATCGTTTGCGTGCTCTCGACTTCCACTGCCAAGTCTGGCGGCGGAACGCCTTCCCGGCGATTCAAGATGAAATCAACGTGTTGGATGGAAAACGATTCATCCGGTTCCAGCCCACGCCCGACCAATGGACTCCGAATCGTGGTGGAACCAGCAGATTTGACGCGCAAGCCAAACTCGGCACACAGCACCAGAATCAGAAGTCGTAAAATCGCGGCGTTGTCCTCATGGGAAAACCGTGGTGACACGATTTCGAGCTTTCCTTCCGTCCAGGTCAGTCGAACATGGGGGCGATTTTCGTCACGAAATTGGCACAATTGCTCATAGAGCGTCTCCCCCGCACCTGCGTACAGGATTGTGCGCTGGGGGGGGAGATGCTCCAGCAATGTTGCAATCGCCTCGAATTCAGATTGCGAATCCGTGTGCGAGATCGTGACTGGCACGGTTTCACCCCCGGTGTGTTACGCTTCGCTGGCAATCTGGGCATCGTACTGGGATTGATCCAACAAGTGATCGATACCAGCACCGGCGGCGAGCTTCACTTTCATCAGCCAGCCTTTTTCGTAGGGGTCTTCGTTCAACAAGCCGGTATCCTGCACCGCCGCGTCGTTGACCGCGATGACTTCACCGGCCACGGGGCTGTAAAATGAGGAAGTGGATTTGACCGATTCAATGACCCCGACTTCATCCCCGATGGCCACGGTCTTGCCGACTTTGGGCAGTTCCAGGTAGGTCACATCGGTCAGTTGATCCACCGCGAATCGGCTAATGCCCACAGTGGCGACACCATCGGTCACGGATACCCATTCGTGCGACTTGGCATAACGCAGATTCGACAATCCCATCAGATGATCTCCTGAATTGAGGGTTACTTGGCTCGCTTGTAGAACGGTAGGGCCGTTACGGTAGCCGGAATCGCCGTGCCGCGAACATCGACCGTGAGTTCGGTGCCAATCGCGGTATGGTGGGGTTGAATGTAGGCCATGGCGATCGAACGATCCAGCCACGGCGTGTAGCTGCCGCTGGTAACGGTGCCGATGACAGTGCCGTTGACCAATACGTTGGCCCCTTCGCGGGCGGCGCGTTTGCCGGTGAGTGTCAAACCGACTCGCACAGGGCGGGGTGTCGGATCCGCAAGGGCGGCTAAAATCGCCTCCCGGCCCAGGAAATTCCCCTTCTCCGGTTTGACGGCCCAACCGAGTCCCGCGTGAATGGGGTTCGTGGCTTCGGTCAGTTCATGTCCGTACAGCGGCATCGCGGCTTCGAGTCGAAGTGTATCCCGGCAACCCAGGCCGCACGGCACGACACCGCGTTGCAGCAGAACATCCGCAAGAGATACGATAGCCGCGTTCGGCGCAATGATCTCAAACCCATCCTCACCCGTGTAACCCGTTCGGCTCACGACCGCTTCCGCTCCCAGGCATTCCGCTGGGGAAGCGTGATAATACTTCAATCCGCCAACGGCCACACCGGCAATCAACCCCTCTGCCAACGCGATGGCCTGTGGCCCCTGCACCGCCAGCATTCCGAGATCGAACGTGCGATCGGTAATGACGACATCACAATCCGTCTTGTGTTGATCAATCCAGGCGACAATTTTTCCCCGATTCCCCGCGTTCACCACAATCTCGAACGCCTCGGGGGACCATTTTGTCACCAGAATATCATCGAGCGTGCAACCGGCCGCATTCAGGACGAAACCGTATCGCACCTGTCCCGACTTCATACCCGCTGGGTCGTTGGTGAACATGCGATCCACGAAACGAGTGGCATCGGTCCCCTCGACCGTAAGCCGACCCATGTGCGAAATATCGAACAGACCCGCTGCCGTGCGAACGGCCTTGTGTTCCTCCAGAATGCTGGTGTATTGGACGGGCATATCCCAGCCGCCGAACGGGACCATCCGGGCCTTCCGGGCCACATGCCACGCATGAAGAGGTGTACGGCGTAGTTCAGGCATTACAATTCCTGCCGATCGGCGAAAAAACGATGGGGCGGCCCCATTAGGAACCACCCCCTACTACTATGTTATGGGAACCGTTGGCGAAGTGTCTAGCACAACTACTGTCCGGTTCCGGTTCCGTTTTCCGAAACTCCTGGCGGTAAGGGCACTTGGTTGCTACTCATCAGATAGGCGATGAGGTTGCGGATATCGTCGGGCTTCATCTGTTGCAGTTGTCCCTCCGGCATCAATGACAATTGCGATTTCTTGCGACTGTCAATATCGCTTTTCGGTATGGCAATGCGTTCTTTGTCGGTTTGAACCGTCACCACAGCATCCGTTTCGGACACGACCACGCCATTGACGACCCGGCCATCGACCAGCGCAAACACGGTCATCTGGAAATCTTTCGTGACCACGGCGCTCGGGTCGATGATGTTGGAAAGCAAGTAGTTCAAGTCTTTTCGCCCGGCCCCGGTCAGGTCTGGGCCAATCGTTCCACCAACACCGTAGAGCCGGTGACAGGACGCACACGTCTTGGCGAACACAACACGGCCTTGGGCCGGATGCGCGGACTGAATCCGGGCGGGTGTCAATTCCGCGGTCAGTTTGGCGATGAGATCGGCTTTTTCTTTCGGGGAGTCGCGCAGTTCACCCCACAGTTCCCGGAGTCGCTGGGTCAGAGCAGGTTGGTCGAAGTCACGAATTTGCCGAGCCTGGAAGGCGGTCAATTCGGAGGCGGGAATCGCACCCTTGGCAATCTGTTCGAGCAACTCGGCCGCGAACTCGGGCCGTGAGGCGAGCGCTGCGACGACCGCGGCCCGCTCGGTAGGATGGAATGTGCGATAATGCCGAGCGATCAACTGACCAACTTGAGGATCAGCAAACCGGGTCAACCCAGTCAGGGCCACAACATTCAGGAACCGCACGCGGAGCAGGTTCTCGCAAACGGCCCGCAAATCATCGGGTTTCGCCGCGATGAGTGTCTGCAACGCGGCCTTGCGGACTTCGAGATCCGCCTTGCCATCCAGTGCCAGTTTGCGGACTTCATCTAAAGCCCGGCCATCCCCGAAAACCACGTCCAAATTGCGAACGATGGCGGCCAACTCGGTAGCATCCGCTCCGGTGAATGCTTTGGGATAGGCCTTCCATGTGGCCGGGGGTTGGGCTTTGCGGACTCCGGCTAACCCCGCAGCCATGCCACGAATCACTTGCCGACGTTCCGCTTCTCCGGCTGAAGTGGTCGCTTGCAACAGAGCCGCCAACGGTGCCGGTTGCTTGGCTTGAATCTCCGCGCAATACCGGGCCGCCCACTCCCGCACTTGAGGGAACTTCCCGATTGCCGCCAACGATACCATCTGCGCGGGATCCTGTTGGGCCAGCGGAATCAATCCGTACCAGACCAGGAACGGTTGTGTCGGGTCGGTCGCATCCTCTTCCCGTGCGAGCAGCGCCGCCGCCAATGTTGGTCGTTCCGCGACGGGCAGACGTTGCAGCGTCGAAGCCAGCACTTGCCGCACCAGCCCCGAGGTTTCCGCTCGTGCCAGAGTGGCGAGATATTCGACTTCCGCATGAGTGGCCGGTGTGCGCGCGGCACGTGGAATCCCCGCTGCGGTGTCGAGCGTCCAATGATCCGTCAGGAATCGGAGAGCCCAAGCACGCAAATGCTCGTTTTTATCCCCACGCAAATCCGGCACCAATCGTTCTGCCGGAACACCGATGGTGTACGCCGCCATCGCCGCCCGCAACCGTTCGACCGGCTGACGGGAGGTATCCGCGATGATCTGCTCCAACTGCTCCGCCACCGTGCGCGGCAACGTACCAGCGGCTTCCCGTTCCGCCAGTACCCGGCGTGAGTACCGAACCAACCATTCGTTCGGACTTTCCACAGCTTTGAGAAGTTGCGCGTTCGTCGCTTCGTGCAGACGCGGTGTGGGCTGCGGGGTCGGCTTCCCATAGGTGATGCGGTAGATGCGGCCACTGTTGCGGTGAACCCCGTCGTTCTCATGGCACTCCCCGGTATCGCTCCAGTCGATGACGAAGACGCTGCCATCTGGGCCGTAACTCAAGTCCATGCCCCGAAAAAACGGGTCGGACGCGAACAGGGTATCGGGTTCGTGCTTCCCAATGTAACCACAACCGGCCCGTTCGAGCCGCTCGACGTTGGCCCGACGGCCATGCATATTGAGCGTGAGCAACTTGCCGCGCCAGTGGGCGGGCCATTGTTCCCCGAGGTAGATCGTGGCCCCAATATGGGCATGTCCACCACCCAGAGCATCGCTGCCCGATTTGACGATGTCCCGAGATGCGACCCAGCCTTTGCCGGTATCGAAGTGCCAGTGATCGGCGATCATCTCCATCGCTTCGTAGACGAGTCGGTTCGGACTGATCGTGTGCGGCCGAATGAAATGGGCACCGGGTATCGAATGCCAGAGGTGCCCGTTGACGGTGTTGATGAAGAAACATTCGCCGAATGCATCCCAATCATGGCCCCACGGGTTCGTCGTACCGTGGCAAAGTGGTTCAAACTGTTTCGTTTTCGGATGATAGCGCCAAACACCACCCGCCAGAGGAATCGCGGCATCGGGCGATTGATCGGGTCGATAGACGTTCCCCGGTGAGGATGCCCCACATCGACCGTACAGCCAGCCATCCGGCCCCCAACGCAGGCCATTGGCGAAGTTGTGGTAATTCTCCGTGGGTACGTCAAACCCTTCGAGAACGACTTGCGGCGGACCATCCGGGATGTCATCCTGGTTGCGATCCGGCACGAACAGCAATTGCGGCGGACACATCAGCCAGACACCGCCGAGGCCAACTTCCACGCTGGTCAACCGTTGAATTTGATCGAGAAAGACCTTTCGCTCATCGGGTTGACCATCACCATCTCGGTCATGAAAGATCACCACGCGATCCCGCAAGTTGAGGTCGAACTTCAATCCCCGTTCGGCGTAGGTGTAGTTCTCCGCGATCCAGAGTCGACCGCGTGTGTCCCACGCCATCGCAATCGGGTTCTGCACTGCGGGTTCGGCTGCAAACACGGAGACATGGAACCCATCCGGCACGCGGAACCCCTGAGCCGCTGCTCGGGGCGATTGCGGTTTCGCATCCCCTTTCTGACTGTCGTAGATGGGGGGAAACGGTTCCGCGGCAACGAGAACCGCCGGAGTGAATAGCCAAATGAGTGTGACCAAGAGTCGCATGGGAGTCCTCAAGAGAAGGCCATCATGGAGAACACCAAATGAGAAGAGTCGAACAGGTTTCTGCTCGACTCTTCTCATCATCGTTTACCTGAAAGGAATGGGGCGTTCTCAATGAGAACTATTCTGCCCTAATCCAACGGTTGAGGATAGCGCCGTTCCGGGATCGCGCGGGGTTGTCGGGCACCCGGCGCGAACATCCGGGCGGGCGTACCACCTCCGAATAGGCGGACTTCGCTGCCGTTCACGTCCAGACACTTGATTTCACACTGTTCGGGCGAGACACCGTACTGGCCGGTGACCCGCACTTCGATACCCGCTTTCTCTTCCAGAGCCGCAATCTCTTTCCGCTTGCGGTTCAGCAAGTAGAACGCGACATCCACATGCAAAGTGAGCGTGACCAGTGTTACACTCGGTGCCCGGTGAGCGGCCAGTTGCAGCAACCGCATCACTTCGATGCCCATTGTCTCCTGATTCTTGACGTGTCCGGTGCCGTTGCAGTGCGAACACTCGTTGAAAATCCGTTTCTTGAGCGAAGGCTGAATCCGTTGCCGGGTCATCTCGATGATGCCGAACTGGGAGATGCGCAAAATCTTCGTGCGGGCACGATCCCGTTTCAGGGCTTCCCGCAAGACATCTTCGACCTGACGGCGATGCTTTTCATCCCGCATGTCGATGAAGTCGTTGACGATCACCCCACCCAGGTCGCGGAGTCGCAGTTGCCGGGCAATCTCCTTGGCGGCCCGCATGTTCATGCGGAAGGCCGTTTCCTCAGCGTTGTTTTCCGCCCGGAAGGTGCCGCTGTTCACGTCAATCGCCACGAGCGCTTCGGTCTGTTCCACAATGATCGAGCCACCGCCGGGCAGATCAAGCCGACGCTGGTTGATTTTAGCAATCTCATCATCGACACGGTATTTGTGGAACAGCGGTTCCGTCTCGCCATAGTACCGAATCCGGCTGGCGAACCGCGGCATGACGATCTGCAAGAACTCGCTGGCATGGGCGAAGGCGTGTTCTTCATCGACATAAATGGTGTCGATGTCGTTGGTAAAGATGTCACGGATGGTGCGGGTAATCATGTCGGATTCGCGGTAGATTTCCACCGGAGCCGCCACCCGTTTGATGCGTCGTACCACGACTTGCCAGAGTCGCAGCAGGTAGGCCATGTCGTTTTGGAGTTCGGTTTCGTTTCGGTCAATCGCGGCGGTTCGCACAATAAATCCGACACCCTTCGGTGGGTGCATGTCGTTCATGATGTCCCGCAAGCGTCGGCGGGCATCCGGGTCTTCGATCTTCCGCGACACACCGACACGGCCCAGACTCGGCATCAGCACCAAGTAACGGCCCGCAATGCTGATGAACGTGGACAGCGTCGGCCCCTTGGTGCCAATTCCTTCCTTGATGACTTGAACGATGACCTCTTGGCCCCGTTTGAAAATCTCTTGAATCGGTGGTCGCGGATAACCACGATCCCGCGACGGCGGCCCCGAGCGGCTACCTCCGTTGCGATCCCGGTTGCCCCGATCCCGATCTCGCTCCCGATCTCGACCACCACCGTCACCGTTCCGACGGCGACCGCGACCCCGACCACGGCCACGGCCATTCCCATCGTCGTCCTCGGAAAGCCGACGCGGTGGGGCGAACTCGTCATCATCATCGTCATCGCTCACACCCACGGAAACCGGAGCTTCTTCCTCGAATTCCCCTTCTTCAGAATCCCCCGTTTCGTCTGCGCTTGCGTTGAAGCCCGTCGCCTCGGAATCATCGTCGGAATCATCGGAATCATCGGAATCGACAAAGCGGTCATTCGGGCCTTCAATGTCAAAATCGTCGGAAGCCCCATCAAAGAACGGTTGAATTTCCGGTTCATCATCGGCGGAGGTGCGGCGTTCTGGGCCACCCATCACACGCGGTTCCGCATCGGGGGGGATGTCTGTGGTATCGTTCGATTCCCCAGCAGAATCTTCAGAAGATTCCGCGCTGGCTTTTTTCCGAGGGCGACGGGCACGCGGTTTCTTCACTTCCCCTTCAGCGGTCGTTTCCTCGGTGCCTGCGGTTTCTTTGGCCTTGCGCGAGCGAGATCGCGACCGAGCTTTCGCCGGTTTTTCCGCATCAGCAGGGGGATCTTCCGGCGCGCTGGTGGAGGCGTTGACCTCCGCGACCAAGGCCACCGCCGTCTCAGGACCGGGAGCAACCGGAACCAGTGTTTGTACAACTTCTTCAACAACAGACTCCGACACCACGGGAGTTTCTGATGCGGTGGGAACTGGTATGGTCAGTTCCACAATGGGTTCGGATTCCGAAGTTTCTTCGGCCAACTCATCATCGGAAAGCAACCCGGCGGCAAACGGTTCGTCTTCGTCTTCGTCTTCGTCTTCAAATTCCGGTTGTCGATGAGCCACTTCTGGGGTGATGGGATGAGGCGATCCCGGCTGAAAATTCACATCGTCTTGTGTCAATTCCGCTTGATCATTACGCGATTGTTCGTCCGCAAATACCGTTTCCGCGTCCTCCCGGAATTCGACTTCGAGTCCTTCCCCGAACGCGGTATCGTCTTCCTCTTCGGTGATGGGTTGGGCAGGAGTTGTGGGTACGGTATAGGCCGCTTCGGGTGCCGTCACACGCGGGCCACGTTCGGAGTTCCGATCGCTGCGATCCCCGCGTGTCCCCCGGTCGCCACGATCTCGACTTTTGCGAGGATCGGAACGGGATGGGCCATCATCGAGTTCTTCCGCTTCGAGTCGATCACGCAGTTCCTTGGGCAGCAGATGCTTGAAATAGACGGGGTCCACATCCGAAACGTGCAAGAAGCCATTGCGACCGATCCCGAAATCGACGAAAGCCGCTTGGATGCTCGGTTCGATGTTGACGATCCGGCCTTTGTAGATGTTCCCGACGTAACTTTCCTGACTGGCGCGTTCCACATAGAGTTCTTCGAGGATGCCATCCTCGACGATCGCAATGCGGCATTCCTCCGGTTGGAGGACGTTAATGAGCATCTCTTTTTTCATCGGTTCCCCTTTCAAAAAGGGAGTGTGTGTGTGTCCGGGACGCTATGCGGCACCGGAATACGGAAGCTCCCACAGTAGGCGGGAGCGTATTCTCACTCGACGACCGGCCCATTGGGGGAAAGCCCCCAGGACGCACGCCGGTCGGTCGTGTTTTCACCATCCGCGTCCGCGGCCGTGGCCGGAACGTGATCGAGTCGGGCCGTTTCCGGCGGCCCTTCCGGTGGTCCATCCGGTTGTTCCGGCGGCACCTCGTCATGAATTTCCAGTTCCGTTCGTTCGAGGATCGCCTCACCAGCCAGTAGATCGGTCAGGCCCAGGAGTGTGAGCAAATCTTCCGCGCGGGCGCTCCCCTGCCCCGTGACCCAGACATCGCCAATCAGAGTCTGACCTTGTAGGCGGAGATCCCGCAAATATGGGCGGATGTTCACACGCCGCGGCCGAGGATGGTACTTATCGACCCAGATTTTTTCGAGTGCGAGGAGTTCCCGGCAACGCAGTTCCGTGGAGTTCACGCGGTCGGGCGGCAACTGAAACTGATACTCGGCTCGACGGGGGACCGCGCAGGCTTTGAGCGGAACAACTCGCGCAGCGGTAAATGTCAATCCTACGGGCGATTGTTGTTGCAAACGTGCCAGGACATCATCGGGCGCATGCGGTGTCTGAAATTCGATCTCGACCACTTCCCGGACACCGGCTACGCCCAATGGCAAAGAGAGGGCAAAGACCACGCGAGGGCTGGGATGGAACCCCTGAGACATGCGAAAAGGCAGTTGCGCCCGGCGGAGCATCCGTTCCACGCAGCGCATCAAATCATGGTGACTGAGCAACCGGAGATTGTCGGTTTTCTGGAAGCGCAAGCGAATTTTTTCGCCGGTCGCGGCATCGGTCATCTGTTTCCAGCGGTCAGAATCAGGGGATACAGTTGGTAAGCTGTATCGGATTCGATCCGAACCGCTCCTCCCGTCGGTAATCCCGATACACAAGCGGAGAGGCGGAGGGAGAATCCATGATGGCCGAATGAACAGGCAACATCAACTCGGAGTGCATTCCTCAGCATCTCGACCCGCTCAGAACCGCCTGGTTTTCCCGGTGGGACCATCGCCCAGCACCGGCGAAATCAGTCGGTCGTATCGGGGAGAATACGTCGTAATTGTTCTCGTAAGTAAGTCGTAACTTCGCGTGCGGACTCCATTTGCATGGCTTCACGGGCTATGTGTTCTGCATCTGGGATTGCCAATTCCCGGATGACACGTTTCACTTCGGACAGTTTGCGGGGTGTCGCACTCAGTTGGCGTAAGCCCAATCCGATCAGTAAGGGCACATAAATGGGTTCGCCACTCATTTCCCCGCAAACATTAACTTCCACCTGTTCGCGTTTCGCGGCTTCCACAACCATTCTCATCAGGCGGAGAACAGCAGGATCCACGGGGTTGTACAAACTGGCGACATTCTCGTTATTGCGATCAGCCGCTAGAGTGTACTGCACCAGGTCGTTCGTTCCAATCGAGAAAAAGTCCACCTGTTTCGCCAGCACATCGGCCAACAGAGCCGCCGACGGCACTTCAATCATAGTACCGACCGGAATATCCCGTTTGAAGGGGATTCCTTCTTCTTCCAAATGTTCTTGTACATCCAATAAAAGGCTCTTGCAATGCCGCAGTTCCATGACTGTGCTAATCATCGGGAACATGATGCGGACATCACCATGTACGCTCGCTCGCAGAATCGCGCGGAGCTGCGTTTTGAACAGATCCAGATTTCTCAGGCAGAGTCGAACGCTACGCAGACCGAGGAACGGATTTTTTTCACCGCTGAGCATCCCGGAAACGGACGAGAATTTGTCCGCTCCGATATCCAGAGTCCGAATGACGACCGGGCGTGTGGGGCCAATTTTACTGAGGACTTCGCGGTAGGCTTCAAAATGTTCTTCTTCGGTGGGGTCCGATGTTTTGTTGACGTAGAGGAATTCCGTGCGATACAGCCCAACTCCCTCGGCACCCCGATCGACACATTGGGCGGCTTCCGTGGGGAATTCGATATTCCCGAGTAATCGTAATCGGACACCATCGCGGGTCATGGCGGGGACATCGCGGAGCGGTTCAAGATGCGCAACGGTGGGGCTGGGTTGCGCGGCCCGAATCGTCTGATAGCGTGCCAGGGTTGCTTCATCCGGGTTCATGATGAGCAACCCTTGTGTTCCGTCGACGATGACCGTGTCACTGGGGGTGACGTTGTCGAGGAACCGACCAATCCCGACGACGGCGGGAATTTCGAGCGCCCCGGCCATAATCGCCGTATGGCTGGTCGGGCCACCACTTTCGGTGGCGAAGGCATGTACGGAATCGGGATCGAGTTGAACCGTTTCACTCGGGGTCAGATCATGTGCCAAGACAACGACGGGGCCGTTCGTGGAGGCAATCTGGCCGGGTTGTTCACTTCCGACCAGGATACGTAAGACTTGTGTTTCGAGATCTCGCAAATCGGTAGCCAGCCGGTTAAACGGGCCACCAGCCTCGCCCAGTTCGCGTATCATCGCGCCAACAGCCCGATTCATGGCATATTCGGCGGAGTAATTCTGCCCACGGATCAATGCTTCCACGCGATAACGCAGGACATGATCGTGTTCGAGTAGTAAAGCCTGGCTGGAAAGGATTCCGCCAATGTCGCGGGCCAGTTCGGGGGTGAGTCGGTTATGGAGGGAGGTAGCACGATCGCGTGCCTCGACAGCGGCTCGTCCGAGGGCATCGGCCAAGCGTTGCACTTCCGCTTCTGCATCGCTCGGCAAAATCGAACGGCGCGCGATGACCACGCCCGACAGATCGAGTACGAGAGCCGAGCCGATAGCGACTCCGGGTGAGACAGCGATTCCGCGTCTGGTTTCCATGCCACCTGGCCAGGGAAAATCTACTGGGAGATTAGTGGAACCAATCTCCTGATTGTGATTCGTGAAACCGTTCGAGTCCAAGTTAAAGAGCGTCGCCGGAGGACGCCAGGATTTCGCACAGCGGGTCCACCGCAGCCCCTGCATCCTCGCCGTCGATTTCGACCACCAGTTCGGCACCGGGCAACGCTACCAACAAAATCAGGTCGAGTGAACTTTTCCCATCCGCGCGTCGATCGCCATTCCAGACGGTAATCGACGATCGGTAGACGCGAGCCGCTTGTGCGAAGGCCGTGGCAGGGCGCATATGCAGCCCTAACGGGTTGACAACCGTCACGCTGCGACGGATTGGGCCTTGCGTCACCATGCGGGCTACGTTCCTCCTCAAATGGCCTCCGAGCAGCCACATTGGGAATCCATTACGTTCGCGTCCCGTTAATCAGATTCCAAATTTGTTCGCGTGTCTGACATTCCCGCAAGGCTCGCACAAAACCATCATCCCGCATGGTTTGCACGACGTTCTCCAGAGCGCGTAAATGGTCGCCGGGGCGATCCTGTGGTGAAATCAGTAGCACCAGAACGTGGACAGGTTCGCCGTCAATACTCTCGAAGGGCAACCCAGGGGCCGATAAGGCTAGCGTACCCAGCAATTGTCCAACGGAAGCATGCCGCGAGTGGGGGATGGCGATATTCCGTCCTATCCCCGTGGAACCCAGTTGTTCACGCCGAAACACGGCGCGAACAATATCGTCCAAGTCGGCATTGGGTAACTGGTCCGCAGCCTGGAGACTACGCACCATTTCGCGGATGGCATCCTCTTTTGTAGTGGCAGTCAGCGTGGGAATAATCGCGTCCCGAACGATAAAATGGGACATCCGCATGACCATCACCCTTCTATTTCCACGATAAAATGGGTTGTCCACTCTCGATCAAATGGAGCAATCATGGTACCCCGTTTGCCCGTTTATCCTGGATTTTCTCTTTATAGTGCTTGATCTGTTGACTGGCTTTGTCGACAGCCTGATTCACGGCTGCTTGCAAGTCTTCGGATTTGCCATGTGCCACAAATTTGTGGGAGTGTTCTGCCGAGGCGACGATTTCGACATCCTTCTCCGCGTGTTGGAGGTCGACCGTCACGTCGATGAATGTTAAACGCTCGAAGAAATGAAGGAGTTTTTCCACCTTAGCGGTGATTTCACTTTGCAATTCTTCGTTCAGATGCCCATGTCGGGCGGACACTTTCACCTGCACCGCTGAACCTCTGTTCTAGCCAGTCCGCAGTTCGGTAGCATTTACCGAATACCGAGACTGAGGGAGGAATTATCGAACCCAAACCATGAACAACAAGACCCACATTCTACGACGATGGCCTCAGACCCGCAACGGAACGCTAGCGCGGAATCTGTCGGAAAGCGAAATCCCGACTCTTTCGCAATACAAAATTAGCCACATTCCGCTCAAATTCCCGTTCAGCTGACCGGCTGATGAGGATGATTGTTCCTCGGTGATGCTCTGCGGCATAGAAAAGACAATGCCATTTACTCCCCAGCTTTCATCCGCACACGCACTCGCTGGCCGATCCATAATCCACTCGGTGATTCCAATTCAATCACACACTCGACGGTTCGGACATCATTGATCTCACCCGGATCGAGCAGGAAGGATCGTTTCTGAGCCACCCACGGTGCAAGCCCCGATACGCGGCCATTCCAAATGGGGCCATCACTTCGGCTTTCATCTTGAATCTGGGTTTTCATCCCGACGCGAACCCGGCTCAAGAACTCCTGTTCGACTTCCGCCCGAATCACATACGGCCCCGCTGGCGCGAAGACTATCGGCGGTATTGGGGAAGCAGGACTCACCATGCCCCCGACCGCGGCTTGCACCCGGAGGATGGT
The DNA here is from genome assembly GCA_026931725.1 of Bacteroidales bacterium. Classification (GTDB taxonomy): domain Bacteria; phylum Planctomycetota; class Planctomycetia; order Gemmatales; family Gemmataceae; genus JAIXLE01. Next base: position 63,626 of record JAIXLE010000004.1, read on the forward strand.
GCCATCGGTTGGGGCCATCACGACCGTTTCCCGCACGGCCTGCTGGGCCAAGGCCAGATCCGCTTCGGCCGCTTGTAACCGCGCACGCGCCACACGGACTTTCCATTCGGGGTCCAATTGGCGTAAATCCGCAACCTGCCCGCGTTCCGCGGCTTCCAATGCCACGAGTTCTTTGATGCGGGCTTGAATCGCCGCGAGTTCCGCTTTCCCCAAGGGGGTCACGGCACTTTGTTCCTGACGTTGTTGCAGAAGGCTGCGGGCCGCTTCCACTCGTGCCACGGCTGCCATCAGTAATTGATCGCGGGCTGCCAACTGATCGGGATACCGCCTGGCATCCTGTTCCGCGGAGTGTAGGTCGACACGGGCAATCTCAAGTGCGGCTTCTGCCTGGGTCAGTTGTGAGCGTGCGGCGGTATCATCCGTGCGTAAAAGAATGGCTCCTTTCTTCACCATCTCCCCATCCGCGACGGCGACAGTAACGACCCGCCCGGCTTGAACGGGCACCAAAGGTATCACCGTCTCCGCCGCATCGACTCGCCCTGTGCAGACAACATCCATCAGGGACGGATCGGGCAGCGGAACATCGGGAAGCGGGGTCGGTCGAGTCATCCACCAGCCCGTGCCAGCCACAGAACCCACGAGTAGCAACATGCCCACCACGGCGAATAGGTCAGTCAGTCGGCGTCCAGCAGTCATACGACAATCTCGTGGTAAGTCGAAATTCACAGATTGATCGCGTACACGATGTCTCGCGCGGATGCGATCGGTTATCGCAGATTATGTGCGGGATCGACACCCTGGAACGATCGCAGCGCGACTAGCCCCGAAAGGAGAGACATTCCCATCGTAATCACAGTCGCGGCCAGCAAGATCATCGGGTGCAGGCGAACCGCTGTTCCGAGGATGTTGGCGACTTCCGCAATCAGCACCGATATCGGGGCCGCGATGATGAGGCCGAACAGTCCGACCCAAAACGATTGTGTCAGGACCGTGACTTGGAGGCGCAACGTGGGAATCCCCATCGCACGCATGGTGGCGAATTCCCGCTGACTGGCAGCCGTGGCTGCATACAGCGTCTGACTGGTCACGACCGCGCCGACGAGTAACCCCAATAATGCCGTGAACCCGACTGCAATACCCGCTTTCGTAGTGAATAACCAGTGCATGCGTGAACGGAGGGAAAACTCCTCAGCGGTGAACGCCTGCATGCGATCGTAATGATTCAACTGCGCGGCCACCACCGGGGCATCCAGGGGGTCACGGCACTCGGCCAGCAGATATGTGACACCGTCCCCCGGTTCCTTGAGGAGAGTCCGAGCCGTTGCTATGGAGCAAAAAACATACGGCCCACCCAGGCTCTTGTAGCCCTGAACCAGACCGACCACCTTCGCCCGTCGACCAAGAATATCCGCCTGACTGCCAATTCCGTCGATTCCCAGTTTGCCTAATTCACTGGCATCGACAGCCACGGCACCGGGTTCCGCCAATTTGACGAGCAACTCCGGGTCATCCCGTAGCACCTTCACGGCACCTAATGATTCGGGATTCAGTCGACAACCGACAATCGTGATGACTTCGGGAGTGGCTGGAGTCCGACCCCGGTCAATGCGTGTCCAAAGGGAAAAACCGATCATACACGGTTCCACACGCCCAATCTGGGGTTGCGCGGCAACCCGGCTCACCCAGCGTGCCGGGATCGGCCGACCGAGATCGACACTCCGCACACCCGGATAACCGACCCAGACATCAGCCAAGGAACGGTCAATAGGAAGCGACATCATCGAGAGCAAACCGATGACAAGGCCACCCTGCACCGCTATCAGAATCGCGCTGAATGCGACAGCCAGGATGGCCGGTAAGAAGCGATGTCGTTCGTACCAGATTGTAGCAAGCGAGTAGTTCATCGGGCCGCAGCCATGCGGGAATGTCGTTCTCCTAACATCGGAGATACGGCTTATACGAAAAAGACAAAAACGCCGCCAGAGCGATGATGCGAGCCCGGAACAGGGGCGGATGCAGGACCGGAGACGATTGTGAGGAGAAGCGGGTTCAGACTATGACCAAATCTTACCCAATGTAGCAATTCGGCAAATTCGGGCGCAAGGCGAGCCTGGGCAAGCGTCCGCAGGATAGAAGGACAACCATGCTGACATCGGAAACGGGAGCAACATCATGTTCCGCCTCGCCATATTGATGGGGTTATCCACGGCCACTCTGGCTTCCGCGCACCCATACATCGTGCCGCAACCCGTGTATCCGGGTGTCCCACAAGCGGGGTTTTTGGGTTTCCCACAAGCGGGGTTCACTGCGGATGTGGCGTTCGTGCGATCGTTGTATTTCCAGTTCCTGCAACGGGAACCGGACCCGCACGGTATGCGGACTTGGCTCAACCGGCTCGCCCAGTTTCGCGGCGATCGCCAACGACTGACATGGGAGTTCCAACAAGCCGCCCAGCGAGAATGGAATGCGAACAACCTCAACGCTCCTGCCCCGATCTCACCTTATGCCCCTTATGGTTCGTGGCGATAATCGTGAACCGCGATTTTCGTTCATCAACTGGTAGACGAACTTCACTCCGGCGAAGCGGCGCGGGTCAGACGGTCGCGGATGGCTTGCCAATCATCGTGGTTCGGAGGTAAGATGGCAATGATGCGGTCAAACCCGCCTGCATCCAAAGCGTGCAACTCCGCGTACAATCCGGTTGCGACTTCCACAGGGGATCCCTTGGGTTGCCAGCAGGCGACCTTTAACCCGGCTGTGTGATACAGGTTCATCAGAAACAGCAGCTCGGCTTCATCTTCCACGATTTCCAGGGCTGTGCGTGGCGCATAATGCCGGGTCAGCATCCCCGGCGACGGGAGCGGTTTCGTGGAGTTGCTGACGGGTTCGGTCACGATCAGATCTCCCACAATCTCTTGTAATTGCGTTTCGAGAATCAAACCAGGTCGCAGGAGTTTGACCCCATCCGGTGTCACGGCCACCACCGTCGATTCGATGCCGCCAGGACATGAGCCGCCATCCAGGATCCAGCCCACTCGGTCACCCAGGCTCCGTGCCACATGGGCTGCCGTCGTGGGGGAAAGCTCACCCGAGCGATTGGCGCTCGGAGCCGCGACCGGCACGCCAGCAAGCCGAATCAATTCGCGTGCGATCGGGTGAGCAGGGCAACGCACGGCCACCGTCGAACCGCCAGCCGTCACGATCGCAGGAATATCAGGATGCTTAGGGAGAACCAGTGTCAGTGGGCCGGGCCAGAACGCGTGTGCCAATGTGTTTGCGGTCTGGGGCCACTCGGCAACAATGGCGTGTGCCCCATTCGGGTCAGCAACATGGACGATCACCGGATTCGAGGGTGGGCGACCCTTCGCGGCAAAGATCCTGGCCACGGCTTCAGGATCACGAGCATTGGCTCCGAGTCCGTAGACGGTTTCCGTGGGAAACGCGACTAACTCCCCCGCTCGTAGTCGTGCCGCAGCCTGAGCCAGAGCATCGGCATGAGTCGCCAAAATCACCCCATCCCTCGCCATAATGTCTCACGATCTCGCTGAGAATCCGTCATGCCGGTGAATACAGCATCCATGACATCCTAGCTCCCGTTCAGAAAAAACGCGAGGGATGCCAGAATTGCCGTCCCGCGTCCTGCGCGGATCGGCTGGGTATCCGTTCTTGCTGCTGCCACGGGAAGTCCTGGCACCCGTCAAGCCAGAACCGTCACAGTAACCGCCGCCCTTCCTGCTGGACGGCCGTGGCGACGAACGCGAACAGCGGTTCCGCCATGTGCTGAAAATAGGACCAGTCGTGACCGCCAGCCGTCGTTTCCAAATCCGCCGTGTGCGGCAAACCGTAAGCGGTGAGCTTTTCGTGTAAACGATCGTTTCCCCGATACCACTCTGTATCGTCCGGGTCACAGGCAAACCAGATGTGTGGGGGATAGTGCGATGGGCGAATCTGAAGAATTGCGGTATCGAGCCGGGCCTGTTCGCGGTGAGTGTACATCGTGTCGAGTGGCGAGCCTTGACCGTACCATTCGTGAAAATCGAACGCACCGGCCACTGATCCGACAATCGGAAAAACTTGCGGATGACGGAATCCCAGACGTACCGCCCCCTGCCCGCCCATGCTGATACCCACGGTCGCCAGGGGCCGCGTCCCCCAGTTCCACCGCTCCCGTATCCAGGGAACGACCGTATCCAGAAGGAACCGCTCAGCCGTGAGAGACACATCAAATTCTTCGCAGACGTGATCCACCCACCAGGACCGCATCGTCTGCGGAGCCGCGCAGGCAAACCCGTGCCGCGCGAGGGCCGCCGTGTAGACCGCTTCTTCCGCCAGAGATTCCCCACCAACCGAGTGCAGGTACAGCACCACGCCACGGGGTTGCGCCAATCCTGGCGGGTCAAAGACATCCACGGCCTTCCCGTGCAGGGCCACGCGGGACCATCCCGTGAGCATGTTGGCACCTCCCAGAACGCACCCCGTTCGGCGTGTCCCCGGTTTCGCACAGAAAATCAGGGACGTACTAGCCATACGATTGACTACATCCCCATGGGATTCATGGGGTCCATCGGCTTCATCGGTGCCTTCGGGGTCGTGGTGCCACTGGCGGGAACAATGGTCGGACCCTGACCACTGGGAATCGCGCCCTTAAGAATGTCGTCCGCGGACTCCATCCGAGACTCGAACCGCCACTCCGCCGGGCCGTCGAACACAAGCCGGGGTGCGGCTTCCTTCTTCAATTCCGCAAAGAAATTCGGAATGGCCAAGCTCATTTTCTCTTCAAACGCCTGTTTCTCCAGTCGTGGCTTGACGGTTTCAAAGCTCACGGACGTATCCGGCGGAATAATCTGATGGAGTTTCATGACGATGTAGCCCTGCGAGGTGCCCATAATCTCGCTAACTTCACCGGGTTGCATGGAGAATGCCCGCGTCTCGACATGCTTCTCCTGCGCGGGAAGATGCCGACTGATCGGTTTGACAAAGCCGTTCGACGCAGCCAACGATGGGTTTGACTGGCTACGGGCTGCCCGATCGAATTCTTCTTGGCTGGAGCGAATCTTCCCATAAATGTCTTCAATCGACTTGAGGTTGTCCGCTTTTGGCCAGCCGACGATCTGCACACGCCGTTTCTCGCCATATTCCCGTTCGTACTGCTTCCGCAAATCGTCTTCGTTCACCTGTACCCGCTCCCGGCACAGTTTCGTCAGCAGCAATCGGGGCCGAATGACATCTTCCATCCATTCATAGTAGGTCTTCCCGTAGCGGGGGAGGACAACTTGAATGAATTGATCTTTCTTAATGCTGAGTCCACCGAGGTCTTCCGCAAGAGCGGCTTCCATCTCTTTGTGCGAGACGGTGACACCGGCTTTTTTGCAGGCCGCTTCGATAATCATCTTATTGACGAGCAGTTCGACCTTCTCAGCTCCTAGCCGGGCAATGAGAAACTCGCCGAGATCCTGCCGGGTAACAGCCGTGTTTCCATAAATGTAGGCGACTGGCCGCTGGGCGTAATCGGATGCGGGCGCGGCGGGAATGCTCGCAGGCAGGGGCATCGGTTCGTCCGCAAGGGCGGGAACCGCGGTGAATCCGCAGCCGGTGACCAATCCGAAGAGTGCATGCCGGCGGCTCAGTGCGAAGTGCATAATCATCTCCGTGTCGCCCGACTCGCGGCCGGGATTGCCTATCCACACAACCGCAACGGATATAGCCCGCGGCTTCTCCCCTCGCAACCCCGACTATCAACCCGACTGATCCGCACGATCGGAACAGTTTCCCCAGTTCATCGTAAACCTTTCCCACCCGACCCCGTTTGCGTGGCTTACGGCTGCCTGCATAACCGATTTCACCCAAGGAACCCATCATCGCGGCACCGGGGGCAGCCATGAAACGGCTCGTGATCGTTTTCGGCGGATTGGCTTTCACGGCTGGTTGTTTCGCGCCGTTTTCTTGGCCCGAAGACCGGATGCGCACGGATTCCCCAGCGGAAATCCGCGAGCAGGAACCCGTTTCTCTGCTCGCGGCACCGGCCCCGGATGCTCTCGCCCTGGCGGCGGCCTGTCTGGATCGCGGCGACGAGGCGGGCGCGTTGCCGCACCTGCGAGCGCATGTGGCCGCGTACCCGGATGCGGTGATGATGCGAGCGTATTTGGCGGAATTGCTGCTAAAACTGGGGCAACCGCAGGAAGCCCGTGCCGAGTTTGCACGGGTGATTCACGATGCCGATGGTGCCACGGGAGCGATTGCCAAGCATCAGGTACATTGTCATACCCGACTCATGGAAATTGCCCAGGAAGCCGAGGATCCGTTCTCAGAGGAACTGCACCGCGGCATTGGTTTGGTCCTCTTGGTGCGTCAGTGGCGGGCCGAATCCGAGGAAGCGACAACGGAACCGATGACCCAGCAGACCCTGACGAAAGCGGTGACAGCGTTGCGGTCTGCACGGGAGCAAAACCCGAATGACCCTCGGCCGTTGGTGTATTTGGCGGAAGCCTACGATGGCCTCGGCCAGACCACGGCTGCTCGTGCCGCGCGGCGAACGGCCCGCAGTTTCGGCCCGGACGCGGAATGGGAATTATCTTGGGAAGAACTGAGTGTGATTGCGCGACCTTGAGTTGCCAACTCCGCCCGAGGACGCTAGGATAGATTTTCCCAAACCTGATGGGATCGGATGCGATCCGAGAGCATGAGGGAGTAGGTAGGCAAAAGAAACGGAGCGGTGCTCGAGCGGCTGAAGAGGCGGCACTGGAAATGCCGTATACGGTAACCCCGTATCGAGGGTTCAAATCCCTCCCGCTCCGCTATTGCCATGCGCAAACTTCGGTAAACTCTCGCAAGGATCGGCAGTAAATGCCGATCCTTGTTGCATTTGTGGCGATTCCTGCTGAATCTTACCGATGCTTACCGACTCTTGCTGCGTCGCATTTTGCAGCGCGTTTTCGGGGGTGAGTGCAGCGCTTTTTGCAGCGCCTGGAATAGTGGCTTTCCCACTAGGAAACGTAGGGTTTCCTGCATCATTCCGAGCTGGGATCGGTAAGCAGCTTGCAGCGCTTGTGGCTGCCTGGAAATGCTCGTCTGTTACCTGCGCGTAGTGCTTGAGGCAGACTTTCGCATCGTGACCCATCCATGCTGCCACAACGTGGATAGGATTCCCTTTCAGTAATTCCGTTTCTCGGCTTGATCGGAGATTGTGGAATAATCGCGGCCACTGTTCTAATCCCGCACGATGGATGATCTTTTTCATGGTTGTTCGCAAGTTGGCATTCATCCACTTCCCCTTAGCCCGAATATTTCACCACGGAGTCGGGAACAATCAGCCAATTGAAAGAATGAGGAC
>JAIXLE010000192.1 GCA_026931725.1 Bacteroidales bacterium
TCACCATCCACCCCAAACAAGCGTCCGGCGGGTAAATTTTCACCTGCTGGATGCCTTAGGCTCACCGTTGTATCGGCCTTATTGACGGTCAGGGTGACTGGACTGGATGTGTTACCGGCCAACGTGGCGTCACCATCGTAGACGGCCGTAATGTTGTTGTACGTCCCCACGGGCAATGGACTGACGACGATCGAAGTGCTTCCTGTCCCATCCAGTGTACCGGTGCCCAGAACCGTTCCGCCGTTGTAGAGCGTCACAGTGCCGGAGGCTGTTCCCAAATCCGATACGACTGGGGCCACCGTAATCGTAAATGGCACCGATTGTCCGGTGACGACCACTGCTGGTGAGGTCACGGTTACGGTTGTCGCATTGCTGCCACCTAGCAGAACACCGACCGTGCCGGAGATATAGTTCGCTGTCACGAGATCAGTGTGGCCATCTTCGTTGAAGTCTCCCACTGATACCGAAGACGGGTTACTGCCGTCGGAAGGATAGGTGACCGCGTTTTGGAACGTGCCATCTCCGTTGCCCAGCAGAACGCTGACAGAGTTGGAGTAAGAGTTCACTGTTACGAGATCGGTGTGGCCATCCTCGTTGAAGTCTCCCACCGATACCGAACGCGGGTTACTGCCGCCGGAAGGATAGGTGACCGCGTTTTGGAACGTGCCATTTCCGTTGCCCAGCAGAACGCCGACCGTGCTGGAGTTTACGTTCGCCGTCACGAGATCGGCGTAGCCATCCCCGTTGAAGTCTCCCACTGATACCGAAGACGGGTTACTGCCGTCGGAAGGATAGGTGACCGCGTTTTGGAACGTGCCATCTCCGTAGCCCAGCAGAATGCCGACAGAGTCAGAGTAAAAGTTCGCTGTTACGAGATCAGTGTGGCCATCTTCGTTGAAGTCTCCCACCGATACCGAAAGCGGGTAAGAGGTGCCGACAGATGGCGTACCGACGAGTACAAAATCCGAGAGCGCCGCCGGGGTGATGCGGTCTTCCAGATGCAGCCACGAGAGACGCTGCCCGACGCGCGGAAACCTGTGTCTGGCGATTCGTTGTCCCGGCTGCGCAGCGTGTAAAGAAAAAAGGGAACATATAGCTAACCCTCTCTTTACTTCAAAGTGAGTTTAGGCGGGAATCAATCCAAGCGTTGTAAATTATACCGCTCCCGATGATTGAGAACTCCATTTTCCTCCGTGTGGGGTCGTTTTTGGTATTTTCATTGGAAGGAAGTAGCGTTTGTGCTTCCTGTAATGCGGGATTTTCTCTGTGCCGCCGGAAGTCTGCATCATTTCCGGGGATAATGGGTGGCCGGGTGTCTCAGCCGTGCCCTTCACGCGGGACGGCGGCGAGCAACCGGGTGAGGAGGTCATCGGTCGTGATCCCCTCGGCATCGGCGTGATAGTTAATCATCACCCGATGTCGCAACACCGGCAAGGCGATCGCGCGGACATCCTCCCAGGCGACATAGGTACGGCCGTGCAGCAAGGCGCGGGCCTTCGCGGCTAGGATCAGATTCTGACCGGCTCGCGGACCCGCCCCCCAACTGATGTACTTTTTGACGAAATCCAACGGTGGGACCGCGTCCTTTCCTGTCGGTTGCGGGCGGGTGGCACGGGTCAACCGGGCGGCGTAGCGGATGATGTACGCGGCCACGGGCACCTTCAACACCAACTCTTGTAGGGCCAGAATCTCCTCGGCCGTGATGACCCGATGGACCGTGGGACGATGTCCCGAGGTGGTCGCCTCGATCACCGTGAATTCCTCGTCCTCATCGGGGTAGTCCACGCGGATGTTGAACATGAACCGATCCTGCTGCGCTTCCGGCAGCGGGTAGGTGCCTTCCTGCTCAATCGGGTTCTGCGTCGCCAGGACGAAGAACGGATCGGGCAGCGGATGCCGAGTGCCCGCGACGGTCACTTGCCGTTCCTGCATGGCTTCGAGCAGGGCCGCTTGGGTCTTGGGTGGGGTGCGGTTGATCTCGTCCGCCAGAACGATGTTCGAGAAGATCGGCCCACGCACGAAACGGAAACCCCGCTGGGCGGTCTGCTTGTCGTCGTACAGGATTTCCGTTCCGGTGATGTCCGAGGGCATCAGGTCCGGGGTGAATTGGACACGGTTAAAGGACAGGTTCATGCCGTCCGCGAGTGTCCGAATCATCAGCGTTTTTGCCAGCCCCGGCACCCCGACCAACAGGCAATGTCCTCGCGCCAGAATCGCCAGCATCAGTTGTTCGAGGACATCCTGTTGACCAACGATCACCTTGCCACATTCCGATAGTAAATTCTGACACGCCTCGCGCAGTCGTTCCGCGGCGGCCAGTTCGTCATCAAGGGGAGAAGAAACAATCTCGTCAGACACGCGGAAGCTCCGAAGCCGAGGTGAGGTTATTTCAGCCAGTATGCCCGGCCTGTTGTGACGATGACCGCCCGATCAGCGGCGAGCTGGACCGCCGCCAATGGACCCGCCGGGACCGAGAGACGATGACGCACCTTGCCGGTTTCTCGGTCGAGAAACAGTAGCGGCAATGTCCGATGCACCCACGCATCATATACCGAAGCCAGGGACGCGGGGAGACGGCCCGCATCGGGATGCACGAGCAGACGACGCAGAATCCGACCTGCCACCGTGATTGCGGAGTCCTGGGGGACAGGGGTTTCTTGGGGAATCGGGGTTTCTTGGGGAATCGGGGTTTTCGGGTAGGCGATCGCGGCCCGCCGTCCCGCATGGACGACCCAATCCGTGGCGGAAGGGACCGTATCCGCCAGGGAGATGGCCCAGAGGCTCCGTCCGGTTTCGATGCGGAAGGCGAACAGTTTATCCCCTGCCGGGAGAAAGAGACTCGCGGCATCCGCATCGGCGGCGGTGAGGTCGAGATGACCCACGGGGAGCAGAATGGACGGGGGTTGCCAGGTCCGCTCGCCGGTCGCCGGGTCCAGGCAGGTGAGTTCCACACCATAATTCCGAAAAGCCGCCGTGAGGACCACGCCTGACATCGCACGAATCGCCGCGGGTTTCCCGGTCAAGCTGGCTGTGCCAGGAAATTCCACAGGCCAAAGTTGATGGCCGGTCCCCGCGTGAATCGCCCGCACCCAACCCGGTTCATCCACCACGATCGCCAACTGATGTCCCAGCCAGATCGGCGGCATGGACCATTCCGATAACGCGGTCGGCGCATCGACGATCACCCGGCCCGTTTGCGCTTGGATGGTCCAACGCCGTGCCCCAACTTGGACGATGAGAAACGCATCATCACCAACAATGTGCGGACTGAAGGCGCGAGATTCCGTGGGAAGGAAAGGCCGAAATCGGGCCTGTTTCGCCGGGTCCATCAGCCAATCGACGCGGCCAAGGGACAGATCGACCGCGATGAGGTGATGCTCGCCGAGTCGGGCGATGAGACGATGTCCGGCCAGGGTGAAATCGGACAGGCTCGGAAAGAGTGGGGCATCTTCGGTGCGTGGCGATGGTTGCGGGGTGGGACCAGGGAGCGGGTCCGTGGCGGGAATCTGCATCTGCCAAATGATCTGCCCATCACGCAGTCGCAGGCGAGCCAGGGAACGCGGACCCGCCACAATGAGGACATCCCCCCGCACGATTCCATGTGTCACAGCATGGGTCACAGGCTGCGATGGGGACAGCGGCGTTGTCCAGTGGGGACGATCCGCGCCAGGACGGTAAGCGAACAGTGTGGCCCCATCCGTGACAAGCAAATGGGCATCGTCCGCACCTTGGCGGTGGGACAGGCCGGGAAGATCGGTTTCCCCCGTGAACGGCAACAGTGGGACGCAACGCGGCGAAGGAAAGACCACTTCTCGCGCAAGGGATGTCTCGAATCCGAGTGTGGTCGGCCGCAGGATGTCCGTGTCGGCCGTTGCCGGTTGAGACGGGAACGGCTGGGATGCCGGCGTGGGAACACCATGGAGTTGACCCTGAAATTCCCGCAGGGTCACGGGTTTTCCGGTCGAATCCAGTAGCCAGCTGGTGATGGGGACATCGGAAGGGACATCGAAAGGGCCATCTGTGGGGACATCTGTGGGGACATTGACCAGAGGCGGCTGCGTCGATTCCAGCATCCAGAGCCGAGCCACCGCGCGGGTGCGCAGTTCGGGTGGGCTGGTGGGGGCGGCCACGATTTGAAGATGGTGACGGGCTGTGTCCATTTGGCCCTGTAGCCAGGCGCGTTCCGCACGATCGGCGTGCCATTCCGCGCGGAGTCGTCGTGCGGTCGCGGGTTCCTCCGTGGCCAGTGCCTGTTCCGCCTCCTGCCAGCGTCCCGCATCGGCGAGCGGTCGTGGACCCGGACGAACCGGGTTTACCTTGCGGCGGGGAGAAACGTAGCCCCATAACTCAGTGGCCGTGGCGACCAACAGCACCCCATCGGCGTAGGCGAGGTTCCCTTGGGCACCCGGCAACCAGGGGAATCGGCGGCTGCCGTCCGAGGCGTTCAACAAAAAGGTGCCATCGCGGGAGTTCGTCGGCCACAGGATCAACTCATCCGAAACCAGACCGCGGCCGCGTGAATGCAGGAATGGGTCATCGTGGACGGCCCAGCCTGCCGGTTCTCGGTATGCGCCGGTGGCCATGTCGAAACCACGCACCCCACTGATACCGGACAGCGGGCCGGAAGGATGGCCTGCCAGCGTGACAATGAGATGCCCCCGCGACACGCCGAGCAGTTGGGACACTTGCAGAGAACCGCTCTCCCAGAGTGGCACGCCGGTGAGCAGGTCGAGGGCATAAATCTGGTCAGAATCAATCGGAGCGACAAAGACTCGACCATTGGCATGAACCGGCGGGCAGAGATCGCGTGCCGAACGGCCTACCGCCTGGCTCGCGACCAGCCGGGGGTGACGGGGATAGCGGAACCCCCAGACTGACCGACCCGTTTCCGCGTCCACGGCGGCGATGACACCGATACCCGGATCGAAGAGAAGGCGACCCTGGGCCAGCGTCAGTAGCAGATGCCGAGATCGCGCGGCGGGGGCTGGCGCTTCACACACCGGCACGAGCCAGAGCGGTTTACCCGGCGGGTCGTCGTAGCAGGCGATCGAGAAGATTACCCGGTTCCCCGCAAACCGCGTCAGGATCGCATAGATCCGGCCATCTTGTGCGAGAGGTGCCCCTTCCCAGGCCGCACCCGCCACGGGGGGAGGCAGGTGCCAACGCGGTTCCAGAATCGTTGGCAATTCCGGCGAGGGAGCCAGACTCACGAGAAAGCTCGTCGGTAGGTCACGCGGCCCGGTGTCGCCGGTCGGGGCGGTGATCGTGGGGGCACCGAGTCGGGCGAGAATGGCCCCATCGCTGACGGAGAGGGTATACGCTTCCGGCCCGGATTCTGTCGTGGGTGCGGGAACCGTGGCGAGGTGTGCGCCGAACTCGTGGAGACGAAGATCGAATCGCCCGCGCGGTTTGCCGGTCAGCAGATCGAACCCCCGCACTTGCATGTCATCAGCAATGTACGCAATCCCATCCAGGACAATCGGATGCAGCCGAGGTGTCGTATTGGGGAATCGCCGGGGTTTCTGCGGTTGCGGGGTTGCGGGGAGGTTCACCTTCCAATCCGGGTGCCGCCGCCAGTAGTACGGGAGGCGGCCATTGACCGCGCCGGTTCGGGCGTTGTTTCCGGCGAAGGTCGGCCATTCGCCATCCGCCGTCGGCGCGGGCGGCCACCCAGGCGGTGCGGCGAGGATGCTCCGCAGAATCTCCGCGTATTGGCCCTCTTTTCCGGTGAGCCGTCCCCGTGCGTTCGGGTGACGTTCCGTGAAATCTTCCAGGTCGCGTCTGGCCTGATCGAGCTGGTTTCGGAAAATTGCGGATAAGATGATCCGAGCCTGTACCGCCGCGGGTGGGGTGCGGGGGTCTGGGTAATGGGGCTCGGTATCCGGGAGGAGCTGTCGCCAGTACCCGGCGGCTTCGTGGAAGCGGCCGCGTTCCCAGAGGAGATCGCCCAGCAGCAGCAGGGCTTCTTCCGCAGGCTGGCTGGCGTAGTAGCGTGCGAGCAGGGTTCGCAGTATCTGGGGATCCCGGCGGGCACGCCCCTGCTCCAGCAAGGCCCGAGCGGGAGAATCGACCCGATCCCGGTAGATTTTCAACGCTTCGGGCGGAAGCTGGGCAAACAGACGATGGACCCACTCCCGCGCGGTCTGGTAGCGGCGGCCATCCCCGCTGACCAGATCATCACCCGCTTCGTCGAGGATCCGCTGGAGTGCGTCGATGGTTTCCGTGGTCTGGCCCGCACGGAGTTGCTGTTCCGCTTCGACCAACCGTTTCCGCGATTGGGCCGATTCCCCGGACAGAGTCGCCGCGTCGGCGGGTGGCTGAGCCGCAGCCGACGCGGGCACGATGAACAGGACCAGGATGAGAAGAAGCCGGGAACAGAGCATCGGGCAAGAACCTAGGCACCGGGCAACACCACAGGGGAGATGTTGTCATTCTTCTCATTCCGCCAGCCGACACAAGCAGGTGAACCAGGATTTTTGAAAGTCAGGAGCGGGAGCCGATGCGAAAGCTGATTCTGTTCGCGGTCGTGAGCGGGCTGGTGAGCCTGGGTTGTGATGCGACCCCACCACCGGAAATCGTCTTCCATCCCGAGGCCGTGGTCCAAGCGGGGCAAGGCTACCCCAACCGGAGTGACTGGCTCGTGGTGCAGCCGCCCGCCGCCGTCCCGCCAGCCTGGAACACGTCCGGTTATCCTCCCGTTCGCAGCCTGGAACTCGGCACCGGAAAATCACCCGACGAGAATCAGATTCGGATACTCAAACCCGAGATCGGCAAGAACATTCTCAACCCCGCTGATAAAGATGCTCTGCCAGCCGCTGACCGAACGGCTGTTAGCAAGGCCGTCGATCAGCTGTTTGGCACGCCGTTGGTTCCGATCGTCCCTGCCGGGAAGAATTCCGCTGCCATCGAGAAATTGCATCTGGACTCGGCCACGCTGGCTCAGGGTGCGGGGCTGTATCGGCAATGGTGCATCAGTTGCCACGGCCCTGCCGGTGGTGGAGATGGCCCCGCCGCCGCCACGCTCAGCCCGCCGCCGCGGGATTACCGAACCGGCTTGTTCAAGTTCGTCAGTAGCACGCCGACCCTGGCCGGAAAGCCACGCCGAGCCGATCTCGCCAAGGTGATCCGCCGGGGGCTGGATGGTTCCGCGATGCCCGCTTTCCCGAAGTTCAGCGAGACGGAACTGCAAGCGATCATCAGCTACGTCCTCCATCTGAGCCTGCGGGGCGAAGCGGAGTTCACCGCCATCAAACGGCTCATCATCGCGTTTGAAGATGCCGACCCACCGGCCCAGGAAGTGGCCCAAGCCGCGGAAAAAGCCTTGCAACAGTGGCTCGACGCGGACACGCAACCGATGATCGCCCAGAAGTCGGAAACCGCATCGACCGAACCGCTGACACTGGTGAACGTCCCGGCGGACCCCGCCACCACCGCGGAAGCCCGCCTCCAGTCCGCCGCGCGAGGGTATCTGTTGTTCGTCGAGAAATCCGGGGCCGGGTGTGCGTCGTGCCATGTCAATTTTGGCCGGACCCAGCAGTTGAAGTACGATGCCTGGGCGAATGTCATTCAACCCCGCAATCTGTTCTTGGGCTTGTACCGGGCGGGCCGTTCTCCCGAGGAGCTGTATTCACGCATCTATGTGGGGATCGCCGGAACCGGGATGCCGTCGCATCGCCAGTTGGTGGAACCGCCCGCGCCCGATGGCACGAACAAGATTTGGGATCTTGTGCATTTCGTGCAGGCGATCGGTCAACCGGCTCAGCGTGCCGCCCTGCAAGCGCGGTTCGGCATCAAATGGGAGTGAAGCCGCGTTCCCATTGCCGGGCGTCTGTTCGCTTCACCCGGCGTAACGGTCGCCGCGAGAACGCCAGGGGGAATGCGTGAGGGTCTGTTCGTGCTGCGTGGCCTGGGTGTGCAAGGTCCACTGCATCTGGCGATCCCGCATGGCGGTCTGTTTGGCCATGTTCTCGACCGCTACGGTTTGGGCTTTGACGGTACTCCGTAGCGTGCCGATTTGCTGGGCGACGAACTCTTGCAGGGCTGTGGTGCGTTCCTCCAGGTTGCGGATGCGCCGCGGCGCTTGCAGGAAGTGCCGCAGCACACGGAAGAATTTCCCAACCCCCGGCAGACGCGATAACCGCAGCACGATCTGCCCGACCCATCGGCGCAGGCGAGCGCGGAATGCCAGAGCATCGGCTGCCGGAACGACGGTGGCCCGTGAGGGTAAATGCACGGCTTCGATCCAATCCGTCGGCAACCCCAACTTGGCGGCTTCGGGGCCAAACGCGAATTCTTCCAACAGTGTCCGGCGTGGTAACCCGTTTTCCAGATGGGTCAGCCAGTTCTCGAATTCTTCCCGTGTCGGTCGCCGACACAGGAGCAGACTGTAAATTCCTTGGATGAACAAGGAATTCTGAGCATTGATCAGTTTCTGCGTGCGGGTCAGATACTCGCGGGAACTGAGGCGGGACCACGGTTCGGGAACCAATTCCCCCACGGCGGCGGCGGCCTGTGCGGGTTCCAATCCCGTCACCCGTGCGATGAGTTGCCCCAGTGCGGGACGCAAAAGCGTCGTGGGGTGCAGATGCGATTGCCACGATTGGATCACCGCACGATGACAGGTAATCGTGCGTACCGCCATCACGTTTACGGTGAACTGCGATTCGTACAATTCCCGCGAGCGTGCCCCCATCCGTTCCCGCAATTCCGCGGATTGAATCAGTGTCTGCATCGCTTGGGCTAACGCGGTCGGGTCGTCGGGTGGCACGAGGAAGCCGTTCTCACCATCGGCGATAATCTCGGCTGGTCCTCCGGCTCGGACCCCGATGACGGGTTTGCGGAACTGCATCGCCTCCGTCAGCACGAGCCCAAACGATTCAAATTTTGAGGGTAACAC
>JAIXLE010000218.1 GCA_026931725.1 Bacteroidales bacterium
CATTCTCCTGACGTATGAAGGTGAACCGCTCAGTTTCTTGCAGATGGAAGGGGCGAAGGAAGTCGGTGTCGAGGTTCACTCGATGAGCAAAGGGTTCAACATGATCGGTTGGCGGATGGGCTTTGTCGCGGGCCATCCGAAAATCGTGCAAGCCTATGCGGACGTGAAAGATAATTCGGATAGTGGCCAGTTCATGGCGATTCAACACGCCGCCGCCGCGGCTCTGCGAAACGCGGAGATTCCGGTGCAGGTGCGGGCGAAATACCGCCGGCGACTGGAAAAACTGGTCGCGGCCCTCAAGCAAGTCGGGTTTGACTGCTCCATGCCGGGAGGAACCTATTTCCTCTACGCCAAGTCTCCCGTGGCCGCCGGGGACAAAACCTTCGCCACGGCCGAGGATGCGTCTCAGTTTCTCATCGTCGATCAATCTGTCTGCTGTGTGCCCTGGGACGATGCCGGGGCGTATCTGCGTTTCTCCGTGACCTATCAAGCCGCCGATGCGGCCGCTGAGGATGCCCTCATGGCGGAAACTGTCCAACGGCTAAAAGGGCTGAACCTCCGCTTCTAATCCGCCTCAAATGCGAGGTCGGTCACATTACGACAACCCCACCCATGACTCATCGGTCGTGGGTGGGAAGCGTTTTGGGGGAGTCTCCAGCGGAGAGGAACGGGATTGGTCTAACCATTGTTCGATTTCTTCGGTCACATCGACACCACCGCATAGGTTGATCCAACAAGCACGCAGTACCTGTGTTGGTCCCCACGGCAGCCCCCACCAACCCAAGAGCAACGCGATCAACGAGTAGGGAACCCCCCGCAGCACCCGCAATTCCCACGCATCGGAAAGGTGAACCCGCGATTGATACCGAATCGTGGCGACGACGAACGAGATGCAATACTCATAACGAACGCAAGTGACTCCGTCGTCTAATCTTCGAGCGAGTTCTGCTGAGGAGATGCCCAGGCAGGACAGCGAATGAGGGTATCGGTGCGGGGTTTGGTGTGAGAGTTGCATAGTGTTTAGGCATGAGACGATTTCAGAAATTTTTGGATTCCCCAGGACGCATCGGTTGATAATCTAGATGAAGATGCACAGCCGATCGTCTGATTTTTAACATGAGGAGAATACTGTAACCATGACCGTGACCGCGCCGAGTTTGGAAGAACGACTCACGACACAAATTCACCGCCGTACCAGTCGTCGTGTTCGTGACTTGGCTGTTGAAGTTTTGAATGAAACCGTGGTTGTTAGCGGAGTCGCTCCGTCGTTCCATGTGAAGCAACTGGCTTTGCACGCTGTGCGTGAACTGCTTCCAAACTCGTCTTTCCGCAACCGGATTGAGGTTGCCGAACCGTCGATCGCATCCTGATTCCGAATGCGATGACGCAACACTCCGCCCGCGACTTCTGGAATCGGAGACGCGGGTTTCTCATTTCTGGGATTCGTAATTACACGTCACAATTGTGCTGATACCACCCCGTGGAGTCCAGGACGAAACAACTTGGCAGCGTCGGGGTTGTGCCGCTGCGACGAAATCATCCAACAAGCGATTGGTCACGGCTTCGTAAAAGATTCCCTGATTCCGAAATTGTTGCAAATACAGCTTGAGAGATTTCAATTCCACGCACATCGCTTCTGGTGTATAGGTGAATGTGATGGTGCCGAAGTCCGGTTGTCCGGTCACGGGGCAAACGCTGGTAAATTCCGGGCAGACAATCTCAATCGTGTAATCACGCCCCGGACTGGGGTTGGGGAACAGTTCCAGCTGGTTCGCGGAAGGTGTTTCAGTCGCTTGCATTGGTCGGATTCCCAGGCTCATAATCAGTATTCCGGTCATTCTACAAGCCGATCAAGTCTGCGGAATGCTGGCGACAGATGCCGATGGTTCGTAGCGTAAACCGGGGTGACTGATTCCTCCATTTCTCAGGTTTGAGATGATTCCTCGTGCCGTCGTACTTCTTAGTGGTGGACTGGATAGTGCAACGACAGCGGCGGTGGCACGTTCTCAGGGGTTCGCGGTCTTTGCCCTGAGCGTCGATTATGGGCAACGGCACCAAGTGGAACTCGAACGCGCCGCGGCGGTGGCGCATCAGCTCACAGTGGCCGAGCATCGCACGGTACGCATGGATTTGCGTGCGGTGGGCGGATCCGCTCTCACGGCGGACATTCCCGTGCCCAAAGATGTCACAAACAACGATCAGACCGTGCCGATTACATATGTTCCAGCACGGAATACGATCTTGCTCGGATTGGCGCTGGGTTATGCCGAAATCGTGGGGGCATTCGATCTTTTTATCGGGGCGAACGTCTTGGATTATTCCGGCTACCCCGATTGCCGCCCCGCATTTCTGACCGCGTTCGAGAATCTGGCGAACCTGGCAACCAAAGCCGCGATCGAAGGGCAGGGGAGGTATCGCATTCATGCCCCGTTATTGCAGATGACCAAAGCCGAGATTATCCGAGAAGCGGTGCGACTCGGTGTCGATTTGGGCTTGACGTTGAGCTGCTATGATCCTGATGCTGCCGGGCGGTCGTGTGGTCACTGTGATTCGTGCCGACTGCGTCGGAAGGGGTTCGCGGAAGCCGCGATACCCGATCCGACCGTGTATCAGACTGGGGTCGTGTAATGGCGGGTTATTTCCCGACGAGTGCTTGTAACACGGCCACGACGAACGCGGGCAAATCATCCGGCTTTCGGCTCGTGATGATGTGGCCATCCACGCACACTTCCTGATCGACCCAGGTGGCCCCAGCGTTGACCACATCATCGCGGATGGAATGAAACCCAGTGGCTTTTCGGCCTTTCAGTGCGGGCGTGGAGCAGAGAACCCATGGTCCGTGGCAAATCGCGGCGACGGGTTTTTGAGCTGTATGCAGTTCCCGCACGAGTTTCAGCATGGCTTCGTGTCGACGGATGTAGTCGGGGGCAAAGCCGCCGGGGATCACCACGGCATCGAAATCCGCTGCGGAAACATCGTGCGCGGAGACATCCGCTTTGGCGGGATAGCCCAATTTGCTGAGATAGGTTTTTCCGGCTTCCGGCCCCACCAAAGATACCAGACAACCAGCCTCCCGCAGGCGGTAGACGGGATACCACACTTCCAATTCCTGATATTGCTGTTCCAGCAGCACCGCGACCCGCTTTCCTGCCGTATTCATGTTAAAACTCCTGAATTTTGGTCTGAAACTCTGAAACTCTTGGCTTGATACCCTGAAGCCTGAAACCTCAAACTCCCCTCTCCGCTTGAAACCCTGAAACCGATCCGTTTCTGGGTTGTCGGCTGTTCCGAGTCACTCTATAGTTACAGTTCTGAACGTATATCCTAGTTAGGAATTATGGTTATGAAGAAGGGGATTCACCCAAACTATCGTCCAGTTGTCTTTATGGACGCAGCGGCAAAATTCAGTTTCCTGACGCGCTCCTGCGTCCAAACGGACCAGACGATTACCTGGGAAGATGGGAACGAGTATCCGTTGTACCGTGTTGAGATTTCGGCTGCGAGCCATCCGTTCTTCACCGGCAAGATGTCATTCGTGGATGCCGCGGGTCGGGTGGAGAAGTTCCAGAAGAAGTACCAAAACGCTGCGTACAAGAAGAAGTCGTAACCAGAAATGCCAAGAGCCAGAAACGACGTTTCTGGCTCTTGGGTTATGATAAAAGCGTATTTGCGGTCATCAATCTTTCAGTTCCAGTGTCACGTTATTTTCCCCTTCCGTGACGGTCACACTCAGGTCGGTCGTACTCGTCTGTTGGTATTTCTTCGGAATCTTGGGGAAGGCATTCTTTTTGGGTGTTGTTCCGGGTTCGGGTGGTGCATCAATGGCTGGGCCAATGGCGGCTTTGTATGTTCCCACCCGAACTGGGCCTTCGATAACAAACTTCCCTTCGATATTTGTCACGGCTAATACGCCGATCCCTTGACCGGGCATTTCCAATTCCACTTGCGCATTGGAGAGCGGTTGTCCATTGTGGGTGACTACACCTTGTAAGTTGCCTTGCGTTGGACCACCAGAACCGCAACCGAATGTGCCGAGCAATAGCGTACAAATGATCGATCCGGGAATGGAATATCGACGATTGATTATAGATGGTTGCAAATGCATAATCAGTCCTGCTTTGATTGAAGATGGTGATGGATTAATGTATTAAAGTGTGCAGAATAGTGATTTAGGCGACAATCACGATGAATCTCGGCTGATGCCCATCGTGATTGTCGTGGTAAAATCTCGTGAGATTATGGAATATCGGCAAGGATTAACCCATCATCGCGAGTGCAGATTTTTGCGAGTTCTGAGAATGCGATGCTATCGTTGAGGAATCGAACCGAGCCATCCGCAAACATCGTGTTGATTCCGCGGGTATGTGCAGAATTCAGGATTCCGTTCAACATATATGATTGACTGGCACCTGATGATAGCGATTGATAATTGATTACATAGCGGACGGATGTGGTCCCGTTACCGTAGACATCGTGATGGGATCCATTTAAGTAGCCAGAAGTGTGAGTCCGCATCCAATTAACCGTGAATGGCCCCACTTCCGTACCAGCATAATATCCGTTTGCACCGCCTAAGGGGCTGTGATAGCGACTGCGGAGGTCATACTGACCAACCTTCCCCGATTGTTCTCCAATCATCATGGTATTGGAGGTGCCATCCGAACAGGCCACAAGTGATGTGGATTCACTCATCAAAAGCATGCCGTTATCGGTCAAGCCTTGGCTATAACCGATATTGGTCGCTGCGCGCTCTGTACGGCCTGCGGGATCAGGATAAGCGCCCGAGATGCCAATGTAAGAAGCGATCTGCTGGCCGTTTCCGCCAAATTGAACGAAACTACCAGTTGAAGGGTAATTATAGACGGTACTGCCTGAGCCTGCATCACCGTAGAATTGAGGTAGCACAGATGATGGGCAGTGATAAGTTGGGAATGATTTCCCACGGGTTAATGTCAAAACCGGATCGTATCGCATTTTGGGGTTTGAGCTGGTGTTATATATCGCCTGATACATCGCGTCCTGTTCAATAAACGGGAAGATTTTTACCTTCCAGTTTGGTGTATCACCAATTCCGTTAGTTCGGGAAATCTGCCCTTCGGGTAGCTTGTTGTAGGTATCGTGGTAGGCGTGTAGACCGATGCCGAGTTGCTTCAAGTTATTCTGACACTTAGAACGGGCGGCAGCTTCGCGGACTTTCTGCACCGCCGGGAGAAGCAGGCCAATGAGAATTGCAATAATAGCAATGACGACCAGCAATTCAATCAACGTGAATGCGGAACGAATAACGGATTGGCGCGTGAATTCAGGTAATCTGGGGGGGGGCACATAGCTTTGCTTCCGTAAAATACGAGCTCATAAAACCTCCAAAACGGGAATGTAGGTGGGATGAAACTGATCGCAAAAATGAGGAGAGCGTATTGCGAGGGTACACATCCACATTGCGATAGGGCAGTATTATTATAATCTTATTGCTTCAGGCGTAATGAACAAGCGAGAACTTTTAACATTTAGACGGTGGGATGCATTGGTGGAGCAGTTTCTGGCCGATTCCACCAACACCGCGATATGTTTTGGCATGAAACAGGGGGGAATCACTTCTTGTAGCGTTTGCCGGATAGATCCGCGTGAACTTCCGCGGGGGCACGCACAATCACGGACATAGACGGGTAGTGGAACACGACAATGCCGGGTCCGCCGCGATCCTTCCAGATCATCGGGTCCACCGATTGCTTGATCGAATCCACAACGACTTGGGCATTCGACATCGTCTGTTGATAGTCGATTTGCGGTCCCCAGGTGACAGCTCCGCCGAAAGGACCGGCCATCTGAATCAGGTCGCCCATGTAGTAGGCACGCGTGACTTGCAGATCCCGTGCTTTCTCGATGGTCACAACTTGAATAATTTTGTCTTTGATGACGAACGTGAGTCCCTGCGATTGCAGAACCGTGCGAAGTGCAGTGCGAGCGGTCACGTTGCCAGGCATGTTGACGGCCCGCTGGAGATCAAGCCCCGCATCTTCGAGGGAACGCTTGTCGAGATAGATTTCCTTGCCCACGAGGTTGGAGAGGGATTGTACGGTTTCGAGGAATGGTGCGTTGTTGAGCGGTTGCTTGACGGGTTGTTCGAGTGCCCGCAGGATGGCTTCTTCCTCGGGGCCGATCAGCGATTTTTCCTCGCGGGCTTTCGTCAATTCGGCCCAATTCTTCGGGAACTCGACGTTGCCGCGTGCGGGGATTGCGGATTCCTGCACATCGTTCATGGCGAACCGCACGGCCTCGCCGGTCCTTTTGGCAAGCTGGCGGGCTTCGGAGATGCTGGTGCCGAAATCATTCTGAGACATCAACGCAATCACGGATGGATTGTTCGGATATGTGTTTGCGAGACGGGCCACCCGCGACCGGGCCGCGGTGAGCTTGCCAATATCGACAAGTTTTTCAATCTCAGTGATCGCCTCCGCGACTTCGCGGGCCTCTTTTCCATAGGCTTGCGTGATAGCGGTGGATTGTTGACGCAGTTTTTCCAGCCGCGGGTGGATACCGGTGGTCCCGGTTCCCGGATTGGTAGGGACGCGGCCTTCCAGAATGTCGATGCGACCCTGCACGAGACGCACCAACTCGGCTCGCTTCGGCGAGGAAATCTGAGCGGAGAGATCGAGCGTGACGATGGCTTCCCGCAAACGCCGAATGGCTTGTTTCTTGTCGATTTTGGCGAGGCGATCCACTTCGGAGAGCGTGCCGCGAATGTCCGCTTCCGCTTTTTGATCGAGGATGCTGGTATAGGCTTTAGCTCGGTCGATGGGGCTGAGTGTCCCTGGCGGAGTTTGGCTGATACCGACGCTCCCGGTCACGCCGAGTGCCATCATGGCCAATGCCCATCGGCGGAATTGATACCGTCGCAGCTGATTCCTGGTCATGGCATGGCCCCTTTCCTGGCGGACCTCGGAAATTCACATCACATGAACAACGTACCCCGTGGTGGCGGCGTTTGCCAGCATCCCCGAACCGCGCGGAGCCTGATAGCCCCGGAAGGTTCCGCATGATTCCCCCAATCGGTTCATCATCGCAGAATCTCCCGCTGGCACAAGAACCGCGATTGACCGGGCGGGTGAATGCGGGTAAATGCGGAAACCTTTGCCCGTAGTAACAACTGTGCGGGTGGGAGAGCCACACATGCGGCGACGGAATGCGATTCTGACAATCCTACTTCTGCTCATCACTACCGGCGCGGTGCTGGGTTCATTGACGGCATTGCTGAAGTCGGACCCAGAATTTTACACGGCCACGAACGGCACGGTCGACGATGACACCATCACAGCGACTGCCGTCGTCACACGCTTTGGAGATCTCAAAAACGATATTCGCTCGAAGCCAGAATGGGGAGCCACCTTCACGGCCGAAGAATTGAACGCTTTCCTGCGGGAACATCTCTGTACCGATGGCGGGCTGGAATCGTTCTTGCCGCAAGGTTTGCACTCACCACGGGTGGCGATCACGGGCGATCAAATCCAGATTGCGGCCCGGTACGGGGAAGGGTTTTGGAGTACGGTCCTTTCGGTGGAAGCCCGTGTCTGGCTGGTGAAAGGTGAGGCCAACGTGGTGGCGTTGGAACTGCTGGGCGTGCGGGCCGGGTGGCTACCGCTGGGGTCACAGTCGATTCTCGATCGCATCACCGAAGCGGCCCGTGACTCCAACATTGCCGTATCCTGGTATCGACACGAAGGTAACCCCGTTGGGATGTGCCGATTCTATGCGGATCAAACGCATCCGACGACGCAGATTGCGTTGTTCCGTGCGGCTGACGGGAAACTGACGGTCAAAGGCCGTTCCTTGCTGGATCAAGCCAATAATTCTCTCTTGAACAACGGGAAGAACTAATTCTCCGGCCAGAATATCCAGACCTTTTCTTCCGGTTGCCAGTCCGCGATTCCGTTCAGTTTGCCGCCTCGGAGAATGATTCCGGTTGTTGTTTGTTCATATTCCCCGGTGTCCCAGCGTGTTACCGAGCCCCGATCGCCGCTAATTGGTCCTTCGTAGTCCAGGTATAACCGGCGGTGATCGTGGTTCGGTTCCGCTGGGATGCGGCGACCGCATTGCGGTTCTTCTCGCAATCGCCAGGCTTTGAGGATCGTGTCTACTTCCAACAGAAGATCCCAGTGCCGCTCGGGCCAGTCGTGTTCGAGAATCACAAACCGCGGCACGGGAACGCTCCATTTTGCATGGTTCAAGCGACGGTAGTGGACTCCATCGCTTCCGAGTGGGCCGGGCCGATGACTTCTGCCGGGCCGGGTTCGATTTCGGGTGTCCCTTGTTCGATGACCCGCATCGCCTTCCATTTCCCGCCTCGGAACCGCAGCCAGCAACACCCGGCCAGGAGCATGATATACAGGCTGGCCGCTCCCCAAGCGTAGTAGAGGTTTCCACCCGTGTTCACAATATAAATGGTGGGCAGCACCATCACGGGCCAAGCGAGCGTGAAGGAAACCACTGTCACGAACCGGGTATCGCCCGCGCCTCGCAGGGCGAAGGCGTAGACCAGATTCGCGGCATCCGCCAGGGAGTAGACCGCGATGAAGATGAGTAACTTCGGCACCACGGCGGCTACTGCGGCGAAGGAGACATCGGCTTTGGTGGAGGAACCCGCGCCAGCGCCATCGTTGGCAAAGAGGGAAACCAGTGTGTCAGGGAACACCACAAACACTGTGGCCACAATCGTCATAATGCCGAACGCCCAGCAAAACCCGGTGTTGGTGCTACTCTGGGCCAGTTCCGGGCGATCTTCTCCGAGCCGTTGCCCCACGAGAATGGACACGGCCATGGCGATCCCGAAGATCGGCATGAATGTGAACATATTCAACGTGATGGCGATACTGGTGGCCGCCGCCTCGGCTGCGCCGAGACGTGCCACGAAGATGGTGAAGACCGTGAACGCCAGCACGTCCAGCATGAATTGCAACCCAGCTGGCCCGCCGAACCGGAGGAGCCGAATCGTCAAATCGCGCTCCGGTCGCCAACCAGAGAGTGTCGAGAATTCGATGCGGAACTTTTTGCGGAAGAACAGCCCCAAAGCGACCAGAGCGGAGGCCCAGGAACCGGCCACCGTGGCCCAACCTGCTCCGGCGATACCCATTTCTGGGAACCCGTACAGGCCAGGGATCATCACAATGTCCAGTACGACATTGACCAGCGTTCCCACGACGTTGATCCAGAGGACCACCCAGGATTGCCCACGGCCAGAGAAGAACCCACTCACGGTGATTACAATCAACATTGGCAAGGCGGAGAAGCAGAGGCAACGGAAATAGGTGATTTCCAGATTGGTCATGTGTGGATCGTGCCCGCCGAGGCCGACGTACCACGGAGCCAGCACCCACAGACCCAGGAACCCAATTCCCGTAACGAGGCTGAAGTGCAACCCATGCCAGATCGCCGGGCCGACTCGATGGGGCCGATGGGCTCCGGTATACTGGGCCACGAAGGTCGTGGCGTACCCTGCTATTCCTTGCAGCAGGGCGAACGGCAACCAGAACAGCAGTACGGCAGGTAAAGCCGCCGCGACTTCCAGTGTGCCATAATGGCTGAGCAAAACGCGGTCGACCGTCACTTGGATGGTCATGAAAGCGTTGCTGAGAACTAGTGGCAGAGCCAGGGCGATCAGTTCCCGGCTTCCGCCAGGAACGGCATGGGAATGGTGTTTTCGTGTGGTGGGCTGTTCAGACGTTGTCGGGTAATCAGGATCGGTCATGCATTCCTCAATCTGTGTTCGCCCCCAGAATCCGTTCTGATTCTACTTTTGGGGTAGCACCCAAATATTGCGATACTGCACCGGGTGACCGTGATCCTGTAGGAGAATCGGCCCCGGTTTGGCAGGGTCGCCGCCCATACCGGCTCGGGTGTTGTCCACGGGAATCGGGGCGTTCTCGTGAACGAGCGTTCCAT
The DNA here is from genome assembly GCA_026931725.1 of Bacteroidales bacterium. Taxonomy (GTDB): domain Bacteria; phylum Planctomycetota; class Planctomycetia; order Gemmatales; family Gemmataceae; genus JAIXLE01. Next base: position 9,937 of record JAIXLE010000218.1, read on the forward strand.
TATGATAGACGGTCATCCGGGCGGGTTCGGTTTTCTTGCCATTTTCATACCGAGGGGCCGTGAACACAATGTCGTAGCTCTGCCAGACAGTCGGAGCTTTGCAGGCGTTGACTTTCGGTGGGTGAATGTCGTAAATCGCAGCACAGTCGTTCTTCCCGCTTTTCAGGCCGTAGCTATCGAGGATTTGGACTTCGTACCGTCCTTGCAGGTAGACACCGGAATTCCCACGCCCTTGGCCGCTCCCGGTGGGTTCATAGGGGATGCGGAATTCCAGATGCAGTTGGAATCGTCCATCAAATTTCTGCTTGCTGATGATGTCGCCGTGCCCTTTGAATCCTTCCATTGCACCATCGATCAGTTTCCAGGTAATCGCCGTTTTCCCGTCTTTCTTGGTCCAGGCATCCAGAGATTTGCCATCGAAGAGGACAATCGCCCCGGCGGGGGGTGGGGTGGTTGCCGCATCTTGCAAATCAGCGGGTTTGGCGGCCGTGAAGCTGGCATCGAGTTTCCACGGGTCCGCAGCGGTAACGAATCCCGAACAGAGAAATAGGCAGGCCAAGGCACGCATGGCATCACTCCGCGGGTGAAAGATAAAATGGCTGGTTGATCGGTGTGCAGCAGTGTAAACACGGGGTAGCTGGCGAGCCACGGAAATATCCGCGAGATTCTGACACCATCATGCCTCAGTGGGGGCATCCAGGGCGTAGCGTTTCAGGTCTTCCAGATCCACGAATTCCAAAGTGGTGATGTGGGTGGCTTCGAGAATCACGGGTGGGGCCATATCGGCATCGAGTGCTTGTTTCCAACGCTCAGCGCAGAGACACCACTGGTCACCCGGTTTCAGGCCGGGGAACATATACAGCGGCATCGGTGTGGAGAGATCATTACCAACGGCTTTGGAGAAAGCCAGGAAATCTGCGGTGGCTCGAATACAAACGGTGTGCAATCCGGTGTCGTCCAAGCCCGTGTCGCAGCAACCGTTGCGGTAGAACCCGGTTAGGGGTTGGGTTGAACACGATTTGAGTGGTGTGCCGAGAACATTGCGAGCGGTGGACATTGTGGGCCTCCCTAAGACATGAACCCAATGAGGTTGCCGCATCCGAGGTTTGTTTCCATCGTTCCATTCCGGTGTTGTGTTCGGATGCTGGCCGGAAAATCTGCACTCCGCAAGAAACGATACCCCCGAATCGGTATGCCATTTCCGACCGAAGGTCTGATGGAGTTCAGCCCAGTGTAACGCACCGAGATGAATGCGTATCGCATACTGGGTTCGCGTATGGATACTATAGGTTAGCTGTTCGTTTCCGTCTGCCAACGGTGATTCACCCGCTCATATGCGTTTGAACTGCTTATCTAAGTCTTTCCGACTAAACAGGAGAGAAGTCGGGCGACCGTGAGGGCAGTGGTGGGAATCCTCGGCCAGTGTTCGCAGATGCAGGAGATAGGTAATTTCCTCTTGTGTGAGCGGGTCGCCAGCTTTCACGGCGGCTTTGCAGGCCATCGTGGCGAGAAGATGATCGAGCAACACTTCCTTCACTGGCGGGCGATCTTTCGTCACGAGATAATCAATCACGCTTTGCAGAATCTCATACGGTGGACGACGGCTCAGTAGTGTAGGGTAACTCGATAGCAGAATCGTGTTCCCGCCGAATTCCGATACTTCTAAACCCAGTTCGGTGAGTTCCGCTTGTGCGGCGATGACCGCGGCCGCCTGCTCAGCGGGAAGTTCAATGGGTTCGGGAATCAGCAACCGTTGCACTTCCAGTTTGCCATCACGGATTCGGCGGCGGAGTTGTTCGTAGAGGATCCGCTCATGCAGAGCGTGTTGGTCGATGACCAGCATGCCGTCCGTATCTTCCAGCACGATGTACGCATTGTGAACCTGCAAGGCTGCTCCCACCGGCAGAGGCGGAAGATCCCATTGCGGAAGTGGCACATCGGCACAATGAGGTTTGTTGACAGAATCGGAAACTGATGCGGGAATCGTCGGCTCCACAGTGGGCGAAACCGTTGGAGTCACGGTCGTCGGAAGCGTGGCCGGTTGCGGAAGAATCGGCCGTTGTGAAATCGGCGGAGACGCTGGAACCGGGTATTCTCGGACTTCCCAAGGAGTCGTGGTTTCCTCCGCTTCTCCGCGTCGGGGTGAGAATAACGATTCGCGCGTTGGTCGCGGTGTGGTCCGCATCGTCCAGGCGGTTTCCCCTCCTTCTGGGATGTCCGATGGCGTGGCAGGAGCTTGCAACTTGGGAACCAGGTTCGCCTTCAGTAGTCGTGCCTTCACGACACCACGCACCAACGAATACACGCTGGAATTGTCGCGGAATCGCACTTCCGATTTGGTCGGATGTACGTTCACATCCACGGAATCGGGCGGCACTTCCAGAAACAGAAAACCGACCGCGTAACGTCCCGTCATCAATAACCCGCGATACGCTTCTTGAAAGGCATGACTCAGGTTGCGATCGCGGAACCAGCGACCATTCACGAACAGATACTGGAGCTTGGCGTTCCCCCGATCTTCGGCTGGGTCGGCGATAAAGCCGGATAGCCGCATGGGTCCGGGGCCGCTGTCGAGTTCCAAAAGTGCGTCGCGGATTTCACCGCCAAAAAAGAGTTGAATGCGATCCGCCAAGCCGGCCGTGGCGGGGATTTCGTAGACCAGTTTGCCATTATGCCGCAGGGTCAGATGCAGAGTCGGATTAGCCAAGGCCAATCGGGTGACCGTTTCGGAAACATGGCCGAGTTCGGTAGCGATGCTCTTGAGAAACTTCTTGCGAACCGGGACATTGTAAAACAGATGGCGAACCTCGATCCGGGTGCCCGGTGAACCGCCCCACGGTCGCAGTTCCGAAAAGTCGCCACCATCACAACGGAGTTCCGCCCCGTTTTCCTGCTCCGGCGGTCGCGATTGCAACACGACCTGACCGATTCCCGCAATCGATGCGAGCGCCTCACCGCGAAAGCCCATCGTGTGAATGTTGAACAGATCATCCGCGGATTGGAGCTTACTGGTCGCATGACTGGAGAAGGCCAATCGCAGATCCTCGGCCGCGATCCCGCAACCATCATCCACAATGCGGATGAGCTCGGTCCCGCCTTGTTCCAGTTCGATGTCGATGCGTGTACTCCCCGCGTCGACGGAGTTTTCCAACAGCTCCTTAACCACGGATGCTGGGCGTTCAATAACTTCCCCAGCGGCGATCTTGGTAATGACATGGGAGGGTAACTGTTGAATCCGTGGCATCAGGCATCCGGTGCGTCAGAGTGTATCCGGGCGGCCAACTCGGCATGAATATAGGTAACCCAACATTGGTGCCATCACGCAATAGAGATCGCGTGATGGTGGGAACCATCGGGGTTATGTGGTTAATTCATGGCGGCGAGGCGGTCTTCATCTTCTTTTTTCCACTCTTGCAGCTTGCGATACAAGGTCCGTTCGCCGATTCCCAGCAGGCGGGCGGCTTCTTCCCGGTTGCCTTCGGTCTGGGCCAGTGCGCGTTCCATGTAGTAACGCTCCACCTCCGCGAGCGGCTTGCCGATGAGAGTATCTGGCCCAGAAGAGGTTGTGACACTGGACGCGTGCGCGCTTTCGAGCAGTTGCAACGGCCCAGCAGCTTCAGGGACATCATCAATGCCGAGTACGTTATCTGCATCGAGAACGGCCATGCTTTCCAGAATGTTGCGGAGTTCGCGGACGTTGCCCGGCCAATTGTACCCCGCAAAGGCCTTGCGCACAGGTTCCGCCAGGGTCAACGGCCCCTTGGCGTACTTCTGACCCAACTCTTTGAGAAAGTGATTCAACAACAACGGCAAGTCTTCCTTGCGATCCCGCAACGCGGGCACCCGCACAACGCCCACCTTGAGCCGATGGTACAAGTCCCGCCGAAACTTGCCCTCTTCCACCATGGCTTCCAGGTTGCGGTTGGTCGCGGCGATCAGGCGGACATCGACTTTCACGGGGTCGTTGGCTCCGATTCGCACGACCTCGCCGTTTTCCAGCACACGCAACAATTTCGCTTGAAGAGACAATGGCATGTCCCCGATTTCGTCGAGGAATAGCGTCCCACCGTGGGCATGTTCAAAGCGGCCTTTGCGGGCTCCTTTCGCGCCGGTGAAGGCACCGTCCTCGTGGCCGAACATCTCATCATCGAGCAGGTTTTCATTCAAAGCCGCACAGTTCATGGCCACGAACGGTTTGTTCCGACGCGGGCCGTTCGTGTGCAGAGCCTTGGCCGCAAGTTCTTTGCCGGTGCCGTTCTCCCCGAGTACCAGCACCGGAGCCGCTGTGGGGGCATACGCCTTCAACAGTCGCAGCACCTGTTGCATTTTCGGACCATTGCCGACGACACCTTCGTAGCCGAACTTCTCGTCGAGTTGCTGCCGGAGTTCTCGATTTGACCGCGCTAGCCGCACTTTCTCGGCTGTCTTTTCCACGATGGCGCGGAGTTCGACCATGTCGATTGGCTTGAGCAGATAATGGGCGGCTCCGAGTCGCATCGCCTCGACTGCTGTTTTCACATCGCCGTATCCCGTGATGACATAAACTTCGGCCTCGGGCAGTTGCTCCCGTACCGCTTTGACCACGGCCAAGCCATCCACATCCACCATCTTCAGATCGGTCAGTACAACATCGAATTCCTCCGCACTGATGCGGGCGACTCCGGCTTTCCCGGTCGTCGCCATGCGGACGGCGTGTCCTTTGCGTTCCAGGCTTTCGACAATCGCTTCCGCCAGATTTTTATCATCGTCGATTACCAACACCCGAAGTCGATCTTCACCAGTTGATCCGTTGCCAGAAACAGAGGCCGTCGCCATGATTGCGTCTCGTTCAGAGGGAGGCACTCCTGTATCTTACGAGTTCACCTGCCAGTTCGGCAGGCGGATTCCTCATGATACCGTGTTCACTTCTGTTCCCGCATCGCGTATCCTCGGTTTTGTCCCACCTCAACGCTCTTGAATTGTGTCTGGAGCCCGTATCCATGAAACGTGTATTGCGTCCTGTGTTCCTGATTGCGACCGTAGTCGTCGTGGGTGGCGCAGCGCTCGTCGCTCAAACGACCCGGACCCCCGGCAGTGAAATGGCCGCCGCGGCCAATGCCATGTTGAACAGCCTGACACCGGAACTGAAACAAAAAGCCTCCTTCGCCTACGATGACCCGCACCGCACCGCTTGGTTCTTCACCCCACAACAAGATGCGATGCGTCAGCCGACTCGGAAAGGGGTACGCATGGAGGAACTCTCCGCCGAGCAGCGAACCGCTGTTCTCGCATTGCTGAAAGCGGGACTGAGTGCCAGCGGGTACGATCAGGCCACTACGATCATGTCGCTGGAATCCGTATTGAACACCCTGGAAAAGAACGGCCGGAATGTACGAAACCCGAACTGGTACTTCGTCAGCATCTTCGGCACGCCTTCCACAACCGGCCAATGGGGTTGGCGGTTCGAGGGGCACCACATGTCGATCAACTTCACACTGGATAAAGGGCAAGTGGTGACGGCCACACCCACACTGTTTGGGGCCAATCCAGCGGAGATTCGCTCTGGGCCGATGCAGGGCAAACGCACGCTCTCCGCGATTGAAGATCATGCCAAGAAACTCATCGCATCCCTCAGCCCCCAGCAAAAGAAAAAGGCATTGCAGCCAAAACAGCTGCCGGAAATCCAGGAAAACAGCCCCACAGCGGACGTGGGACCAGCCGTGGGGCTGCCCGCCGCGCAACTCCAAGCCGATCAGCAGGCCATCTTGTGGAAGTTGCTCGAAGCCTATGCTGGCCGCCTCGAAAAGTCGGTCGCCCAAAACGAGTTGGCGGCTGTGAAGAAAGCCGGTTTTGAGAAGGTCACGTTCGCGTATCACATTGCGGAGTCCGCACCGGGCAAACCCTATACCTACCGCGTACAGGGGCCAACCTTCGTTGTGGAGTTCCTGAACGTCCAGAAAGATGCCGCGGGTAACCCGGCGAATCACATCCATAGTGCCTGGCGACGCTTGCCGATCGACTTCGGCCTCTCAGTCGCGGCAGGCACAAAATAGTGATGCGTAATGGCTTATGATCGCAACATCCGTTCTAGCGTTGTGTACCCTCCCGGTTCGCCACGTTAGTGAGGAATGCGGATCGTGCCGGGTTGCGGATCAACCGGTTGACCCGGTGTGACCCGCTGCAAACCTCGAATGATGATACGGTCATCCGGTTGGAGTCCGCTTTCCACGACCCGCAAGCCTGCGGAACGGAAGCCCAACCGGACTTGCCGCATTTCCACCTTGTTCTCAGCGTTCACCACATACACGGCCTTGTTGGCTTGATCGGAAACAACCGCCTCATCGGGAATCAACAAAGCGTGTGTCGGTTGTTTGGCGGGAATCCGAGCTTTGACATACATACCCGGTACTAACTTCCGCACCGGGCCAGGATTGTCGAGGATGGCCCGCAGTTGCAGCGTGCCCGTGGACGGGTCAAGCCGGTTACTGGCGAAGTCAAAAGTTCCATGATGGGGAAACCCTTCTTCACTGACCAACCCGATTTCCACATCAACCGGCTTCAAAAATTCCTGCGCCACAACGGGTAGGCATCCCACAACCGTTGCCGGATTCCATTTCACGGATTGTCGATTGAGATAGGCGAGCACCTGCTGTTCATCGACGGTCAGATAAGCATACACGGGTGTTTCACTGACAATCGTTGTCAGAATGGTTCCCTGTGAGAGTCCTCCAGTAGCGACGTTGCCAGCGGTCAGGTAAATGCGATCGACTCGCCCCGAGATGGGAGCCGTGACATCGGTCCACTGCACGTTCAATCGCGCGCGTTCCAGATCGGCTTCCGCAGCAAAAATCTTGGCTTTCGCCACATCGACTTGAGCTGAGGATTTGTCGAATTCTTCCTGAGAGATCGCCCCGGTTTTTCGCAGTTTGTCGAATCGGGTGTAGTCCGCGTCCGCAAGTTTGAGTTGGGCCTTCCAATTCCTCAACTCCCCCTCCGCGCGCTTCATATCGGCGAGATACGAGGAAGGGTCAATCTTTACAAGCAGTTGACCAGCTTGAACATCGGCACCATCCGTGAAATAGACTTTTTCGATGTAACCACTGACCCGTGGCCGGACATCGACGGATTCCACAGCCGCCAGATTGCCGGTCAGGTCCGTGTATTGCGTGACGAGTTTCTGGATGGGCGTTGCGACCGTCACCGCCACAGGGCCAGAATCCGGCGGTGGAGGAGTCGGGCGATGACAGCCCACTGTCAGTATGACAGCCGACACCAAAAACGCCGCGGTGGATAGGATAGGACGCATGCCGGATCCTCTAAACGATCCGGCCATCACATGATACCGGACAGCTTGAATTTAGCGATCCTGGCGGCGGCTGTCCAATACTCTCGGATGATCCGGTGGAGATGCCAAAATCAACGCCGTCGCCGCCCAACCACTCGCCGCGGCAGAGATGAACTGATCTTTGCCATAGGGGAAACCACTTTCGTAATACGGCTGGAACGGTTTGCTCCGCGAACGAACGAACCAGGTACCATCAGACCGCTGTTGCCGGACGAGGAAACCCACTCCGTACCGATAGGATTTGGCCTCCACGGTCAGGCCGCCAGACCAGTTGAGGGCCACCAAGGCCGTTCCCGTGGCATAAGCATCGGGAGGTAGTGTCGGCAACTGCCCCCAACCGCCATTGGGGCGTTGTAGTTTCAGCAAGTCTTGAGCAGCTTTTTCGATCTCCGATGCGGCTGCACGGGCTTCTTTCAAAGCTAAAAGTCGAAAAGCATGGTCTTCCGTGTCAATGGCTGGTGTCCTCAGTAACCAACCATGCGCGGATTGTGTTCGGTGAGCAATGCGGGGTTGCTGTTCGGGTGTTCCCCACACGCGGAGCGCCCGCAGAGCCAACCACGTTGCGGTGAAATGGCTCGCCTCGGAAGGTGGCCGTGGCGAGCCAGAACGCCAATGATCACGCTGCGACTGTGTTTGCAGCAGGTAACTCACCACGGCTGCGGTGTTTTCGTCGGCTGGATGCCCGGATTGTTCCAATGACAGCAAGAGTGCCCCTGCCGTGTCGACTTGTCCGCCGGTGCCCCGCCCACTGCGGAACTTTTCACGGTTCTCGGCGATGAATCGGATGATATGGTCGGCCTGTTCCGCGCGTTGTTCGGGTGGAAACGTGAGAAAGTTTTTCTCACGCCCCGCTTGTAACGCAATCACGGGTGGCCCCTGATTGTGGCATCCGTAGCAGGACTTTTGTTCGATATGGCCGATGGCCGCCGCTCGGAGAGGCACCAACGCCACCGCAACAGCTTTCTGAATAGCCTGATCGGAAACCGTTGCCGGAATCGCCAGATGGACGGCTAATGCGATGATAACAGGAACGCTCAACATGGCCAGAGACTCCTTCCCGTAGGGAGGGGCACATACTCGGACACGCGAACGGCTTCAGTATAACCGACAGAAAGAGTTGTTGGGAAACGATAACTTTTCTGAAGACGGAAATCAGTACGACTGGTTATCCAATCGTTCGAGCGATTCCTTGAATTGTTGGGCACTATTATACCGCAATGCCCGATCACGTTCGATGGATTTCATCAACACCGCCACGACTTCATCGTCCAACTCGGGGTTCATGAGTTTGGCATCGCGGGGCAGTGTATTGAGTCGCCGCCGCAGGGTTTCCTCAGAAGATACCGTGCGTTCCCAAGGCATTTGCCCGGTGAAAATCTCATAGGCTGTCACCCCGAGTGCAAACATGTCCACGCGATGGTCGGTCGCCATCCGTTTGATGATTTCGGGGGCAAGGTAATCCACCGTCCCGGTGCGGTTGCCGGGTTGCGTGAACGACGGTGTGTACGGAATGGTCAAGCCAAAGTCAATCAGTTTGACGACACCATCATTCGTCACCATGATATTGCGAGGGCATAGGTCACGGTGAATATATTTTTGTTGATGGAGATATTGAACGGCATCACACAATTGGGCAACATAATTGATTCGATTGCCTTTCAATTGTACGTTATTCGTTTCAATCAGATAGTTGAGTCCTAATCCATCAATGTATTCCATGACGAGATAAGGCTCACCATCTGTGGTCACGCCATGTTCGTATGTGACCACGATATTTTTGTGTTTGAGTTCCAGACAGATTTGACCTTCCGTTGGCTTCTTGAGCTTTTGCGCAGAGAATCGCTCCTCAAATTTCTTGGTCTTCTCCTTGTCCAGCAGTTTCAAGCAAATCACACGGCCCAACTCGCGGTCGTATGCCCGGTAAACTTTGGACATACTGCCTTGGCCGGTACGGTTCTGTAGGTCGAACCGTTTTTTGACGTTGGCGATATTCTTACCTTTACCGCCGCCGCCACTTTCACCACTGCCGAACAGACTGCTGAAAAAGCCCACGATTCTGCTCCAGCAGGTGCAAAAAAAGCGAACCGAAACGGTAGTTTAACCCTTTAACTGGCAGTAGTCGATAATGCGAGCCACTTCGGTTCGCAAATCCTGTCGATGAACAATTCGATCAACAAACCCATGTTTCAATAAGAATTCACTGGTTTGGAACCCTTCGGGCAGTTCGAGTCGGATCGTGTTCTTAATCGTGCGGGCTCCGGCGAAGCCGATCATGGCTTTCGGTTCCGCCAAGGTCAAATCGCCTTGGAAAGCCCAGCTTGCCGCGACACCGCCCATGGTGGGGTTCGTGAGGATCGACAAATACAGCCCCCCAGCCTTCTGATACCGTGCCAGGGCAGCGGACACTTTGACCATCTGCATCAGCGAGAAGATCCCTTCCTGCATCCGCGCGCCGCCACCCGAGCCGCTGACCAAGATCAAAGGTAACCGATGCTCCGTGGCTCGTTCGACCGCGCGGGTCAACTTCTCACCGACCACGCTCCCCATACTCCCGGCCATGAAGGCGAAATCGGTAATGCCGAGAACAACTCCCCGACCCCGGATGAATCCTTTTCCGGTGACGGCTGCATCGAACATCCCGGTTTTGGCCTGTTCTTCGACGAGGCGTTTGGAATAGGGAATTCGGTCCACGAACCCGAGCGGGTCTAATGGGCGAACTTCCGCATCCCATTCCTCGAAGCTGGCATCATCGAGTAACTGGGCAATGCGATCGCGTGCGGAGGTATAGAAATGATGTCCACAATTAGGCTCCGGGCAGACATTCTGCCGAGCCTGGACATCTTTCTTGAAGACGGTTACCTTACAGCCTGGGCAGCGGACCCAGAGCCCTTCTGGCACCCCACGTTTCGGCTGCTCGCCGACAGACATACTGGCCACTCCGTTCACCCCGCGAGTCGTGTCGCGTGAAGGTATCTGAATGCTTGTCATGAGTTCCGTCAAGACGGAAGATCGGAATGAACAGAAATCACCCCAGCCGTTACGCCCGCTGGGGTCGTCGATTGTTATTGATCGTCAATCTGAGCGAGTGAGTGAAATTTCTTTCCCTCGACATAGGCCAGGAAGGCACCACCCCCGGTGGAAACGTGGGTCATGCCGTGATCGAAGCCGAACTGCTCCACAGCCTCGGCAGTTTCGCCCCCGCCGACAACGGTAACAGCGGGAGAATCCGCCATCGCTTGTGCAATCGACCGCGTGCCTTCACTGAAGGCCGTTTGCTCGAACCAACCGACGGGGCCGTTCCAGATCACGGTGCGTGCCGCCGCGATTTTTTCGCCGAACAGCGCGCATGTTTTCGGGCCGATGTCGACACCTTCATAGCCAGCATCAATCGGGCCTTCAAAGACTTGAGTCTGGCTCAGGTCATCGGATTTCGCGCAGAGGCAATCCACGGGCAGCGTGATTTTCGAGCCGACATACGGCACCAGTTTCTTGGCCGCTTCGACTTCCTCGGCCGCGACGCGGGTGCCGCCGGTATTCACACCGATTGCCTGGAGGAAGGCATAGGCCATCTTGCCGCCGATGAGCAGATGATCGACCTTCGCAAGCAGAGTATTGATGAAGGCGATTTTGTCGGAAACTTTTGCCCCGCCCATGACGGACAGGAACGGTCGGCTAGCATGGCTCAGCAGCCCGTCAATGATTTCGAGTTCCTTGGCGACGAGCAATCCGACTCCACGCGGTTTCCCAGCGGCTTTGAGAGTCGCGGGGACCGCCACCATACTGGCATCTTTGTCGTTGTGGCAGGTGCCAAAGGCATCGTTGACGTAGGCATCGCCGAGAGCGGCGACCGCAGCGGCAAATTCTGGGTCGTTCTTTTGCTCTCGTGGATCAAAGCGAAGATTTTCGAGCAGGAGAACCTCGCCCGGTTGCAATGCGGCGACCGCAGTTGCCACTTCCGGGCCAACGACGTTGTTCCCGGCTTTGCGTACAGGTTTGCCCAACAGTTCCCCAAAGCGGGCCGCGACGCGATCCATCGTCAGGTTGGCCCGTTCTTCCGGCGTGGCTTTTTCCGGTCGCCCGAGGTGGCTCATCGCAATGACGGCCGCCCCGGCATCCAGAAGTTTTTGGACCGTCGGGAGGGCGGCTCGGATGCGGCGATCGTTCTTAACCGCCCCGGTCTTCTTGTCGAGTGGGACGTTGAAGTCAACGCGAACGAGCACCTTTTTCCCGGTCAGATCGCCCAGGTCGGCGTGTGTCTTCTTCGGCATGGGGTGCGTCCAATTTTAAGGAATCGTATTCGATGTTTCAGATAGTGGTTGTAAATCCGTAATATGCAAGACCGATACATGAGTGGCTTGGTCCGGCACATCGGGGTTCCTGGGTTGATCAATGCCAACGTAAAGCACACGCCGTGTTGCAAGTACGGAATCTGGATGCTGGATTTCATACTTCTCACCCGACGAGGTCACGATCCGAAACGGCTGAAACGGAACCTCTTTCAGTCGTTTCCGAACATCATCGGTCGTGATCATGCTATCCTCCGATTCGTCTGGCATCAGGCGTTCATGTTGAAGTGGACTGAGCACGATCACAAGTCCAACGACACCCGCTCTCATCAGCATCCCGCGGATCGGTCCAATCTTCAAGACCCGGCGGGAGCCAGGATGGCGGGTTCACAAGCCAAGATTAGAAGGTTAACCCTTGGCAATCATGTACTTGAGCAGATCGACACAGCGGTTGCTGTAGCCCCACTCGTTGTCGTACCAGGAGACGAGCTTGAAGAATCGGTTATTCAGTTCGATCCCGCTGCCCGCGTCAAAAATGCTACTGGCGGAATCATGAATGAAGTCGCTGGAAACGACATCATCCGATGTGTAGGCCAAAACGCCTTTGAGGTACGTTTCGCTGGCGGCCTTCATCTTCTCGCAAATTTCTTTGTAGCTGGTTTCCTTGACGGTCTTCACGGTCAAGTCCACGACGGAGACGGTCGGGGTCGGCACGCGGAACGACATGCCGGTGAGCTTGCCTTTCACCTCGGGAATCGCCAGTCCGACGGCCTTGGCGGCTCCGGTCGTGCTGGGAATGATGTTCACCGCGGCGGCACGGCCACCTTTCCAGTCTTTTTTGCTACCGGGGCCATCGACTGTCTTCTGCGTGGCGGTGTAGCTGTGAATGGTCGTCATCAACCCTTCTTCGACACCAAAACCTTCCTTCAACAGAACGTGAACCACCGGGGCGAGGCAGTTCGTGGTACAACTGGCGTTCGAGATGATGTTGTGCGCGGCGGGGTTGTATTTCTCGTGGTTCACACCCATGACCACGGTAATATCTTCCCCCGTGGCCGGAGCGGAGATGATGACTTTCTTCGCGCCAGCATCCAAGTGGCCCTTCGCCTTTTCGGCGTTGGTCCAGAGGCCGGTCGATTCGATGACATACTCAACACCGAGGTCTTTCCACGGAATATCTTTGGGTTCCGCCCGCAAGCCCAGGGATTTGATCCGATGGCCGTTGACGACGAGAGCGCCTTCTCCATCCGCGGCGACTTCCCCTTTGAACCGGCCCTGGGTAGAATCGTACTTCAGCAGGTAGGCAAGGTTATCGGCCGGGACGAGGTCGTTGACGGCGACGACATCCAGTTCTTTGCCGAGCAATCCCTGATCGACGAGCGCCCGGAACACCAATCGACCAATCCGTCCGAACCCGTTGATCCCGACTTTCACAGCCATCGCAATCACTCCTCTGCTTGATCAGTCTTTCCCAGCAGGCGACCCGCTTGGGACTTCGTGGTTAAGTTACGAACATGCGGAATGATTTTCAGCGCTGCCTGTGTGGATTGCCCGTGTCTCGCGATGTCGGAATGTGGGTCCGTGGGTCCGACTCGTTCCGCTTCCCTTGCATCCGGCGTGCGGGCGCATAAGCCATGAGTATCTGCCTTCCTTTCCGTTTCTCTCGGAGTTTCTGCTATGCCTGCTCCCGTTCGTGTTGCTGTCACCGGGGCTGCCGGTCAGGTGGCGTATTCCATGCTGGCCCGGTTGGCATCGGGTGAAGTTTTTGGCCCCAACACACCCGTTGCGTTGCACTTGCTCGAAATCACCCCCGCACTTGGCGCGCTAGAAGGCGTGGCAATGGAACTCGAAGACTGCGGGTTCCCGACCCTTGCGGAAATCAACATCACCGATGATGCCAACAAAGCCTTCGCCGGGGTCAATTGGGCGCTGCTAGTCGGAGCCGCCCCCCGAAAGCAGGGGATGGAACGCAAAGATTTGCTGGGCATGAATGGCAAAATCTTCGTCGGCCAGGGGCAAGCGATTGCCAAGAATGCCGCTTCTGATGTGCGGATTCTCGTGGTCGGCAACCCGTGCAATACGAACTGCCTAGTCGCCTATCAGAACGGTAAGGATGTGCCAGCTGATCGCTGGACCGCGATGACCCGTTTGGACCATAACCGGGCCGTCGGTGCTTTGGCCATCAAAGCGGGTGTGGCGAACGCGGATGTGACCAATGTCACGATCTGGGGCAACCACTCCTCCACGCAATACCCGGACTTCACCAACGCCAAGATTCAGGGTAAACCCGCTACCGAGGTCATCACGGATCGGAAATGGCTGGAAGAAACTTTTGTTCCTCAGTGTCAAACCCGTGGGGCCGCGGTCATCAAAGCGCGGGGCTTGTCTTCAGCGCTGTCCGCGGCGAACGGGGCCATCGACCATGTTAAGAGTCTGCTCAAGCCCACACCTGCTGGTGACTGGACCAGTGCTTCGCTCATTTCCCAGGGGGAATACGGTGTCCCCGCTGGGATGGTTTTTGGCTTCCCAGTAACATCAAAAGGTGACGGCTATTACCACCCGGTGGAAGGGGTCAAGCTCGATGCCTACGGTCAAGCCATGTTCAACAAGACACTGAACGAGTTGCAGGAAGAACGGGAAGCCGTCAAGGATCTGCTACCGGGGTGAGTTCTTGAACGGCGACACCGCCAATGACCGTGAACATTACCACCGACGCGAGGGCAGGCTCATCATGGGTGCCCTCGCTCTGTTCACGTTCGGGCTGTACTGGCCGACGCTGAATTATGAATTCGTGATGTACGATGATCCGCTGTACATCCTCAAAAATCCATTTGTGTGTTCTGGATGGACCGTGGAATCCGCCGTCTGGGCGGCGGTCAGCACCGAACACGCGAACTGGCACCCGCTCACATGGTGGTCCCTGCAACTGGATGTGACCCTTTGGGGCTTGAACCCGCGCGGGTTTCATCTCACGAATATCCTGTTTCATGCAGCGAATGTGGCCCTTTTATTCGTTGTTCTGCGGCAGATGACCAAAAATGTTGGCCGCAGCGTGGTTGTGGCTCTTCTGTTCGCTGCCCATCCATTGCATGTGGAATCGGTCGCCTGGGTCACGGAACGGAAAGATGTTCTCAGTACATTTTTCGGTCTGCTGTCACTTGGGACTTACACACGCTACGTCCAAAGCCAGCATCGGGGTTGGTTACGACTGACCACGATCACATTAGCGATAGGGTTGATGGCCAAACCCATGCTCGTCACGCTCCCGTGCGTATTGTTGCTGCTGGATGCATGGCCGTTCGGACGGTTGCGGTCGATCCGCGATTGCCTGCCATTGGCATGGGAAAAATTACCATTGTTCCTCCTGAGCCTTCTGGACGCAACACTGACGGTATATGCGCAGTCCACAGGCGGTGCCGTGCAGCATTTGGAGCAAGTTCCATTGCTGCTGCGAGTCGCCAACGCGGCAACTGCCTACATGGTCTATTTGAGCATGACAGGGTGGCCATCGGGTTTGTCCATTCTGTATCCGTTGCCGTTTGAACGATCATTCTGGCCGTCCGCAGTCGCGGGGATCGGCCTTGTGATCATCACGCTTCTCACCTGGAAATTGCGACGAACGTCGCTTTACCTGATCATCGGATGGCTTTGGTTTCTGGGGACTCTGGTTCCCGTGATTGGACTCATTCAAGTGGGCGATCAGGCATACGCCGATCGTTACACCTACTTTCCCCACATCGGATTGTTTCTCGCTATCGTCTGGGGAATGGCGGATCTGTCGATCGTCATGCGTGTGCCAATGAGGATTCGGCTAGTCAGTGCATGTCTGATCATTCTAGTATTGAGTCTTCTCACACGCCAGCAGATGACATTCTGGCGCGATAGTCACCACCTCTGGGGACGGGCCGTAGCGATCAATCCTGCAAACGTCACGGCTTGGCACCAATTGGGTGCGGACTACCTCGAACGGAAAGAATGGTCCGCAGCCGCTCAATGTTTTGCCACGGCTTTACAACTGAATCCCCAAGCGTTGGATTCCCAAATCCTGCTCAAACGCGCCCAGCGAAAACAGTCGGAGTCAACCCCATGATAAACTGGTGAAGTTGAATTATTCCGTAGTTTCCTCATGCTCCCTACTCGCAGAAGTCGATTGCTCCTCTGGACACCGCCAGAATTGGCGAAACCCAGTGGAATCGACCGATGTCACCTATTCAACCCACTGCGGTCGTCAAACCTCGTCCGGCCATACTGCGGGCACTTGGGCGACACGAGCCACCAACCACGATCACCGTGGATGGGCGAACCTACCATCGGGTGGAAGTGCTGAAACACGATTCCTGGGCGGCGACGGCGATCTACACGGATGACGGTGAGCCCGTCATCTGCAAGTTTAACCGCACGCAATCTATCTGCGGTATCCCGATGCGTTGGCTGGGTCGGCGACTCGCCGCACGGGAGAAACGGTTTCTCCGTCGTTTGGCCGATTTGCCGCATGTTCCCGCCGTGTTGGGGGCGGTATTCGTGGATGGGAAGCCACTTCTCCATGCCGCGGCCCGGCGTTACTTGCCTGGCCATCCGCTCACCTCGGGAGAACGGGTCGCGGAGACATTCTTCCCCGAACTGCGGCACCTGCTGGAAACCATGCACCATCGAGGGATGGCCTATGTGGACCTGCACAAACGCGAAAACATCCTTGTCGGTGAGGATGGCCGCCCCTATTTGATTGATTTCCAAATCAGCTGCGATGCCACCCGACCGTGGTTCCGCTGGTTGCCCGGTCGGCGGCGACTGCTTGGCATCCTCTGCGATTCGGACCTGTACCATCTGGAAAAGCACATTCTCCGTCATCGACCAGACCAAAGCGCAACGGAAACCGCCATCGCGCAACGGCGGCCCTGGTGGATTCGAGCCCATCGGCTGATCGCTCGCCCATTCCGAGAACTGCGGCGACGCGGGCTTGTGCTGGTGGGTGTCCGAACAGGACGCGGATATGCCATGACCGAACATTTTGCCGAAGATGCGATTCGTCGAGAAGCCGCACGGAAACGCACGGCTTGATGAGGATGCTTCAATCATCCTGGAATGCTGGGAATATCGGATTCCGCCCGATTTCTTAGGTGGAAGGCCGGACAGAATTTGGGCGATTGCAACACGCCAAGTCAAGGACAATGGGCGGTTCGATGGGGGTGGCAAACGGTCTATTCCCGAGAGATGACCGCTTGCGCAGGCTTGTTCTTTATGCGAAGAACAGCCTCCACAAATCGAGTCCGATGACGAACAGCATCAGGCTACCGATGAGTGCCAAGCCCGCATAAGTGAGGATCGCCTGCACCGCAATCGGGGCGGGTTTGCCACGAACCCATTCGTAAATCAGGAAGACCATGTGCCCGCCGTCGAGTACGGGGATCGGCAAGAAGTTCACGACCGCCAGGTTTACGCTAATCAACCCGATCCAGAGCAACAGGTGCCAGACATCCTCACCCGCGATGAAGTAACTGGCTCGGGCCAGAGTGATCGGGCCGCTCACCAGCTTGTACGAAATGCGGCCAAAAACCATCGAGTACAAACCGAGATACACCATCTTGATGGAACGCAGCGTGCGGTACGCTCCCATTTCCAGGGCTTCTAACACACTGTCCGCTTTTTGGGTCCGGGTTTCGTAACTCAGGAACAGTCCGCGTTCAACGATGGGCCAGTTCAGGTCCGCGATGGCGGCAAGTTTCACCTCAACGGGTTGCCCATTCCGTTTCAGTTTCGCCTCGATCGTATGGGGATAACTCCGCTGAATGAGCGTGTCGATGTACCCCCACTGGTGCGGTTGGATTTCCTCGAATTTGCCGGATAAGTCTTCATCCTTTGGGCCGCGGGCCAGGATGCGCACTTCGGTGAACTGGTCGTTCGGTTGAATACCCGCTTCCGCAGCCGGGGAACCGGGTTCGACTGCATCGACAACATGATCGACCTGATAACCGATCCCGAGGCCGGACAGCGGCACCGGGGCACCGGGTACGCTGGGGTCGGTCGTTTCATAGCGGTACTGCGGTTCCCAGGTGAGTTCTTCCACGGGAACGAGTTTTTCCGTGTGATCGGTGGCCCCTTGCCGTAAGACTTTTACCCGGATTTTACGGTCTTTTTCGGCCCAATCCGCCGCGGAACGATTCTTCAACCAACGATCCGACCACCAGTTCAACTCATCCGGTAGGCGTAAGGGATCGAGTGGCTTGATTGTGACTTTCTCTCCGGGATTGGTGGGCGCTTGCCCGGCCACGAAGCGGGTTACTTCGCCGCTTGGTTCGGCGCATTCGACTTCTACGATGCGATCGCCGAGCAGGATGACCTTTGCGGCGGAAGAACTGGTCCGAATGGCCGTGACCGGCCCCATCCGCATCCGCATTCCCATAGACATGCGGAAAGCCGGTGGAACCACGATGGAAACGGGTTCCCCTTCTGCTTGAGCGGCATGTGAGGCTCGACGCACTTGGATCGTGACGGGTTGACCCGCGAGTTGGGTCATCCGACGATGGAAATCGAAATAGGCACCCGGCAAACCGTCCAAGTCCGGTTGGAATGGCGTGACCTTGGTGGGGTCTGCGGTGTCGGTCATGGCCAGGAGGGTGTCGCCCGAGCGGAAACCGGGTTCGCCAGTGGTGGTTTTGGCTTCCGCAGCCGCACTACCGATGGAGTAAGGCGGTGTGTCATCGTTTCGACGCGCGCGTTGGAGTTGAAGTTGGCGCGGTGGCGCGATGCCGAGAACCGGGAACAGCGTACCTTCCGGGCGGGTGGGTTGGCCAGGCGGGTTTGCCCAGAATGCACCAATGCTGACCGTTTCCCCCGCATTGGTGCTGGAAACAATGGGCCGTAAGTCATCGAACCACGGTTTGTTGCGGCCGTCGATCCGGGTAATCTCCGAACCGCTGGCAATCCCAGCGGTCCAGGCGGCGGAACCCGGTTCCACCATTGAAGCGACGGCGGGTTTCTCCTGGACACCGTTCATGTAAGTGGCCACGAAACAAGCACAACCGAGGATCAAATTCATGATAACCCCGGCCGAGATAATCAACATCCTCTGGCCGACGGACTTATTGCGAAAGCTACGCGGATCGTTGTCTTCCTCGTCATGGTCGATTTCGGGTTCGCCATCCTCTTCACTCTCACCCGCCATCGCCACATAGCCGCCGAGTGGGATCATGGCGACCTTGTAGGTCGTTTCCCCGTAGCGGAACTGACAGAAGGGCAGCGCCGGGCCGAAGCCGATACTGAACGTCCGCACATGGACATCGCACCATTTCGCGGCGAGGAAGTGGCCGAGTTCATGCAGGAAGATAATCAAACTCAGCCCGAACCCGGCGAGTAAGACATCAAACGGGTGCAAATAACGGCAAATGACCGCGAATGAGGCGATCATAATCGCGAGCTTGGACCAGTTCTGCTGGAACCAGCTACCCAGTGTCTCCGGTTGCGGGGCAGGGTGTGGAGCATTGGGGTGCGCCGGTGGGAGTTTGGCCGGGTTCACCGGGCGGTTGTCATCTGGCTGCGCGTGCGGGTCCAACGGGCCACCTCCTGTCGCGCCCAACCATCGGCGGCCAGCAGGCCGGCGAGTGTGGGAGCGGGGTCATAATCGTGAGAATCCAAGACGGCCCGGCAGCACCGGGCAATATCGAGAAAGCCGATTTCTTCGTTCAGAAATCGGGTGATCGCAGCTTCATTCGCCGCGTTCAGCACGGCTCCGGTCGTTCCTTTGCGGCGGACCACTTCAAATCCGAGGTGCAAAGCCTGGAAAGTCTCGTGATCGGCAGGTTCAAACCGTAACGCAGCCAAGGATCGCCAGTCCAACCGTGTGGCGGGTCCAGGGAGCCGCTCTGGGTAAGTCAGGGCATATTGAATGGGCAGGCGCATATCCGGCGGTGAGAGCTGGGCCAGAATTGAGCCGTCTCGAAATTCGACGAACGAATGCACGATGGATTCCGGGTGAACGATCACGGCGATTTGCTCAGCCGTCAGATCGAACAGCCAATGAGCCTCGATAACTTCCAGTGCTTTATTCATCAACGTGGCGGAATCGATGGTGATCTTCGGACCCATACGCCAAGTCGGGTGCTGGAGCGCTTCCGTGGGGGTTGCCGATTCCAGTTCGGGTGCGGAACGGCCCCGGAATGGCCCACCGCTCGCGGTCAGTACCACCCGATCCACATCCGCGGCGGTGTGCCCACAGAGTGCCTGGAAAATGGCGGAATGCTCACTATCGACCGGAAGAATGGTCGTACCTCGGCGTTTGGCGAGGTCGGTAATCAGCTGACCGCCAACCACGAGCGATTCTTTGTTTGCCAGCGCGACCGTCTTCCCGGCTTCCAGGGCCGCCCAGGTGCCGTGCAAACCAGCCGCTCCTACCACGGCAGCCAAAACGATGTCGACCGATGGAGAGGCGGCTAGGTCACAAGCACGCTCATCACCCAGTAGCAATTCCGTGCCAGCGGGGAACCGAGAGCGATCGGCTTCCGTGAAAGCAGCGGGATCGGTGAGAATGGCCACCCGCGGTTGAAAGCGTTGACACTGCTCGGCCAGCAATTGCCAACGGGAATGGCAACAGAGTCCATCGACAACCAGACGTTCCGGGAACGCGGCGATGACATCCAGGGTATTTTGACCGATGGAGCCAGTACAACCCAACACCGCAACCCGTTTGGGAGGGCGTGAGATGGAATCGGTCTTTACAGTGGTCAATTCCGACAAGCGGCACCGCAATCACGCACGAAACCGGAATCACAACGTGTTCAGATTGTACGCCTGACCCCAGCCCCCCTGCAAGTCAGGCTAAGAATGGTTTCTCGTCCCAATGGGTACGTCAACCAATATCTTTGTAGCGTAAGAATGACAAGACGAGATAGATCTACCCCCAGAATTGACTGGGGGATGTACAGGAAACAGGCAAGGGTACGGGTGGCTTATTTGTTCATTGTGAGTAACAAATAGGCTCCGATGAACACCAACGCGGTCAGCAGCACGGCCACAACGACCGTACCCAGGGTATTCGACCCGCCGCGTCGCGGATCTTCGGGTGCGTTGATCCAGGCGGTGGAGGAGCGCATCGCGGGATCGGCTGGAAAAGGAGCTTGTTCGGGATTTGCAGGCGCGAGCGGAACTTCGGTTGGTTCTGCTGGCAACTTGAAGGAGGCTCGCGTCGGCAATGTCGCGGGGGGTGCCTGACCCGAAGAGTGTGGCATCCCCGCTGGCGGAAATGGGGTTCGGCTTCCGATCGGTGGTGGTGTGCCCGTCTGACCAAAGCCAGCGCTAGGCTGCGTTGGGGTCGGGGCTTGAGGGAAGGGGTTGTTCCGTGTTGGAGTGGGGAGGTGGGCTGGCGAACCAGGATTGGACGCGCCACCCAGTCCTAAGCCAGGGCGTTGACCCAGACGATTGCCCATCGTGCCTACAGGGGCGGGTGTGTAGGTCATTGGGGCGGACGGTTGCACCAGATCCCCTGCGTAGGTTTCGAGTGCCTCGGCGATTTCATCAGCACTACGGAAGCGGCTTTCTGGTGTTTTCGCCATCAGTTGCGAGACGATCGCGGCTAGCCCTTCTGGGCAATCGGGTGCAAGCGTGCGAATCGGTTCGGGCTCTTTTGCCTGGTGTGCCATCATCTTTTCGACCGCGCTGCCCTCGGGGAAGGGGAATTGCCCGGTCAGGCAATAATACAAAATGCAACCGAGGCTATATTGATCTCCCTCCGCAGTCCGATTGGTGGGATCCATGATGGATTCGGGAGCCGCACAATCCAGTCCACTGGTCAGAGTGTTGGCCGTGGACATGGTATCGACCAGTGATTCTCCTTCGTTTTCCACCAGAAGTGAGCCGATGCCATAATCCAGCACCCGCGTGACATTGTCGGTGCCGATCATGATGTTGGAGGGTTTCAACAGTCCGTGAAAGATGGAATTTTGCTGGCAGATGGCTAACCCTTGCGCAATTTGCATGCCAATGAGTGCAGACTGTTGCGCGGTGAGACGGCCGGTTTGCTGGACCATCTGTTCCAGCGTTGTGCCTTCCGCGAATGGCCAAGCTAAGTAATGCATTCCGCCCGCCGTTCCGACATCGACAAACGGCACGACTGTGGGATGAGAGAACTGGCTGAACGAACGCACTTGCCGCTTCGCTAGGCGGACGTTCCACATACTGCGGCGGGGTAGCACTTTGACCGCATAAATATTGGTGTCGTTCTTGGACGTGGCTTTATAGACCTGGCCCATGCTGCCCTGGCCGATGGTGTCTTGTAGCACATAGGGGCCGAGTACCAAGCCTTGCGACTTACTGGCGAGAATACGTTCCGCTTGGAAAGATGTGAGAGCATTTTGTTGAACGAGGAAGCCAGCGAGTGCGGGGGCATCGGCTCGGGGATTGCGTTTGAGAAACTCACTGACCAACTGGTCCAATTGACCGCGTTCGATCAAGCCACTCCGGCGGAGATCCCAAACAAACCATTCACACGCGCCGAGATCGTTAGTCACCATCTCACGATTTCCTGGGTCAAAGGTCGAATCGTCGACGCTGTGGGGGTTATTACAGCACGACGGGAAAACGATCGCCGGAAGTTCCCTACGGAAAAATTAGTGCAGGCTTTCAGGCTGTCAAACTGAGCCCGCTGTTTTCACCCGCGTTCGGATACCGTATTCTGACCGAACACCGCGGGCAGTGGGGATGTTTGCCACGTTGGCAATACACTATGCCGACGGGCATCCCACGCGACCGATCAACTATTCTGGATAGCACACATGGCTCCGAACCCCTACGATACCTGCCCCTGCGGAAGTGGCAAGAAATTTAAGTTTTGTTGTGAGAAGTACTTCGACAAAATCGATCGGGCGATGAATTTGAGTAAAGCCGGACAACATGAAACGGCACTCCGCGTGATGGAAGCTCTGACTCAGGAACTCCCCCAATATGCCCCGATTTGGGGGTATTATGCGGAACTCTTGTACTCGGAAGGACAGGTCGAAAAGGCGGATGAGGCGATCGAAAAAGGGTTCGCCATCGACAAAAATTTCGCGATGGGCTATTTCCTCCGCGGGGTATTTCGGTACTCGGAGGGGGAAATCATTGGTGCGCTGTTGCTGTTCCGCAAAGCGGTGGAAGTTTACGGGGATGGTGCAGTCGATCAGCTCGTTCACACTTATGATATTATCTCGCAACTTGAGCATCGACTTGGGCACCCCGTTGCGAGTCGGGCGGCTCTGGAACGGATCGTGCATCTTCTCCCTCATGCGCGAGAAGCTACGGAAAACTTGGAAAACGTGTTCGGTGTTCAGTCTCTGTTGCCGGAAGCCGCTCGGAAACCGTATCGTTTACGCTCGACCGTTCAGCCGCTATCTGCTGAAACCGTAACAGGCCGATTCTCGGAAGTTCGCAAAATTTACGACGATATGGTGGTGGCAGTTCCCGACGACCCGGCGGCTTGGTTCAATCTTGGCCTCGTCCGGGCTTGGCTGGGCGAACAATCATCCGCGATTGACGCTCTCCTCCGGTCGATCGAACTCGAATGGGATGATGCCAAGGCCGAAGAAGCGAGTGCGTTGGTCGAGGTGTTGCGGTGTGGTGTCGGGATGGAAAACGACTCCGATTACATCTCTCACCGGGCGTTTCTGCAGATCCGCGATACCGATGCGATGTTGAATGTCCTCAAATTCTGGGACCAGGATCACAGACTCCGCGGTGTCCGAGTCGATGAACAGAACGGACTCATGGTTGCGACGATGGTGGAAACCATCCCTACACTGATTGAGACTGGCAATCAGTTTGCGAAATTCGTAGCGAATCTTGTGATTGGGAACGGCTTCGTTCGCATTTGGGGGGCCGATGCCGATAAGGTGGCCCGTGTGGGACAAGAGATCCGCGATCGGGCTGGGCTCGGGGTATCAGAAGTGTCGATGAGTACTGGTGCTTGTAGTCTGATGGAGATCCTCCAACCTGCGTTGATTTTCCCCTCCGCTTCGACGAATCCCCAAGAAGCCAAAGCCAAACTCCAGGATTCCTTCCGAAACTATCTGGAAGAAGTTTGGGCACATCGTTCGCTGCGAAGTTTGAATGGCGCGACCCCGATTGATGCGATGGGCAGTAAGAATCTGCGAAAGCGGGTTCTGGGTATTATTAAGTTTCTATCAGACTGCATGATCGCATTGAAACCGAATGGCCCGGCATCAGAAGCCGAATCGGCAGATTCCGCGATGTATGATTTCCACCGTCTACGCCACAAACTGGGTGCGGAAGTCCAACCACCGGGCGAGGCTCCGACAATCAAGGTCGCCGCAGCGGGGGCGACATCAGATGCATCACCCACTGTGACACCCGCATCGACATCCGCGAAACCTACCACCAAGCGGGATTTTGGAGCGATGAATGTCGCGGAACTCGCCGCGGTGGATCCCACAACATTGACTGTTGCGGAACTGGACGAAGCGATGCGGGCTTCTGTGAAACTCGATGCCCGTGAACTGGCGGTACGCTTTGCGGCGGCCGGTGTGGACAAACCGGCTGACCCGGCCAAACCAGATCGCTATACCTTGTATGCGTGCCTCATTACGGGTGCGATATCCAACGGAGATTGGAACGCTGCGTTGGCCGCCGCGGAGGCCGGGCAGAAATACGACACGGAACACAATGAGGCGCGCCGAACGAATGAGTTCTCCTTGCAAAAGGCAAAACTGTTTGGCAAACGGGGCGACATCACCGCCGCCGTGTCCGAGTTTGAATCGTTGATTGCGCGCAACCCGGATGAAGGCAAGTATTACATCGCGGCGACTGAAGCGATGTTGAGTGTGCGAAACGGCAGTCAGGCATTGCGATTCGCGGAGCAAGGCCTGGCGAAAGCGCGATCGTCCAACAACCGGGATTTGGAAGGGGCGTGCCTGGAACTGTCGGAGGCGGCACGCCGGTCTGCCCCGTAATGCGGGTGTTCGCGGTTCCTTCCCTTCTCCCGGTTGGTTCTCCCGGTTGGGGAGAGGGGTTTGTGATCCCGTTGTGTCGGTGTCATGACACGTCGCGGTTATCGCGCATCCGCGATTGTTCTGTCTGTTCGACCCAAGAGTATCTGGAATGTGTGCAGAACCGTCTCGAACTGCTCGAAAACCGCGCGAATGGGCTCCGCGTGTCTGGGAAGGTGCCGATTTCTTTGGCTACCTACGCCTGTTGGCACGGGGACGATTCGCGGTAGGGTTTTGGCAAATTTATATTGCGATCATCTGTTTATTTTCGTCGCTGTGTCATACGATTCTTCGCTGGTTTGGGATGCGTCACCTGCAAGAGGAAATCGCGCACACGCCGGTTACGCCGCCGATCTTTGTCCTGGGGCACTGGCGAACCGGGACGACATTGCTCCATGAATTGCTGATTCAAGACCCCGCTCATGCCTCACCGACGACGTTGCACTGCTTTATTCCCAATCATTTTTTGATTTCGGAATCCTTCTTCAAGAAATATCTCTGGTTCCTGATCGCTGAAAAGCGACCCATGGACAATATGGCCCTCGGCTGGGATATGCCCCAGGAAGACGAATTCGCGCTGGCCCTTCTTGGTGAACCGAGCCCGTATACCGACATCGCATTTCCCAATCGCGTGCCGATTGATCCGGGTTCTCTCGATTTGAGTGGGTTAAGCCCGCAACAACTCCGACGGTGGAAACGGACATTCTTCCGCTTTCTGCAAGCTGTACAAATGCGGTTCCGGGGTCAACGGTTAGTTCTGAAATCGCCACCGCACACCGCTCGGATTCGGGTACTGTTAGAATTATTTCCTGACGCTCAGTTTGTTCATATTCGTCGAAATCCGTATGAATTGTTCGCATCCACGAACAATCTTTGGTTGTCACTCGCTCGGAAACATGGCTTGCAAACCCCTCAACACGAAGACCAGATTCGGGAAAAAGTGTTTCAGGAATTCCGAGTTTTGTACGATCGCTATTTTTCCGATTGTGACCAGATTCCGAAACAGAATCTGGTCGAAATCCGCTACGAAGATTTGGCGGCCGATCTGGTTGGCGAAACGGAACGGGTATACGACGCGCTCCAACTTCCTGATTTTGAAGCCGTTCGGCCGCAATTGGAAGCATTTGCCGCCGCCCGCAAGGGGTATGAGCGGAATAAATGGTCTTTGAGCGCCGCCGATCACGCGGAAATCCAGTCGCACTGGGGGGATCTGATCGAGAAACTGGGCTACCCCGTCGAGCGGTGATGGGGCGAATCTGCTGTGGGATTGGGGAATGGCTTTCACCGAGCGTGATGATCCGTTAGCATGGGGATTACGTCCTTAATCCCCCACCGACGGAGTACCCCCATCCATGACCCCGCCGGACAATCGTCCTGTTTCGCGTGTATCGCGGTTCCGTAGCGTGATTTTCCCGCTGTTTCTGAGCGCTGTGGCTTTGGGCTTGGTGATCGGCTGGCTCCAATCGCCCGTGCCGCCTGCCGCGTTGCCCTTGGCTCAGGCAGCGGCGAGTACCGCGGTTGCCACACAGGATAAAGACAATGATAATCCGAACGCCCCGGAATTGGATGGTGGAAAAGCCTGGCTCAACACCGCCGGGCCGGTGAAACTCAAAGACCTGAAAGGGAAGATTGTCCTGCTCGACTTCTGGACGCTTTGCTGCATCAACTGCATTCACATTATGCCGGACTTGGCCAAACTCGAAAAGAAATACCCGAACGAACTTGTGGTCATTGGCGTTCATTCGGCGAAATTCGAGAACGAAAAAGACACCAATAGCATCCGCAAAGCGATCCTTCGGTACGAAATCGCGCACCCGGTGGTAAACGATGCCGACCACGCGATCTGGAATGCTTATGGTGTCAATTCCTGGCCAACGCTCGTGCTGATCGACCCGGAAGGAAAAGTGGTCGGTGCGACTACGGGAGAAGGGAATTATGAGATTCTCGATAAAGTGATCGGTCGACTGGTTGACATTCACACCAAGAAAAAGACCCTCGATAAGAAACCGATTCGGTTCGACCTCGTCCGTTACCGGGAAAAAGGGGATACCCCGTTATTCTTCCCCGGAAAAATCCTTGCCGATGAAGCCAGCAACCGGCTATTCATCGCGGATAGTACCCATCACCGGATCGTGATTACCGACTTGAAAGGGAAGAAAATCGCCATCGTGGGCACGGGGACTCCCGGCTACAAGAACGGCACATTTGACGAAGTGCAATTTGACGATCCTCAAGGATTGGCGTTAGATGGCGATATTCTGTATGTGGCCGACCGGAAGAATCATTCGATTCGTGCAATAAACCTCAAAGAAAACTCGGTTTCCACGGTTGCGGGCACGGGTGTTCAAACGCAGGAAACCCGCTATTTGAACGCACCCCAAATCGCCTCACGCACGGGACTGAACAGCCCCTGGGCGCTCCTCCGAGAGGGGCGGAAACTCTATATCGCCATGGCCGGGCATCATCAAATCTGGTTGATGGACTTGGCCACGAACCGGATCGGCCCGTTTGCAGGGGATGGCCGAGAAAATATCAAAGATGGACCACCATTCGCCGCACGGTTTGCCCAACCGAGCGGGCTTGCATCGGATGGAGAAAACCTGTACATCGCCGATAGTGAAGTCAGTGCCCTTCGCAAAATGCCCTTGTCTGGCGAAGGGCGTGTGGAAACTCTGATCGGTTCAGGGTTGTTCGATTTCGGCGACAAGGACGGGGCATTGGCTGGTGCCAAACTGCAACACGCCTTGGGGGTGGTGGCCCACGCTGGGAAATTGTATGTGGCGGATACCTACAATAGCAAAATCAAGGTGGTCGACCCGAAAGCCGGAACAATTACGACCCTTGTGGGTGGGAACGATCCCGCTACCCAGAAACCAATACTGGTCGAACCGGCTGGCCTGAGTTATGCCGCGGGTAAACTGTTCGTTGCCGATACGAACGCACATCGCATTCGGGTCGTCGATCTGGCAACCCAAGCGGTTTCGACCCTGGAATTGACGGGTGTAGAACCACCGCCACCCCAAAAGGAATGGCTACCTCCAACCTCGAAACCTTAACGAGGTCACCATCGCCAGGCTGACCGGGAGATCCATACGATGCTGGGACTATCGAAATCGGGCGGATTGTTGTCCGCTGTCGCCCTGACCCTATTGGCGGTGCCTCCCGCGTGGGGGCAGAAGAAACCCAGCCCCGTTGACAAGGCCGTTGTCAAACTGCAAGCGGCCTGTACTCCCGCGGAAGCCAAACCGGGGCAAACGGTGACGCTCCAGGTGCAAGTGCATCTCGCCAATGGGTTCTATACCTACCCGCTGCTGCAAAATGATAAAGCTGCCGAAGAGATGGTTAACAAATTGACCATTTTGGGTGGAAATCATCTGATCCCTGTGAGTTCCCCCGTGGCGGCATCCCCGGTCAAATCGAAACCCGAACCGTTGTTGGGTATTCGTGATATGCGTTATCTGACCGGGGTGGTGGTGTATGAACAGAAGTTCGTCGTCTCCCCCAAAGCGGCACCCGGTAATCAGACGTTCGTTCCCGAGCTGCGACTGAGCGTCTGTAGCGATAACAATTGCTACCCGCCCAAAACGGTAAAACCCGAGGCCACGTTGAAAATCCTGGATGGCCCCGCCATGGCCATCGAACCGGCTTTTCGCGCCATAGTCGAAAAATCGCTGGGTGGCCTGTAAGATTGGCAACCCGAAACGGGTCTAATTTCCAGAACAGGCCCGCGGCTGGTTCCGTGGGCCGATGCCATTCCCGTTATTCATACTCCACCTGATTATTCTCATGCGATCATTCTTCTCACTTGGTGTGCTGCTCCTTCTCGCACTGCCAGCAGTGGCGGACACTTTTTCCGATGTGGCCACACTGACGGCCACATTCGACCCCCCCCGCGCGAAACCGGGCGAAGTCATTACGCTCACACTGACGGTCAAGCCGAACCGCGAGCGGAATGCTTACACTTATCCCGCCACCAAGCACGACCATGGGGGGAAAAGTGAAATCGGTTTTGGTTTACGCGGTGACGTGGTGCTTGTGGGGGAATTGGTCAATCCTCCTGGAACCGTGGAGAAAGCGCCTGAGCAAGGGGAACTCGATGATGTGTACAAATCACCTGTCCAATGGAAGATTTCCGCCATCGTCTTGCCGACGGCCAAGCCCGGCAAACGCGAAATCGTTCTGACCGAAACGCGGATCCAAGCCTGCACGATGGGAACGCGAGAAAACTGCTACAACCAACGCGACCCGAAAGCTACGCTCGAAATCCTGGAAGCCGCGCCCGTGGCGATTCCGAGCCAATTCCAAAATGAAGTCACGCAAGCGACGGCTCCCGTACCGACCGTGGCCACGGTTCTCCCGAGTCCACCCACAGTCACGCCGCCTGTGGCATCGGGTTTAATCCAGAAACCACCCATTCCAACTTCCGAATATGTGGCAGCGTTGGAAAGCGTGCAGACCAAAATTGTTTTGGCGGATGGTGTCTCCGCAACAGGTTCTGGGAGTGGAAGCAGTTTAGCGACCTTGTTGCTCGCCGCCGCGTTTTGGGGGATCGTCTCGCTTGTGACACCGTGTGTCTTTCCGATGATTCCGATTACGGTGAGTTTGTTTCTGAAACAGAGCCACCAATCCACGGCAACCGTTCTGAAGTTGGCGATGGTCTACTGCCTGACGATTATTATTGTTTTAGGCGCTTCTGCAATCTTCTTGCTGTCAGTGTTTCGTGAACTCAGTATTGATCCTTACATGAATCTGTTTCTTGGAGGATTGTTTGTCTTCTTCGCACTGAGTTTGTTTGGAATGTACGATATTGCGTTGCCCGGATTCTTGCTCCGTTTTACGGAAAAACGTCGTGGTTCGGGTGGCATGATCGGGACGGTATTTGGCGCTCTGGCGTTTAGTATCGTGAGTTTTACCTGTGTTGCACCGTTTCTGGGTGGTTTTGCGGGGATGACAGCGAGTGGGAACTTTACACGCGGGGAACTCATTCTGGCAGGGATCGTGTTCGCGGCAGCTTTTGCGTCCCCGTTCTTTGTGCTGGCTTTGTTTCCCAGCCTCATCAAAAAACTTCCCAAGTCTGGCGGTTGGTTGGATTCCGTTAAGGCCGTGATGGGGTTTTTGGAGCTCGCAGCTGCGTTCAAATTCTTCCGAACAGCGGAACTGCGTTTGCTCGATCATTCTGAGTATTTCACCTATGATTTCTCCTTGGCGGCTTGGGTGGCCATTGCTGGGGTCACAGGGGTCTATCTCCTCAACCTGTTCCGCCTGCCACACGATGAGGAACAGCAGGCCAATGTGGGTGTCCTTCGCCTCTTGTTCGGATTGATGTTTCTGACACTCGCGGTGTACCTGGCCCCCGGTTTGTTCAAGTCGGAGGGAGAATCACAGCGACCGAAAGGGGCGGTCTTCGCCTGGGTCGATGCGTTCTTGTTGCCGGAACCGGTTGAAGCGGGCGATCGGGAATTGCCGTGGAGTACGAATTTACCCGGAGCGATCGAGTCGATTCGTCAAGAGAAACTCAATGGAACGGCTCGGAAACCGT
Source organism: Bacteroidales bacterium (assembly GCA_026931725.1). Lineage (GTDB taxonomy): Bacteria > Planctomycetota > Planctomycetia > Gemmatales > Gemmataceae > JAIXLE01. The sequence goes on from JAIXLE010000218.1 coordinate 40,054, forward strand.
ACATCTTCGTGGATTTTACTGGGGTCACTTGTACGAACTGCAAATTGAACGAAAAGAATGTCTTCCCACAAGCGAATATTCGTCAATTGCTCAGCCGATATACTCTCGTGCAGATGTACACGGATGAAGTCCCCGTGGCGTTCTACACTTCCTTGCCGGAAAGCCGTTTACGGAAGGCGGAAGCAACCGCGAATCTGAATTTCCAACGTCAGATTTTCGGCACCGAGCAACTGCCACTGTACGCGATCCTGGAACCCCTAACCACGGGGCAAGTGCGTGTCGTTTCCGTCTACGACGAAGGAAAAATCAACGAAGTGGAACGCTTTGAAATGTTCCTTCGCAAACCGCTCGGCGAATGAGGTGGGAAGTTCCGGCGTTTTCTCCTCATCGTGCCTCTTGTGAGATAGCCAGAGAACCCCCATGAGCTTGTTCCGCGTCAAGACGACGGAGTGCCGTGTCGGCGTGGTTGGTCACTCTAATGCCGGGAAAACGGTGTTACTGACCTCGCTGATTAACCATTTGGAACACCATGACCCGGATCGCTTTCGCCTGGGTGATGGGTCCGTGCGCATCCGCAAATTTACCGCACTCAAACCCGATGCGGGGTGGTCCGCTTTCCACTATCCCGGCTTCCGCGATGCCTTGGTTCACCGCGGGAAATGGCCTGAAAAAACGCGGGATCGCTCGCAATATGCCTGTCAGTTTGAGCGATCCGATTGGACGTTTAGCGATGCGCTTCTCAAGATGTACGATCTTCCCGGAGAACGATTCGCCGATGCGGCAATGGTTGGGCGATCCTTCGCGGAATGGTCTGATCATATTCTTGCTTTTATTGCCAACGATACACCGTATCGAACGTGTTGCCAGCCATTTCTGAATACTCTGTCTGAGAAACCCGAAGAAACGACTCTGCTCACCGCCTATAAACTTGCGCTGGCGAATCTGATTCTGGCTTACAAGCCTTTCATCTCACCATCGACGTTTTTACTCGATACATCCGGGTCGGTTGCCAAATCGTCTGATGCGTCCGTGATGGCGGCCACGCGGTTAGCGGGCTTGGAACTCGGGGCCGAGTTCACGCCGTTATCAGCGGAATTGCGTCAGAAGTACCCGGAACTCACCGCCGTTTTTGCCGCCCGGTTTGAGCGATACCGCATTGAGGTGGTGCTTCCGTTTTTGGAAGCCTTATGGTCTTGCCATTCCTTGATTGTTCTAGTTGATATTCAGATGGTGCTGGCAGCCGGTGTTGGGATGTATGATGATAATCGACAAATCCTGCGTGATCTGTTTCAGGTGCTGGATCCTGGGGAATCGCGGTTTGGGTATCTTCGGCGCAACCTGGGGAAAGTATTCCTGCCTCATGCCTGGCGACCGGGGTGGATCACGCGGATCGCCTTCGTCGCGCCGAAGATGGATCTTGTGCATCCGATGGATCGGGACCATTTGGAATCGCTGTTGAAACGCCTGATTGGCAAGCTCGCCGAGGATCGAGATGGCTTGCAGGCACGCTATTTCAACTGTGCAGCGGTTGTTTCTGCACGAAAACTTCCTGTTGGGGAGGAACGGGTTCTGGTAGGAATTCCGTACCGTGATGCGGAAGGCCGACGCATTGCACCGGGGGCCGAACAGCGGTTTCTGGTTTCGGCACTACCGGCGGATTGGCCGCATGACTGGAAGCCCGGAGATTATATTTTCCCCGAAGTGTATCCGGCGGTTCCCAATCGGAAAGATTGTCCGCCGGATCAGATTAACCTCGATCGCATCTTGGACTTCGTGCTAGATTGAGAGTCTTCCTACTCAATCAATGTAGGCGAACTCATTCGTATTGAAGATCGCCAAACACAAATCCGCGAAGGCGCTGGCGTGGGCAGGATCGGTGGTGGCAGAGAGCCCAACTGGGATACCAGCAGGTTTTCGTGCCGCGATACGATCCCGACAGGCGGCGGCTTGCGTTTTCAAGAACTCTTGCGCGGTGGCCAGTTCTTCCGCACGCGGGGCACGCCCGAAAGCACGCCAATACAGGGCATCAATCGCTCGGGCTTCGTCAGTCCCAAACTGATTGAGGAGGTTCACCGCGAACCGTTGCGATTGCGTTCGAGTGAATGGTCCATTCATCAGAATCAGAGCCTGAGGGGCAAAGGTACTGACGGCTCGGCCCGCGCAGGAACTCAGGGTATCCGGTTGGTCAAACGCTTCCATGAGTGGTAGGCGAACATTCCGTTTGCGGAGGAGATAAAGGCTTCGCCGGGTGTGCTGCCGTTCATCGGGTGTCACCGGCCACAGGTTATCGGGTTCTCCTTCCGTGAAGATGAGGTCATACACTTCCGGTTCGAGCGGGACTTTGACACTCCGCCCGCCGACTGTCGGGTTCAGCGTCCCCGACACCGCTAAAATGGCATCCCGTAGCGATTCCGCATCCAAGCGAGTTCGGTTCATTTTCCAGAGCCAATGATTATCGGGGTCTTTGGCCATCGCATCGGGGTTCCGCACATGGGATGCCTGGCGATAGGTCGCGGACATCACCATCAGTTTGTGCATGCGTTTGAGCGACCACGGCGTGTTGTTGGTGCCAGCAACTGCGATCGAAGGTTTCATCAATTCGACCGCCAACCAGTCCAGCAAGGCCGGGTGTGTCGGTGGGCTGCCGCGTGTGCCGAAATCGTTTGTCGTTTCGACGATGCCATGACCAAAATGGTGTTGCCAGAGGCGATTGACGTACACCCGAGCCGTCAACGGATGCCGGGGATCGGTCAGCCAGTCCGCGAGATCGACTCGGGATCGCGGTTTGTTGCCGATTTCGGCTACCACACGCAGGTAGGCAGGATTGGCTTCACCGGCTTTTCGGTGAACGTCGCCCCGTTTGAGAACATATGTGACGGCTTTTTCTTCCAGGTTCTCAATTGCCCAGGCTTGTGAGAGCGGCGGGGGCAATTCTGCCTTGATTTGGCGTTGTTGCTCTTTGAGGGCATCCCGTTCTGCTCGCACATCCGGTGGTAATACGGCTAGAACTTCATCCCAATAGACACGAATCAACAGTGCGGATTCTGCCGCCAGTTGCTTTTGTTCGTTGGTGCGTTTCGCCGCAGGGGTGTCGACTGCTGCTCGCGCTTCTGGGCTGAGCTTGGCTTTCTTTTCCGCCAGAACTTGCGCATGATAAGGCGCTTCCAATGCGGACAGCCGGCTGTTGAGCGGTGCCAACTTTTTACTGACCGCTGCGGATTGCGTCTTATAGGCCTGCCGTTCGGCATCCGTGGCGATGGCGTGATCTTTGTACTTCGCTTCCTCGAAGAACGCTTGCAGGCGGTAGTAATCGCCCAGAGAAATCGGGTCAAACTTATGGTCGTGGCAACGGGCACAGGCAATGGTTAGGCCGAGAACAGCGGAACCGAGTCCGTTCACCATTTCCGTGAGGGTTTCTTGCCGGAGCTCTGCTGGGTCCGTGTTTCCACCGACCATGTGTGCAGGCCCGCAGCGATGCATCCCGGTCGCAATGCGTAGGCGAGTCGCATCAGCTTCGTTCTGGCCCGCCGCGAGTAAGTCGCCCGCAACTTGTTCGCGCACGAAGACATCGTAGGGAGTATCCGCATTCATGTGCGAGACAACATAGTCTCGATAACGCCAAGCGTGTGGTCGTTCGCCATCTGCTTCGTAGCCGTTGGATTCGGCGAAACGCACCACATCCAGCCAATGTTGCGCCCAGCGTTCCCCGTAATGAGGGGAAGCCAGCAGGCGATCCACGAGCTGTTCGTAAGCCTGGGGTGATGTATCTTTGACAAACTGTTCAACTTCTTTTGCAGTCGGCGGAAGCCCGGTCAGATCGAATGTGAGCCGACGAATCAGCGTTCGGCGATCAGCTTCCGGGGCTGGGGTGAGCTTGTGTTTGGCGAGTTCCGCTTGAATGAACGCATCAATCGGGTTCGCAGTGGCTGCGGCATTCGACTGCGGGATGGGCGCACGCTGCGGCGGAACGAAGGACCAGTGCCCCCGTTCCTCCGCGGTGAGTGTTGGATCAGAATATTGCTCCTGTGCCGGAACGATCCTGGGGTTCCATAAGAGGAACAGCGTGGATATGGCAAGCAAACGCCCTGTTATGGTCATGGGAAAGTGATCCTGTCGAGGAGACGTTCGTCTTAGGAGTGCAGAGATATAATATACGGCGTGCCCGCTTTTCGCAACCGATCGGGGTTTCACAGTTTCCCCTTCTGAGGCAGCATCCAGTAGGCCCGACAGGCAATTCCCGGTGTTGCTCGGACATTCGGCTGCCGGAAACGCCCCGGTTTGCTATATTTGAACGAATTCCCTCGGATTCGAGAATATCTCTCCAATCCGATTTTTGCATGGAAAGGGTCGACCGATGGGTTTCCAGTTCAGCCGTAAGGAACTCCGTACCGCCGCCAAACGTCGCCGGAAGAAGACCAAACATAAATTGCGGAGTACGAAGAAGCACAAGCGCGTATAAGTTCACTGTGCGTGGCGTGGGTCATCATCGTTTCGTGGGGGAGAGGTTGGAAACCGATCCCCCAGTTCGTTTACTGGCGTTGGTTGGAGAGATTGGGACGCACTTTGACATCCCACGACTAGGCAAAGGGTCGTGTTGGATAGATGGGCATGAATCGTCATTTCTTGAGTTGTTGCTCCGTCCCGCGTTTTCGCACAATCCGGTAGTTGGGTTCCGCGTTTTACTCTTGAGACGTGAAGATCGAGCCGGGACAATCAACACCGAAGAATATTCCGGTCAGACGAGGATCGACCAGCATGCGACACATCCGCCGACTTCTGGAGTCCTGTCTCGCTTTGGGTGGTTGTTTGGTCGTGGCCGGTTTTCTCGGCTGGTGGCCCGCGTTTGGTCAGAACCTCATCAAACAAGCCCCGATTGCGCCGAAACCTGCCGATGATTCCTCCGATCAGGAGATGAACGACGGTTTTGAGTCGCTGGCGTTGCCGAAAGACCGCGATTCCTCGCAACGCTATCAGGCGGTCCTCGATTACCTGGCCCGCGAAAAGAACATTCCGTGGGACATTGTGTGTGGGACTGCCCAACAATTGCTGGATAGTGGGAGTGATTCCTTCTACGAAATCGAAGAACCAAGCGAGGCAGGGCAGACCCGGAAACGCTATGTGAGCATCAAAGATCAAACCAATCGCCTGATTGGTGCCTTCCCCGCAGAAGGTCGGCAATTTTATCAGCTGACATTCGGCCCACCTGCTGATGCGGCCCTCAAAGCAGCCATCAAAGCGGGTTACGATCCCGGAATGCTGGCGGCTGTTTCGCAACGCTATTTCCATACTGATGCCGGTGGTCAGGCTGCGTTGCTGATTGCGACGTTGAACCTGCATAAAGGGAACTATGTCGAAGCCGCTTATGGGTTCGCCCGCCTGCTCGCTCGGCCGGGTTCTGAGGATCTGCTCACTCCGCTGACGTTGTTCAAAGCGGCCGTGGCGTTCAAACGGGCTCCCGAAGGTGTTTCCCCTCGGTTACTGGGGCAAGTCTGGGAACGACTCGAACGACAGTTCCCCCGCGATGGTCTGTTACTGGGCGGCAAAACGTACTCACTAGAAGAATTGCGTCAGGAGCGAGATTTTCCGGTTGAAATGCTCTTTGGCCGTGTCGGGGATCAGTATGTCACCACTCGCTATGGAAATGCCGCCCATACGGGGGTTGGGGAAGGGGGGACACCGTTTCTCTCGCCATCGTTTGTGAGTCGAGTGCTGCAACTTTCCGATGACACGGCACCGCAGGATGGCCGGGATTGGATCAAAGAAGCGATCAGTAAAGCGATCAGTTTTCTCAACCAGACCAAATCGAAAGGGCAGGTAGCCTTACCGGGGTTCTTCCCCGTGACGGCTCCGAATCTGATTCTGTATCGTACCTACGATGGAGTGTACGCACGGGTGACGAAGAATGGGTTCGTCTCCCGCGGGCGGACGCTGAACGCTGGTGATCTCTTCTGGATGACCCCAACCAAGGGCGGTCTATACTCACTGATTACGAACTCCAGCGGAGCAGTGAAAAACGAGGTGGAACAATGGTGGCGGCCATTCTGGGAACAACGCACGCCCACGCTGGTCTTTGAAAATGCACAAGTGGGCTCGCTCAGCCATGATGGGAAGCTCGTGTATTTCATCGATGATGTCGCCGTGCCACCGCCTGCGCAATTGTTCAATCCGCAATTCGGTGGGTTTCCCAATCCCGCGGGAATGGCTCCTGGAACGACCGGCTTACGCGGGATGACGGAATATAGCCGTCTGGTTGCGGTAGACATGATGACCGGAAAGCTCGTCTGGTCCCTGGGTGGATTGGCGACCACGAAAATGACCGAAGAAGAAGAACGGAAGTCAACTAACACTGCCGAATTGACGGATAACGCGATTTTCCTGGGGCCGCCTGTCCCCATCAATGGCAAGTTGTACGTCTTGTACGAACGCGACAGCTACCTCCGACTCGCCTGTATCGACCCGCATAAACTCGTGGGAGGCCAGGTTGAGAACAGCAAGCGGGCCGACAAGTACCCCGAACTCATCTGGACACAAAATCTCGGTCGACCCAATACCCCGCTGCATCAAGATTCCCTGCGGCGGATTCAACCCGTGTATCTAACCTATGCGGATGGTGTGCTGGTGTGCCCGACCAACTGCGGGGCCGTCATTGCGGTGGATATTAACGCACGCAGCCTCCTTTGGGCACGCGGGTATGGCACGGCGGACCCGCAACCGAAGCCGATCAACGGTCGTATTCGTCGTGTGCCGGTCAATCCCCAACAGACATTGCCACAGGATCGTTGGCGCGCATCCGCGCCGATTATCGCGGATGGCAAAGTCATCGTCACGGCTTATGACTCTGATCAGATTCAATGCCTGGACCTACGAACCGGGAATATCCTCTGGGCAGATGCACGCGAGAAAGATGACCTGATGGTCGGCGGCGTGGTGTCCGGCACGGTGGTTGTGGTCGGCAAAAATACGGCTCGTGGCTACGCTCTGAACGGGAATGGCAAACCCATCTGGAAACAACTGAAGATTGGCACCCCCGCTGGGCACGGCGTGGCGACCAAAGATGGCCTCTATTACATTCCCATGCTCGGTGACCCGGATCGCCCCGATTCGACCCAACCGCAAGTCTGGGCCATTGATGCCGCTTCGGGTCAAGTCCGCTCGAAGACGGCATTCCGCGAGAAGACCATCGACTATGTGGACCGATACGAACCCAAAGATAGCCGGATTGTGTTGGGCAATCTCGTGTTCCATGAAGGGCAACTCTTCTCACAATCGGCCACCCGCATTTCCGCGTTCCCGTTGATCGAACTGAAGAAGCGAGAAATGGATCGACTCCTCGCCCAAAACCCGAACGACCCGAAGGGACTCACGTTCCGGGGGGAGTTGCTGTTGGATGATGGCAAACTCCAAGCGGCGGTTGCGGACTTCAAGGCTGCGGAAAAGCACAACCCACCAGAAGAAATTCGCCGGACCATCCGCGAGAAACTGTATCAGGCTTACACGGAGTTGCTTCGTAATAACTTTGATGCGGCCGAAGGAATTCTCAACGAGTATCAAGCACTCTGCGAAATTCCCATCGACACCGAAAATGAACTGAAACGCCAAGAGTTGCTGGACGAACAGATTCGCCGGAAAGGTTTGTATCTTTCGCTCGTGGCGCGTGGCCGTGAGAAGCAGGGTCGGCTCGTGGAGGCGTTCGACCATTATCGCGCCTTCGCCTCACTCGGTGATAATTCGCAACTCTTCTCCATCTTCGATGAACCGAACGGTATGACACGCCCCGATGTCTGGGCGCGGGGTCGCATTGATGCGATGATTCGCAACGCCAAAGACCCAGCAACCCGTAAACCGCTCGAAGATCGCGTGACGAGCGATTGGGAAGCGGTACGCGGTGCAAATGATCTGAAACGACTCCGAGAGTTCGTACAAGTGTTCGGGCCGTATTTCCCCTCGGGCCGAGAAGCGCAACTCTTACTCGCCGAAAAACTGTTGTTGACGAACAACGACGACGATATGCGGGATGCACAAATCCAGTTGATGCAATTGTGGGCCACGGCAGAAGATGACCAGACCATCGCCCGTGCCATTGAGGCGTTGGCCCGCGTCATGACCCGGCGCGGGATGCTCGAAGACGCGGTGGGGTTGTACGCCCAACTCGGGACGCGGTATGCCGAGGTTGTCGTCCGTGATGGGAAAACCGGAGCGGAATTGTACGGAGAACTGATTACCGATAAACGGTTGCTACCGTACCTCGAACCGGCACGCGGTTCCACATTCTCCAGTTACAACGTGGAATTCCAGTTAGGGAATACGGGCCGACCGTTCCAACAACAGACCTTCACCGTGCGGCCGGATGGGGATTTATTGCCCTTCTTTGCTCGCTATCGGCTCACGATGGAAATGAACCCGAACGGCGGCACCGAACCGTGGGTGTTGCGGGTGACCGATCATGTGACGGGGGAGGATCGGTGCAAATTTCCCGGTTTGTCCATGATTCTGGGCCGCAATGGCTTCAACCAGGGGCCGCCGTCTTACCGTGTCGCTCAAGCGAGCGGGCATCTCTTGCTGATGAACATCGGGCAGTTTGCCTATTGCTTCGACTTGGCCGAGAAACGCGAACTCTGGCGGTACAACCTGTTCGGCAACAATTTCCAGGATCCGAACCAGCAACCCCAGGTGCAACCCCCGCAACCCGGCGAAGACCCGAATGAACTCGTGGTGTCCTACCCGGATGGCTGGACTCTCCGGTTGGGCCGCTCGGCCGTCATTCAACCGAACTATGTGTGTCTGGTCACACGCGATGGCCTTGTAGCACTCGATCCGTACACCAAGGAACTCCTATGGCAACGGACGAACGTATCGACCAAGGCGCAGGTCTTCGGTGATGCGCGCCATCTCTTTTTGATCGAAACATCGGCTGCGGGCACCACGGCAAAAGTGTTGCGGGCGGTGGATGGCTCGATCGTGGAGAACGTCCCCGATTTCGCCGCGATGTATGCTAGTTCGGCGCGAGTCGGTGTCTGGGGTCGCCACATCCTCCTCAGCGAAGGCGGCGACGAAAAACCACGCGTGCTGCGTCTCTATGATCCGCTCACGGGGCAGGATGCATGGTCGAAACAGTACCCGCCCCAGGCGGTTATCATCACCACAGACGATCGCGATTGGACGGGCAGTCTGGCTCCCGATGGATCGTTTGAGGTTCTGCATGTCAACACAGGCAAATTGATTTTCCAGGGGCAAATCGATGCGGCCAATCTGGCCGAACACACCTGTAACTCGGAAGGGAAGTTCGACATTACCGAACCCTATCTCCTGATGGATGCGGAGCGCGTGTATCTGTTTCTAAATCGAAAATTGGACCGCAACCGCCGAAACTTGCAGGGGAACGGTTTCTCGATGGTGAAGTCGCACCCCGTGAATGGGGCCGCTTATGGTTTTGATCGCACGACCGGCAAGCGGCTCTGGTTCTATGATGGACCGTTTGAGAATCAACTGCTGATTCTGGAACGATTTGATGAACTTCCGGTCCTCATCGCGGCAGCGCCCGGTGTTGATGAAGAGGATCATGTCATGAAGTACAACGTCATCGTTCTCGATAAACGGGGTCGGCTTGATAAACGGCAAGGATTCCCCCAGAATGGTGCCTTCGTGTCGATGTACGCGGATCCCAAAACGCGAGCCATCGAACTCTGGCGCTACGATTTGCGGCTCCGCATCGAGCCGAAAGATTCCGCATCATCCCGATAACCGCGATCGCCCGAACCTCTGTACTCGGGCGATGTTCTGCAATTTCCCGCCGATTCGTTCCTCCACCACAATTCCTCTCGGCGGGGGTTTTTGCGTGTGAGGTTTTCCCTGCCAACTCGTCATCCTTTCATGAGTCGAAATCTGTTCGGCTAGGGAGTATCGCTCATGAGTTTGTCCTTCCGCCTGATTATCGCCGGGCTTGCCTTACTCACCATGAGTGTGAACTTCTCGACCTCCGCTCCTGAAGTGGCCCAGAAAAAAGACCTGGATGCCGTCATAGACAAGGGACTCGACTGGCTCAAGCGCACGCAAGCGCCCGATGGTCACTGGGAAGCCCAAGGCGGACAGTACCCCACATCGATGACCGCACTGGCCGGAATGGCAATGCTCATGGAGGGCAGCACGCTCCGGGAAGGCAAATACAGCGACAACATTCAAAAAGCCGTCAACTGGTTCGTGGCCCGTGCCCAGCCGAACGGCTTGCTCGGTAATCCAAACAATCCCACGGAATCCTCACGCTATACCTTTGGTCATGGGTTCGGTCTTCTGTTTCTGGCAAGTGCCTATGGCGAGGAAGAAGACGCGGAACGGCGCAAGAAACTGGAAAAAATCATCAAGAAAGCTGTAGAGTTTACTGGCAAAGCTCAAACGAACAAAGGCGGTTGGGGTTACGTTTCCGCAGCGGATGGGAATAACTTCGACGAAGGTTCAACGACGATTACACAGTTGCAGGCACTGCGGGCCGCTCGCAACGCGGGTATCCCGGTTCCCAAGGAAATCATCGACAAAGCCGTGAAGTATCTTCGGAACGCCACCACGGCACGCGGCGGGATTATTTATAGCCTCTATCAAAGTGGTGGGGCGGCACCCGTGGGGCAGGAACGCCCGCCGTTGACCGCCGCCGCCGTGGCCTGCGCCTTCGCTGCTGGCCAATATGAAGATGAATACGCGAAGAAATGGATCAAATTCTGCAAAGAAAACATCCCGATCGCTAAAGGTCGGGTCGCTCACGATGAATACCAGAGCTACTATTTTGCCCAAGCACTCTACATTTTAGGCGATGATCGGTACGGCAAACTCTTCCCGAATGATGTGAAAACGAGTTGGCTCACTTGGAGTCACTATAAAGAGGCGATGTTCGATCACCTGAAATCGCAACAAAACGCTGATGGAAGCTGGACGAGTGGCTACATTGGCCCTGTGTTCTCCACCGCGATCAACCTGACGATTTTGCAACTCGATAAAGGGTTGCTGCCGATTTATTACCGCTAACCGGATTGTTCCCAAGCCGTGCCCCACCGGGGAAACGGTTGGAGTGGGGATGCCTCCCCTGGTCGCGGTTCGTATCGACTGATTTTTATCTTTTGGAGCCCGGCTCACTCATGAACGATCACGCAGCGGCTAATACGTTTGGAGAATCTGACATCGCGGCGATGCAGAGGCTCAAGAAATCGTTCGATGACATTAAACAACAACTCACCCGCGTCATCGTCGGCCAGGATCAGGTGATTGAAGAACTCCTCATCGCAATGTTCAGTCGGGGGCACTGTATTCTCGAAGGGGTGCCCGGCCTGGCGAAAACATTGATGATCTCCACCCTGGCTCGCACGCTTTCGCTGGATTTTAGCCGTATCCAGTTCACGCCGGACCTCATGCCCGCTGACATCACGGGTACGGAAATTATCGAGGAAAATCGGTCAACCGGGCAGCGCGAGTTCAAATTCCTCGCCGGACCGCTGTTCGCCAATGTCATTCTGGCAGACGAAATCAACCGAACCCCACCGAAAACGCAAGCGGCTCTGCTCGAAGCGATGCAGGAACGGCAAGTCACCGTGGGTCGGATGCGGCACAAATTGTCGAATCCGTTCTTCGTGCTGGCGACGCAGAACCCCATCGAGCAGGAAGGAACCTATCCGCTGCCCGAAGCGCAGCAAGACCGATTCATGTTCAAAGTCTTCGTCAAATACCCTTCCTTCGATGAAGAGTTTGAGATCGCCCGGCGGACCACGGCTATCCAAAGCGAAGAGATTTCACCTGTATTGTCTGGTGAACAGATTCTCGAACTGCAAACGCTGGTGCGCAAAGTACCTGTCTCGGACCATTGTATCAAGTATTGTTTGGCATTAGTGCGTCAAACCCGCATCGGGGAACCGGGGGTGCCGAAATTCGTGAAAGAATGGCTGAGTTGGGGAGCCGGCCCGCGAGCGGTTCAGAACCTGATTCTGGGCGCGAAAGCCCGTGCATTGTTGTACGGTCGGCCGCACGTCACGACGGAAGATGTACAAGCCCTGGCGTTCCCCGTTCTTCGCCATCGGATTCTGACGAACTTTACCGCCGCCTCGGAAGGGGTCACAACCGAAACCGTGATCCAGAAATTGCTGGACGAAACCCCCGCGAAAGAAGGGGATCTCGAACGCGATGAGCGATTCAAGAAGATTTTCACGGCGTGATGCTCGGATTTTGGTCAGAATTTAGAATCGGGAATCGGAAGCTCTCCTGTCCTCAACAGGAAATTCTTCGACCTCAAACGGATAAGTAAGTGGTTCTTATGGATTCTGACGACCCCCGCCGATTCCTGCACCCCTCGACCATTGCGCAGATTGCCCGGCTCGATTTGCGGGCACGCCAAGTGGTCGAAGGGTTTATTTCCGGTGCGCATAAGAGTCCGTTCTTCGGTCAATCGGTCGAATTCGTCCAACACCGCGATTACGTTCCGGGTGACGACATTCGACACCTCGACTGGAAAGTTTGGTCTAAAACTGACAAGTTTTACATCAAACAGTTTGAGGCCGAAACCAACCTGCGGGCCAGTCTGGTTGTCGATACCAGTGAGTCGATGCTCTATGGCCGTGGCCCGATGAACAAGTACGAATATGCCTGCACGGCGGCGGCGTGTCTGGCTTATCTCATCATCAAGCAACAGGACTCCGCAGGGTTGTACAGCTTTGGCTGGGAGGTGAAGCAGGCCATTCCCCCCCGCAGCAACCAACGCCAACTGGATGCCATTACGAAGTCTCTCGATCTGAGTCGACCTTCGCAACAAACGGCGATTCGCAAAGTCATGCGGCAAGTGGCCGAATCCTCACCGATCCGCGGGATGGTTATCGTCTTTTCCGATCTGCTCACCGATCGGGAGGATCTCTTCAAAGCACTCGAAATGCTGCGTCATCGCCGTCATGATGTCGTGGTCTTCCACATTCTTGACGATGATGAACTGACGTTCCCCTTCAGCGGGATGACGAAATTCGAGGGTTTGGAAGAGATGCCGCACCTGTTCTGCGATCCCAAAGCGTTGCGGCAGGGGTATCTGGAAGCGTTGGAAGAATATCTTGTTGAAGTCCGCCGCGGTTTGACCCGGTTGGGGGTGGACTACACGTTGATTCGCACCAGCGATTACTTGGATGCGGTCTTGTCGCGGTTCCTCCATATGCGCATGTCGGATCGGGCGAGCCCGGTGCGACGCTGAGAAATTATCCCCTATCGGCAGAGTCTATGTTTGACTTGTTCGTCAATCCGTGGTCCCTGATAGCTGGCTTGGTGCTGGTGTCTGTGCCGGTCATCATCCACCTCATCAACCGGATGCGTTATAAGCGTATTCGCTGGGCGGCGATGGAGTTTCTCCTCAAAGCGCAGAAGCGCATGCGCCGCAAAATGATCCTGGAGCAACTGCTGTTGTTGCTCTTGCGGATGCTCCTTGTCGCGCTGATGGGGTTGCTCGTTGGCCGCTTCATGGGTTGCAACGATTCTCTGCTGGGCACCGATAAACGCAGTACCTCCCACATCGTCATCATCGACGACACACCCAGCATGACGGATGGGTTCCGCTCGGAAAGTGGAGCCACGAGCCACGCGTTTGAACAAGCGAAAAAAGTCCTGGTTGAACAGATCGTTCCGGCCGCGGCTCAGGCGACGACCCCGCAATCTCTGGAATTGACCGTACTGTCCGATCTGAAAACGACCCGATCATTTGAGCGGCTCAACCCGACCACGAATGAAGAGATTCGGAGCTATCTCGGCGCGTTTCAAGCGAATCCGATTCGCGTGAGCCCCGTAGCCGGGTTGCGACGGGCACAGGAACTCATTGCAACGCAAGGGGCACGCGATGTGGGCCGAGTCGTTCACTTTTTGAGCGATTTCCGGGCAGTCGATTGGTCCGAGGATGGAGAAGCGATCAAGCAGGCCGTCGCGGAATTGACGGCAGAAGGGGTGCAGGTGCATTTCGTCGATGTGGCTCATCCGTTCCGCAAGGATGAAAAACGGGCACCGTTGCACAACGACAACGTCGGTATCCTCGAACTGCGCCCCGCGAAACTGACCGTGGCCCGGTACGAACCGTTAGAATTCGTGCTGCGAGTCAAGAATTTTGGTGCCCAGGAACTCAAAGATGTTCGATTCGCCATCAAGGTCAACGGCGACGAAAACAAGGGCCGCTCCGTGATTATCCCCACGCTCAGTGGGAATGCTGAGCAAACGGCCCGCTTTGAGTTGACGTTCGATCAAGTCGGTACGGAGGAAGCCCCGCTGGATCGTTTCAGTCTGGTATCCGCGACACTGGAAACGGGCGAGAACGGCGGAATCGGTGCGGACAATGTGCGTCATGCGGTGGTGGAAGTCCGCGAGCGTCTGCCGATCCTGATTGTCGAAGGACGACCTGCATTACGCGATCAGAAAGATGGCGATGCGTTCTATCTCAAACGGATTTTTACGAACGTCCTCGGTGGCTTCTCCTGGGTCGATGGGACACCGCGGGATTTGGAACAACTCGATTTGACGAATTTCTCGTTCATCCTGTTGGTGAATGTGCCCGGCCTCTCGGAAACCGCGGTGCAGAACCTCGAACGCTACGTCCGCGATGGGGGTGGAACTGGGTTCTTCCTGGGGCCGGATGTCAACCCGCGTGACTACACGAAACTGCTGTACCGCAATGGAGAAGGGGTGTTCCCTGTTCCCTTGCCGGATCAACCCAGCCCGGAACTCTCGGCCGAGGAACTGTTGGCCCGCAAGTTCCGCATCCTCGAAAAGAAACTCGTGTTACGTGACCCGGATGTCCGCAAGCATCCGGCACTGAACACACTCTACACGGATGAACGCGGCAATCTGTCCGTGAAAGACGCGGAACAATTTGAGAAATACTTCGGCTTCGTGGCCATCAAACGCTACTGGCCGGTGCAGCGGTTGGGGAAATGGCGAGATGATCCCACTATCACCGAACTGTATTGTCTGCCGAACGATCAGCCGATGTCGGCTTATGAAGCGGAGATTCGTCGTATCACGGATGGCTTGCCGGTGGAAGATCCTGAGTTTAGTCGGGCAAAGGAAGTCTTGACGCAACTCCGGGATCAACTGCGGCGAACGGCGTTGTCTTCTGAACCGCTGTCCACGCTGGCGGATCAACTCGATCGCCTGCTGGCCGATCAACGCAATGAAGGCGATGCGGCTGAAGCGTTACTCCGCGAAGTATGGTCCCATGCGAAAATGGCTGATCTCCGCACGGAAGCGACCCGACTCCGCGATCGCGTGAAGTTTGGCAACCCGCTTTACCTCGCCAAGGAGTTTGGCCGGGGCCGCGTGACCGCTTTTCTGAGTACAGCCGGGGAAACCTGGACCGACTGGCCCTCCGAACCGCCGGGCAATGCCTCGTATAGCCCGGTGATTTCCGCGATGGGCAACTACCTTTCCGGTGGTGGAGCGGATGAAAACCGCTCGGTCGGTGATACGCTCACCTGGTCTTTCGATCCCACGCAATACACGGCGACAGTAGGGCGAACTTTCCTCACGCATGTTCCGGCAAAGAATGGCGGGCGAGGCACGGACCCGAACCCCGCGCCGCGTGTCGATCTCAAAGAGCAAACGATGGTTGCCCAGGGCGGGAAACTCCAACTCGTGTTCGGGGAGACAACCCAACCCGGCGCGTATCTGTTCCGGCTCACGGCCTTGCGCGCATCACCGGCAGGTGGTCAGTCGAGCGAAATCCCCGAGTATCGCGCTGCGGTGTTCAACACCGACACCGTGCGGGAAGGCGACCTTCGGCGTGTCAGTCGAGATGACGTGCAGTTGTTGGCCCCCGGAGCGCAGTTGCATTCACCCGAAGAGACAGATTGGCTTGAAAAATTGAAGAATAAAAAGACAGATTGGTCTGAAACAGGATGGATTTTCCTGCTTCTGTTCCTGGTCTTGCTAGCGGAACAGGCGTTGGCCGTGCGGTTCAGTCATCATTCCCGCGCCAGCGATGTGGATGCAGCGGCTCCATCCGCGGCAGCGGTGATGCACCGTCTTTCTCGCACCGCGATGGTGCCTGATGCGGAAACAGTGGCGAAATCGGTTTGATTCACTCACGGCGTGATTGCCGCCATTACTGAGACGGCGAATGAACGAGCAAGGTGTCACACAAGAATCGGAATTCATTCTCCGCCGGTTGGGAGAAGCGTTCCCATTGAACCCAGGTACGCTTGCCGATGGCCTCTTACGGCGCATCGGTGAGGTGGCCGGGGTCGAATTGCTGGCATTGACCGGCGTGATTCAGGTGTTGTTGGTTTTGCTGTTCGTGGCCGCCAGCCTGGGCTGTGTGGCGTGGTTGTATCGTACAGATACCCGATTCTCGCCACATGGGGCTTTCCCTCTGGCGGTCTTACGGCTGATCGCGTTTCTGCTCGTGGGTATTGCGATCGGTTTTCCGCAGATGAGCACCGAAGCGGTGACACTGCATCTGTTCGGTTCACAAGCCGAGATCGGCCCGGTGGAACATGCAGCTTGGCTGTTCTTCGTCAGCGGTGTCTTGTTATTCGGCCTCTGTTTTGTCGTGGGTGGCTACCTGCGGGATACGCAAACGATCCGCTGGTTTTGGGCGGTGCCGCTCGCCGGGTTGCGGGCGAGTGTGTATGTGCTGCTCGCCGGGGCGTTCTTGCTACCTGCTGTTCAAACCTGGGAGAAGACGGAAAAGCGTTCCCGTGTGGTTGTGATTCTGGACATCTCACCGAGCGTGACCCGGATCAGCGACGATCTGAGTCGGGATTCCACGATCAAACCGAAAACGCGGATCGAGAAACTGCTCGATTATTTGATGGATGACAAGATCGACTTCCTCCAACGGATACTCGAAAAGAACCCCGTGACGGTCTATCGTTTTGGAACGCGATTGGATGAGGAATCGCAAGTTTTCTCGGCTGAGCAACCGCTGTGGTCACGGGAGGAATGGCTCTCCTGGGTGCAGTACGATTTTAAGCCGTGGATTCTGCAAGGGCTTTCGCCAGCTGGACGGGAAGCGGTCCAGGCTTCTCCGCACTGGAAACCCGATCAACCGGGTACGACAGATTGGGCAGTGACCTGGGCCAAACTCCCAGGAGAAGAAGCGATTCCGCAGTCTCTCTCTCCGGCGGATGCGACCGTGTTGCAGGCGAATCGCGGCCGACTGGAGAAGCGGATCGATGTGGCCCGTTCCATCATCCTGGGCACCAACGTCGCGGATGCGATGATCTCGGCAATCAACCGCGAAGCCGCCAACATGGTGCAGGGGATCATCATTTTTACGGACGGCCGCAGCAACTTAGGTGGGTCAGCCTCTCTGAACGAACTGGAAGAACGCGCCGTGCGTGAGAAAATCCCGCTGTTTACCGTGGCACTCGGTCAACCGCGGGAGAACATCGGCATCCAGATCACGGATTTACAAGTCCCCGATCGAGCTGGGCCAGATGAGCAATTCAAGGTGGTTGTGGAAGCGGACGGTGTCGGCTTATCGAATCAAGAAGTGGAAGTGCAACTCGATTTGTTTTTACCTTCGCGTGATCCCAAGAAAGACCAGGCTGATCATACCGTGGTTCAGAAACTGGTCTTCCAACCCGGCGAACCGCCACACGGTCAGGCCGAGTTCGTGATCGACCCAGAAGCGGTTCCCGAGTTATTGACCGAAGCATCCAAAAAGATCGGAAAGAATCGGCAACTCAAACAGGGGGAATGGCACCTCGTTGCCCGCATCGCCCGTGACCGGCGGGAAATCTTTTCAGAACCGTTCCACGCCAGCCCGCCGCGGGCATTGCAGGTGATTGATAAACCGATCCGCGTTTTGTTGTTCGCAGGTGGGCCTAGCCGAGAGTATCTGACGTTGTTGCCGTTGTTCGTCCGCGAGGTCGATGCCAAGCGGGCGGAACTTAGCGTCTGTCTGCAAACCGAAGGCGGCCGAGAAGGAACCGCCGTGCAGAGCGTGCCCCCAGAACGGCTACTCAACAAGTTCCCGACTCGATTGGACACTACCAACAAGGCGACGGATCGGCCCGAAGATAAGTATTACAACTTGAACGAGTATGATTTGATTGTGGCGTTTGACCCCGATTGGTCCGAGTTGTCTGAAGATCAGATCAAGAATTTGCAATCTTGGGTGGACAATCTCGGCGGCGGGTTCGTGTTCGTGGCGGGGCCAATCTACAGCTTCCAACTGGCCCGAGCTGCCGAAGATGGCCGACTGAAACCGTTGCTGGATATTCTGCCGGTTTTGCCGGACGACATCATCCTACTCAAGACTCGCCCTGTACCCCGGACACCACGCCGGTTGCTGCTCAAACCGAACCCCGATTTTGATGTGCTGAAACTGACCGAGGGTGCGACCGACGATCCGGCAGCGGGTTGGGAATCGTATTTCACCGGCCGTGAAAAGCTACCACCCGGTTCGGATCTGCGATCCCTGATCGCACCCAAAGAAGGAATATTTAGCTACTATCCAGTCAAACTGACCAAGCCGGGTTCGATTACGCTCGCGGAATTTTTGGATGTGAATGATCGCGGCGACCCGGACCCGAAACCGTGGCTCGTCACGACGCAACCCGTGCGGGGCCGTACCGCCTTCATGGGATCGGGTGAGATTTATCGACTCCGGGCCGAGGATCCCGAATACTACGAACGGTTCTGGATCAAACTGGCACGCTACATCTCGACGAACCGAGATGTGAAAGCCTCGCGCGGGCGTGTCCTGATGGGGAAAGAGTTCATCTCCGGCGCGCCGATTCGGGTACAGGCCCGGCTATTGAACCCCAGCGGTCGGCCTTACGGTGAGAATGAACTGGACCCGAAGTTCAAGATTGTGGCTTATAACAGCATCGGCGAACCGCTCAACAAGCAGTTCGGGCCGTTCCCGCTCAAAGCCAAGAAGAGTGCCAGTGGCTTCGATGGTTACTACACCGGGCAGGTTTTGGCCGATCCGCGTCAACTCCCACCGGGTGACTTCCGCTATCAGGTGGTTGTTGATGTTCCCGATAGCCCTGGCGATACGATTTCTTCGGAATTCATCGTGCGGCGATCGGATCCCGAACTGGATGAGACGCGACCCGATTTTGCCTTGCTCGAAGCGATTGCCAGTCCGGTAAATGCTGTGGAATCGCGCATCAAGAATGCGGATACGGTCACGGCCTTGCGGGGTGCGGTCAACGATTCCGCTCAAGCGAAACTGGCGTTTCGACTTTCCGAACCGGAACGGTTGGGTTGGATTCCCGAGTGCTTGGAAACGAAGTTCCAAAACTCGCGCAACCGTGGCCCCGTGGAGGATCTATGGGATAAACCGCTGGCTCTCCACGGCCTGGGAATCGAGGCCTCTCTGCTGGATATGCCACTCACTCCGCGAACGGGATTCGTGGCCGCACTGATCGTGACGATCCTGGCCGGGGTGTTGGCCCTATTGGTGTTGGTGTCGATCCTGACAGGCCACAGTGAATGGGGTCGTTCGCAGATTCCTCTCGCTTCGGTTATTCTGGTGATCGGCTTGTTGGGTGTGGCTGGGATCGTGAGCAGCTATCTCTGGGAATTTGATTATCACGTTCAGATTGGTGCGCTCCTGCTGATTGTGGTGGGCTTGCTCTCCGCTGAATGGGCGACTCGGAAACTGTTGCGGTTGGCGTGATTCTACTATCTGACATCCGATATACTTGAACGGGCGACGTTCTGCTATGTCTACCACGGCTTCGACGCAACAATCTGATCGTCCCATTTATCATCCACTGGATCGACTCCGTGGGACGATTCGGCGATTCGTCGTGATGGATGGGTTGCTTGTCGCGGGATTGCTGGCTGTGATCGCGTTCTGGTGCGGGCTGATTCTGGATTATGGAGCCTTCCGGTTGGCTCAAATCGACTGGGTTCAAGATGCTCCGTGGGGGTTGCGGCTCATCATACTGTTGATCGGTTTGCTGATCCTCATCGGGTTGCTGGTGGCGCGGGTGGTTTTGCGGATGAACCGGGAATTCTCTTACCCTGCTTTGGCCTTGGTGCTGGAAAAGCGGTTCCCGCAGGTACTCGGTGATCGGCTGATTACGGCGGTCGAACTAGCGGATGTCCAGCAGATGTCCCAATACGGCTATTCGGAACAGATGATCCGACAAACGATCGACGAAGCCCGCGAGCGGGTTGATCAAGTGCCGATGGAAACGGTCTTCAACTGGCATCGGTTGTGGTGGCAGGGGTTCGCCCTCGTGGGGGTAATCATCGGCGGGGTGATTGTGGCCTTTGTCGGGCACTCTGCCTATGCGCGTTCCGCTTCTCCGGGAACATTCGCTTGGCAGTTCGGCGATGTCGTGACGATCTGGGGAGAACGGAACCTCCTCTTGCTCAACACGCCCTGGCCGCGCCATGCGCATCTGGAACTGGTCGGATTCGATGGTGAAGAACTCCGTATCGGCAAAGATGCGCCCGCCCCGACCATCCGTGTCCGAGCGGTGGAATGGGTGATTGCGGATCGTGAAACCCGTGAAGGTTGGCGACCGCTCCGATATTCCGATCTGACGATCCTGGGAATCTCATCGCATACCGCGACTGAGAATCAACCGACAGGCGATACGCTGGTGGATGCTCTGTTCCCCAGTGCATCCACGACGGCTTGGGGTGAAGAACTCCTGCAACGGGCTCGCTCGGCCGCGATGAGTCGGACGGTGCGAAAACTGGAGATTCCCACCAATGTCATCCTCAGCTATCGCGGTGAGAAGACCGGCGGTACCGTCAGCCTGACCCGCGATCCTTCCGGCATCTTCAGTGGTGACATCACGGATTTGAAAGAGTCGATCCGTTTTGTGGTGCGTGGTGCGGATTTTGCCACGGCTCCCCGTCGCGTGACCCTGCTGCCGCCGCCGATGCTGCCCCAACTGACCCGTACCGAATACCAACCCGCCTACCTGTACCACCCCGCGCCGTATGTCGGCGAGGATGTGAGCGCCTTGCGGCCGGATTGGGAACGTCTGAAGGGGCTTCGCCAAGT
Source organism: Bacteroidales bacterium (assembly GCA_026931725.1). Lineage (GTDB taxonomy): Bacteria > Planctomycetota > Planctomycetia > Gemmatales > Gemmataceae > JAIXLE01. The sequence goes on from JAIXLE010000218.1 coordinate 61,025, forward strand.
TTTCGCGGATCGGCCCCTGTCCTTGACGGGTGATCGGTCGGTGTTCTCTATCCCAGCTGGGAGTGGTGTTGTCCTCACGGGTAGCGCGGACAAGCCGTTGAAAGCCGTACGTCTGCGATACAAGGCGGGTAAGCCCGAAGGGGCACCGGATGAGGAAGATGTGCCCGTTTCGGGTGATACATTCACCATCGCATTCCAGGGGCAACGCACACCGACGCAGACATTGGAATTTGAACTCACACTGTTTGATGAGGATCAGGTCACCGCGAAGCGGGCCATCTTGATTCAAGTGGCGGAAGATCAACCACCACAAGTCGAAATGACCGTGGAAGTGTTACGCCGACAGGGGAATGTTTACCTCTGTACGCCCATGGCGCGGGTGCCGTTCATCCGCGAGAGCGTGGTCCGCGATGATAACGGTCTGAGCCAAGTCGAGTTTGAATACACCGTGACTCCCGTAGAGTCTCCGGCCGTGTTTGCTTTGCAACGGCAATCCGCGGCTGGACTTTGGGCGATGGCACCAGTGTGGCCGAACCTCGGTGTCGCCATCGGGCCGGCCGTCAGTGCGACCAGCGTGGGGCAACTGGGCTCGGGAGCGAAAAAGCAGTTCGGACGGGCCAACGTCTTGCGCTTTACCGATGAATTTGCTCGACTGCCGAAATCGACACCCGAAACCCTGGTCGCACGCCTCACCGCGACCGTGGATCGTGAACGGCCGGATGTGGTGCGACAAATCAAGTTTGAAGATCCCGACTTGGACGGTTTTGATTTTGAACAGGTTTTGCCCAATTTGCGTAGCCGATTGGCGGGGGAGATTCAACCGCGCTACCGGGTGGAACTCAATGTCGTGGCCACGGATACCAATGTGGAGACGGGGCCGAAAACGGGCCGCAATGTCGAAATCGTGCGGTTACTCGTGATCTCGGAGCAGGATCTTCTGGCCGAAATCTCCAAGGATGAAGAATCGCAAATCGCTCGGCTCGATGAACTGATTCAAAAACTGGAAGCCGCCCGCTCAAAACTGAATCAGGTGTCCGAACGGATGGCGAATCCTGCACCGGCCCCCGACATCATCGTCTCCTCGGCTGTGCGGACACTAGACGTGCTGCAAGATGTGGGTAAGGCCCGCGATGCCACGAATGCAGTTGTTACGGAGTACACACGCATTCGCCGAGAAGCAGAAGTGAATCGGTGTAATCGTTCGGTTATCACGAAATGGGATGAAGAAGTCCTGGGGCCGCTGCCGCAAATCCTGCAAACCGAGTTCCCCACAACAGAACAGACAATCTCAGCGGTACAATCGCCACTGGCGGCAGGCCAGCGTCCAGAGACTGTCCTCATTCAAAATGCACAATCGGCCATAAGTGCCCTGATTCAACGATTGAAAGCGGTGCGAGAAAAGCTCGGCGATGTCGTGAGCATCAACAAACTCCGCGATGAACTGCGCCGGATCATCGAAGATCAAAAATCCGTCTCACAAGCTCTCGATCGGTCCAAACGCCGTATCGTGGACAATCTGTTCAATCCGCAACTTTTACCTGTTCCACCGATTACATTGGCGAAAGGGGAGAAGAAGACACTCACGCAGCCGGTCGATTGGAAGATTTTTGCTGATGATTCCCTGCAAGTGAAAGTGGAAGCCTCGGCCGGAAGTGATCTGAAAGTCCCAGCGGTTCTCAAGGTATCCGCGGATAACGATTCGTTTACCTATGACGTGACCGCAGGCCAGAAGACCGGCGAATTTACCATGACCTTGACCCCGTCCGTGGGCGCACCTCTCACGGTGAAAGTCACAGTCAAGTAACAATCGCAAGACAACCCGCCTTCTGTCTGTTGGAAAGCGGGAACTGATTCGTCTAAGAGGGTAACGATCGCGGAGAGTGTTTGGCTCTCCCTATTCTCGGAGGGTTGCCCCGTGTCCAGCCCGCAGTTTACACGCTCGACGGTCGTAGCGACCGCCATGCTGGCTTTCCTGGTATCGGTCCTCGTGGCGCAACCGCCCACCACACCCTTCGGGAATGGTACGAACGCACAGCCTGATATCCGGTTGCAGCAACAGAAGAACGCGCAATTATTCTACACATTCAAGACCGGGTTACTGCGTTTGGCGCAGAAACTCCAGCGGAGCGACCGTGCCGAGGATCAGGAACGGGCCAAGGTGATCCTTGCTGCCCTGGAACTGGCTGCCAAAGAGAATGTCGACAACCAGTTTCAGAAACTGGTGCAAGGAATGTCCAAGGGAACCGGCAACCTCCAGGATGTCGAACGGATGATGCGTGAGGATGAGCAACTCACCAAAGTTCTACAAGACATTCTCACGATTCTGATGACCGATGATGAAACCGCACGTTTGAAAGCGGAAATCGCCAAACTAACCGAACTCTTGAACGAAGCCAAATCAATCAAGCGGGCTCAAGAGATGGTCCGGGCGATGACCGATGCGCGGCGTGGCGATCCCGATAAACTGACCAAGAATCAGCGTGATCTTGCCGATCGCACTCGGGATCTTGCGGAACGCCTCGGCGGTAAGGTCAAGGATGCGGGCCAAAATGGCAATGCCGGTGAAAAGCAGATTGCCAAGGCCGACCCGAAAGCCGACCCCAAGGGCGGGGAATCAGCCGGGGAAGGGAAGTCGGATACCGACGAGAACAAGGCCGAAAGTAAGGAGAACGGGAACGCTCAGGAAAGCGCAGAAGGGAAGGGCCAAGGGAAAGAGGGTCAACCTGCCGATGCGGGGTCCGCTAAGGGTAAGCCCGGTCAGGAAAAAAACGAGCAAGCCGGCGCATCCCGCGGTTCGGGAGAGAACCCGCAATCATCCGGTAAGGAAGGTTCGGGCAAAGAGGGTGCTGGCAAGGAAGGCTCCGGTAAGGAAGGTTCGGGCAAAGAGGGTTCGGGCAAAGAAGGTTCGGGCAAAGAAGGTTCGGGCAAAGAAGGTTCGGGCAAAGAAGGTTCCTCCGCGCAGGCCGGGAAACCGGGTTCTCCGGGTGACGGCAAGTCGCAAGGTGATGGGAAGGGACAAAGCAAACAAGCGAAAGGGCAGCCAGGGGGAGAAGGAAAAAGCCAGTCCGGCAAGAAGGGTGGCGAACAGCAAGCGAGCGCTGGTGGTTCAAAAGGAGGCGGTCAACAGGGTGGCCAGCAAGGCGGTCAACAGGGTGGCCAGCAAGGCGGTCAACAGGGTGGCCAGCAAGGTGGTCAACAACAGGCACAGCAACAACCTGGGCGCAAACAGGTCGAAGAAGCCTACCCGCATCAGAAAGCTGCCGAGGCAGACCTCAAAAAGAATGAACGCCCCCAGGCTGGCAAGAACCAGGATAACGCCATCGAGCAACTGGCGAAAGCGATTCAAGAACTCGAAAAACGATTGAAGCAACTCCGCGAAGAAGAGATGCTCAAACTTTTAGCCAACCTCGAAGCACGCACGAATCGGATGCTGGCCATGCAAATCGAGGTGTATGAATCGACCAAGTCGATTGATGCCACGATTCAAAGGAATAACAAGCAAACCACGAATGCGGAGGTGCAAAAGTCTCAAGAACAAAGCGACAAAGAAGGGCAAATCGTCGCTGAGGCTAACGCGGCTCTCAAGCTGCTCGAAAGCGAGGGCACGGCCGTGGCCTTCGCGCAAATCCTCGATGAAGTGCGCCACGATATGATCTTTGTGCAACGACGATTGTTCGAGACACGCGTGGATAAAGATACTCAGATCATTGAGGAGAACATCATCGCGCTGCTCAAAGATATGGCCGATGCACTCAAAAAGGCACAACAAGATATTCAACAACAGCAACAGCAGCAACAACAGCAACAGCAGCAACAGAAACCCGGTGATAAGAAGTTGATCGACTTGCTCGCTGAGTTGAAATTGATTCGTTCACTGCAAGTTCAAGTGAACAATCGGACCAAACTGTACGGCAACAAGGCCCAGGCCGAGCAAGCGGCGGATCCACTGGTACAGGCAGAGTTGCAGCAACTTGCGGAGCGACAGAGTAAACTGGAAGGGATGATCCACAAAATCGCCACTGGCGGCAACCAATAATGCCTGCGAGATCCCCATGACGTGCTGTTCACGGTGGGGTTCCGGTGAAATTGTTGCGTGCGAATCTGTTGGACATGACCCTGCGATCAGGAATGCGATCATGAAACTACAATACTGGCTAGCGGGTTTGGCGACGGGTGCCACGATAGCCGCAGCAGAACCCGTCTTCGCCGCGGAAAAGGTCACCCCCCCGCAAACCGTTTACAGCTTTGGCACCTACCGGCCAATGACTCCGGCCGCAGTGCAAACGAAGCTCCAAGCCGCGCTCCAAGCCGCCGGGAAATACGAAGCCACCCGGTTCACCAAAGCCTGGGGCACAGATACGCAATCACTCCGCGCCCGATTCATCGCCGTTTTGAGTGCGGAGTATCCTGCCGTCGCGGCCGCGTTGGCGGAAGCCCAAGCTGCCGACATCCTGCCCCCTTCGACGATTCCACCGATCATCACGGACCCTCAATTGGATTCCTTCCTGCGATCGAATCTCGCTGCCGCTTACACGGAGGCTCTGGCTCGTCGCCGTAGCTATGAAGAGTCTCTCACCGCCGCCGCGGTCGTGAAGCCGGAGGAACTGGCCGATCCCGCTTCGTACTTCTTTTATAAAGCCGTTGCGGAATACAGTCTGGGTGCCGTGAAGACCGAGTATCGCGCTGCCGCGATGCGGTCGATTAGCCGCCTGTTAGATGATGTTCTCGAAACACCGGATCGTTACCGGATGGTGGCGACCTTGATGTTCTTCGATATTCAAAGATGGTCCAAAGATCCGAAAGATTTGGCGAACATTGGCCGGTTGATGGATAACAGCGGGCGACGACTCGAACTGGCGAAAGGTGGGCCGCAAACTCAGGACATTCAAAAACGGATTGTCTTCCGACTGGATGAAAAGATCAAAGAACTGGAAAAGAAACAAAAAGGCGGCGGTGGCGGCGGCGGTGGGAGCGATGGCCAGTGCCCCAGCGGCGGTCCACCGGGTGGTGGTTCCACGCAGTCGAGCGGCCCCGCTGGCGATAGCACCATCATGGGCGGTTCCGGTGAAGGTAAAGTGGATGAAAAGAAACTGCGTCACTACGCCGAAGTCTGGGGAAAACTGCCCGCCGCGGAACGGGCCAAGGCCGTTCAGGAAATCACCCGTGATCTTCCTCCGAAATTCAAGCCTATGATTGAGGATTACTTCAAATCCTTGAATCGAATTCACGGTGTCCGCCCCTGATGCGCTGTGCTGTTCCCAGCGCGACACGGATGCTGGGATGAGGCCATGAGGGTTTCCCCGCTACTAGGGATTGACGATGTCACGATTTGGAACTAGTTGCGTTGCCGTCATCGTCCTGGCGTGCCTGCATCACATTCCGGCAGCCGATGTCACCCTCATTGCCGGGAAAAAACTTTCTGGGGCGATTGTTTCCGTCGATCCTCAAAAACTCGTGATTCGCACCACGGATGGTTCGTCTGCAAACATCCCGGTTCGACAAATTGCGGTGGTGGATCTCGGACACAAACCCCTAGTTCTTACCCCAGCGTTGGCGCGAGAACAGGTCGAACTTGTTGATGGTTCCGTGCTGCTGGGAACGATGTTTGCGATCAAGGATAAGATCGTTGAACTCCAAGCTCTGAGTGAACCCGGTCAGAAAACGGCCCCGAAATTGTCTGTTCCATTGCAGACGCTTCTGTCCGTCATGCGGGGAGCCGAGGACGCGGATCGCCGCTCGGCATGGAAACAACTCGTATCTGGGCGAGGGAAACGCGATCTGTTTGTGATTAAGCAGGGTGAGAGACTCAACCCGTTGCCGGGCACCGTGATCGCGGGAAATGCAGAAGGTGATCGGATCACCTTTGAATTGGAATCGGGGGGGCAGCGTTCTTTGCCGCTCAGTCGGGCTACGGGTGGCCTCGTGTTCAACCAACCGCCACGGGCCGTGATTCCCCCCACGATCTGCAAGGTCCATGATGTCTTCGGCAACATCCTGTTTGCCCAAGCCATTGATTTGAACGGCATGTCCGTGACCGTGACGACCGTGAGCGGCGCAGTCATTCGCTACCCCACACTCAACGGGTTGGCCAAACTCGATTTCTCACAAGGCAACATTGCTTACCTCTCAGATTGGGAACCCACCGTCACCGCTCCGCCTCCGGTTCCGCTGGAGCCACTGTTGACCTATTTCAACGATCATGCGTTGGAAGGTGAACATCTGATTCTGGACAACGTGACCTACGAACGGGGTGTCTGGGTACAACCCACCACGACGCTCACCTATCCGTTGCATGCCGATTACCGCGAATTCCAAGCGATTCTCGGGATCGACGATCGGGTTCCGGTCGCCAATGCCGCCATCCATGTTCGTATCGAAGTCGATGGGCGCGAAGTGCTTTCCGAACAACTGATACGGAAAGAGAAGCCGAAACCGATCACGATTGATGTCAAGAACGGCAACGAGCTACGGATTTCGGTGAGTCAAAATGGCCTGTTTCTGGGTAGTCATCTGGTTCTCGCCGAGGCGAGACTTTTGAAATAATCCCTTGCTTGAGATCCTTCCGCCCGTGATGGGGTCGGTGATGATCGTGTCCCAACATTCTCGGAGGTCGGACGGATGATGCGTGGGTGCTTGGGTTGTGCGTGCCTCGGGGTTCTCGCGCTGACTCTGGGGACGCTGGGTCAAACTCAACTGGTCGTGGCGGCTGGCCCGGAACCGATCGTCTGGGATGCGCAGGCGGAACGTGTCGCGGTGATTGCCAAAGTGCGGCCATCCGTGGTGGCTGTCTGCTTTTATGGCGGGAAAGCGTGCGGTTCCGGCGTGCTGATCGACCCCGCAGGATATGCCCTCACCAATTTCCACGTCGTGCAACCGACCGGCGCGGTCATGCAGTGTGGGCTCGATAATGGTGAACTGTATGATGCCGTTCTGGTCGGACAAGATAAAGTCGGTGATGTGGCTCTGATTAAGTTGCTACCGAAGAAACCGGGTGAGCCTTTCCCCTTCGCCAAAATGGCCAATAGCGATCAGGTGCAAGTCGGGGAATGGTCACTCGCCATGGGCAACCCGTTTGGCCTCTCATTGGATTTCACCCCCACAGTGACTTATGGCTTGGTGAGTGGTGTCAATCGTTACCAGCCACCTGAAGGCAAAGGAACACTGGAATATACCGACTGCATTCAAATTGACACATCCATCAATCCGGGTAACTCGGGTGGTCCGTTATTCAACATGAAAGGTGAGCTCATCGGTATCAATGGCCGAGGGTCGTTCGAGAAACGCGGGCGGGTCAATTCGGGCGTGGGTTATGCCATCTCGATCAATCAGATCAAAAATTTTCTTGGCCATCTCTATGCCGGTTTAGATACGGACCATGCCACCCTTGGGGCGCTGGTCGAAACCCGCAACGAAGATGGCAACCTTGGCGAAATGGTCATCGGTCAGATTCTCGAAGAATCGGATGCTTTTCGTCGTGGTCTGCAACCCGGCGATCAACTGGTGACATTCGCGGGACGACCCGTGACCAGCACGAACCAATACAAGAATATCCTGGGTATCTTCCCGAAAGGTTGGCGATTACCGCTGACTATCCGACGCGATAACCAACGGCGTGATGTTCTCGTGCGGTTGATGGGCAACCTGGATGCCCCCGTGAACCCCTCCACGGAGTCACCGATGCCGCCCCAGCCACGACCCGGTGCCGCACCGAAAGATCCCAACGCGGAACGTGCCAAGAAATCTCCTGCCGCAAAGTTGTACGAAGCTAAGAAAGGATTTGCGAATTTCTATTTCAACAAATTGCGACGCGACGAATTGCTCAAAGTATTTCGCAGCGATTCCGGGAAATTTGCCGGGTTGGATCAACCGTGGGAACTGAACGGCGAAATCACACTCGCTGACCGGAAAGGTGCCCTGAAAATTCGCTTCCAACCCGGAACCGATGAATTGACAGAAGTGAAACTGCTCCGCAATAACATTGAAGATAGCCTCATCCCGCTCAAGCCCGATCAACCTGTGGGGGCATTACTCCAGCCGCAAGGGAGCGGAGGGATGCTGGCCACCTTGTATCAGTATCGACGGTTGCTCATTCAGGATGGAGCGGCCTTCGAGGGTGGTGTCTTCCATGCCGGGCACGAACCGTTTTACCCACCGCAACCGGGTAAGAACGACGATTCACAACTCAGTGAACGCCGTGTCGATTGCGAAGTTCTCCGCACGAAACATGGTGCCTTCGAGACAAAATGGTACTTCTCACGGGCCAACCGCCAGTTGCTCGGTTGTGAATCCACAATCGTCAAGGAAGAGGATCCGTGTGAACTGTACTTCTTCGATTATCGTGACCACGGCGGTCACAAATTGCCGCACCGGATCGAAGTCTGGCACGGGAGCAAACCTTACGCCACGCTGCTCATCCGAGATTATCAATTCGGCAAGTAACCCGAATAAACCGTGGGATTCCAACACGCATGATTGCCATGAACCGGATGCGACATCTGACTCCGATACTTCTGCTGGTGGGGCTGGTTCCCTCTCTTCCGGCCGCGGAACCGTTTCGATCCGTGTCCGATGCCGTCAATCAGAAGATGGTTAAGCTCTTTGGTGCGGGCGGGTTCCGCAGCATCACGAATTATGGGACGGGTATTCTCGTCTCGCCGGATGGGCATATTCTCACAACCGCGAGCAACATGCTCGATACTTCGGAATTGATCGTCCATCTCGCCGATGGCCGCCGGATGCGAGCAACTGTGTTGGTGGTGGAACCCGAACTCGACATTGCCCTCCACGGTGAGATGCGGAAACAGGGCGTAGTTCTG